>JBBQRO010000005.1:0-58267 GCA_038214685.1 Acidimicrobiales bacterium
GTCATCGCCATCGCCGCCGGCGCCTTCTTCATCTACTCCTACCGCCTGGCCGACGTCGGCCTGCAGTCCTCCGACAAAATGGCGCCGCTCAACCTGGCCAACACCAGCCGCGTCAGCGTGGGGTTCCTGCCCCACAACTTCCATCCGGCCAAGGTGTTCATGGGCGACAGCGGGTCGCTGCTGCTCGGGCTGCTGATGGCCGCGTCGACCATCTCGGTGGGGGGGCGCACAGCCGACCAGTTCAGCGGCCAGACCTACTTCTTCTTCGCCCCCCTCGTGATCCCGTTCGTGATCCTGGGGGTGCCGTTCGTCGACACCGCCCTGGCCATCGTTCGCCGGGCCCGGCGCCGCACCTCTCTGTCGCAGGCCGACAAAGAGCACCTCCACCACCGCCTCATGCGCCAGGGCCACGGCCAGCGCCGCTCGGTGCTCATCCTGTGGGCGTGGACGGCCATCCTCTCCGGCGTCGTCCTGGTGCCCACCTACACCAACCAGGGCAACGCAGTGGTGCCGTTCGCCGTCGCCGCCCTCGCCGTGCTGCTCTACACCCTGTTCCATCCGGGGGTGCGCCAGACGGCCCGCCAGCTCGAGGAGGAGGACGACTCGTCGGTGTGGCCCAAGTCGCCACCCCCGTCGACCTCGGCGGCCGCTCCGTCCGGCTTGCAGCGACGGCAAGGTTTCCCGTAGATTGCGCGCTGATTCACAAGGATAGGGTCACAAGCAGAAGGGGACGGGTGGAGCTGCGAGAGAAGGTAGCCGGGTTGACCCGTGCTGCCGTCGCGCCCCAGAGCGAGCTGTACAACGGCGCCGGCGAGGGTCTGTCACGGGCCTTCGAGCTGGCCCTCACGCCGGCCATCTTCGGCGGTGCCGGCTACCTGCTCGACCGATGGCTCGGCCTGGTGCCCGTCCTTACCATTGTCTTTTTCCTGGTGGCCATGGCCGGCCTCATGGCCCGCATGTACTACGGCTACGACGCCCGCATGAAGGAACACGAGGCCGTCAGTCCGTGGGCCAAGCCCGGGGACGGCGCATGACGGCCGAGACGTTCACCGCCGACCCCGGCCCCGCCGTCGAGGCCCAGGTCGCCGGCGATATGGCCCGGCGCATGCTCCCCGTCCTGCCCGTACTGGTGCTGGTGGCCGGCCTCATCTGGGGTGTCGACGGAGCCTTCTCCGGCGCCTTCGCCGTGGTCCTGGTGCTCGCCAATCTGGCCCTTTCGGCCGCGCTGCTCGGCTGGGCCGCCCGCATCAGCCTGGCTCTGCTCATGGTGGCCGCCCTGGGCGGCTTCGCCCTCCGCCTGTTCCTGCTCACCGCCGTGGTCTGGGCGGTCAAGGACCAGGCCTGGGTCGACATCACCGCCCTGGGCTTCACCCTGATCGTGACCCACCTCGGCCTTCTCATCTGGGAGACCCGCCACGTGTCGGCCTCGCTGGCCTATCCCGGCCTCAAGCCCACCCCGTCCAAGCTCGCAGGAGGGCGTCGATGAACATGTTGCTCGCCGTCCAGGAGGGCGGCGGCGGCCTCCACTTCCCGCCGATCGAGGAGATCCTGGAATGGCCCGGGATCTTCTTCAAGGGAACGATCTTCGAGGTCAACAAGGTCGTCCTGCTGATGTGGGCTGCCGCGTTCATTGTCTTCTTCCTGTTCTGGGCCGCCGGCCGCGCTGCCTCATCGGGCCGGCTCGTGCCCACCCCGGTGCAGACGGTCGTGGAGTCGGGGATCGAGTTCGTCCGCAACGACATCATCCTGCAGACGATGGGCCCCGCCGGCCTTCCGTGGACGCCGTTCCTGGTCACCATCTTCTTCTACGTCTTCTTCACCAACATCTTCGAGGTCATCCCCGGCATCCAGTTCCCGGTGAATGCCCGGATGGCCCTTCCCGCCTTCCTGGCCCTGCTGGTGTGGGTCATCTTCAACGTGGTCGGCATCCGGTCCCAGGGCCTGGGCGGCTACTTCAAGTCGATGCTGTTCCCCCCCGGCGTGCCCAAGTTCCTCCTGCCGCTGGTGGCCCTCATCGAGTTCGTTTCCACCATCTTCGTGCGGCCGTTCTCCCTGGCCGTGCGGCTCTTCGCCAACATGCTCGCCGGCCACTTGCTGCTCATCACCTTTGCGGTGCTGTCCGCCGCCCTGTGGACCGCCAGTCCACTGGCCATCGTCCTGCCGCTGCCGTTCCTCATGCTGGTCCTGCTGACCGGCTTCGAGATCCTCGTCGCCGTGCTGCAGGCGTTCATCTTCACCATTCTCGCCGCCGTGTACATCGGCGGGGCCATGCACCCCGAGCACTAGGAGAGCTCTCTTGTTGTCACTGATCAGTTCCATCCTCGCCCAGACCGCCCCGGACGAGTTTCTCGACGGCCTGAGCGCCATCGGTGCCGGTATCGGCTATGGCGCCGCCGCCATCGGCCCTGGTATCGGCATTGGCATCGTGGTGGGCAACGCCATCACCGCCATGGCCCGCCAGCCGGAGAGCGCCGGCATGGTGCGGACCACCATGTTCCTCGGTATCGCCTTCACCGAAGCCCTGGCCCTCATCGGGTTCGTCGTCTTCATCCTCATCAAGTTCGCCTAGGGGAGGCGTCATGTACCTGCTGAACGCAGTGATCCTTGCGGTCGAGGAGGGCGCCGAGGTGCCCACCACCAACCCGATCCTGCCGGCCACCAACGAGATCATCTGGGGCGCCCGGTCCTTCTCGATCCTGTTCTTCCTCATCGCCAAGTTCGCCTTCCCGGCGGTCAAGAAGGGCATCGATGCCCGGGCCGAGAAGATCCAGGGCAGCCTGGACGAGGCCGAGAAGACCCGCGATGAGGCCAACACCATCCTCGAGGACTACCGCCGCCAGCTGGCCGACGCCAAGAACGAGTCGGCCCGCATCATCGAGGAAGCCCGCCAGTCGGCCGACAAGCTCCGTCAGGATCTGAAGAAGCAGGCCGAGGCCGAGGTGGCCGAGATCAAGTCACGGGCCCAGGAGGACATCGCCGCTCAGGTTGAGCGGGCCATGGGCGACCTGCGGGCCCGCGTGGCCGACATGACCATCGAGCTCACCGAGAAGGTCGTCCAGCGCAACCTCGACCGGGAGACCAACCTGGCCCTCATCGAGCGCTTCATCGACGAGGCCGGCAATGCAGCCTGAGGGCGGGTATTTCTAAATGCTGCCCGAGCAGATCACCGGCTACGCCGCCGCCCTCTTCGAGGTGGCGCGCGCCGAAGGGGCGCTGGGCGTGGTGGAGGACGAGCTGTTCAACCTCTCCCACGTGCTGGGCTCCTCCGACGAGCTCCGCTCCACCCTCACCGACGTGTCCATCCCCGCCGAGAAGCGCCAGGCGATCATCTCCGACCTGCTGGGCAAGGGGAACGCCACGCCGATCACCACCAGTCTGGTGTCGTTCATCGTCGGCGCCGGCCACGCCCGTGATCTGCCGGCCATCATCTCCAGCCTGGTCGAGCGGGCCGCCTCCGACCGCCAGCACGCAGTGGCCGAAGTGCGCTCGGCCGTCCCCCTCGACGAGGACCAGCGGAAGCGCCTGGCCACCGCCCTTTCCAAGAACCTCGGCAAGGAAGTCGAAGTCAAGGTCCATGTGGATCCCTCGGTCCTCGGCGGCCTCTCCGCCCGGGTGGGCGACGTGGTCATCGACGGCACCATTCGCCACCGGCTCGATCAACTGAAGGAAACCATCAGATGACTGATGCAGCCATCGCCAACAACACCGGCTCGGGCTCGGGGTTCAACTTCAGCCCCGACGACATCACCAACGTGCTGCGCAAGCACATGGAGGGCTTCAAGCCCAGCCTGGAGCGCCAGCAGGTCGGCCAGATCATCGAAGTCGGCGACGGCATCGCCCGCATCTCCGGGCTGCCCAACACCTCGGTCAACGAGCTGCTCGAGTTCGAGGGCGGCACCCTCGGACTGGCCCTGAACCTCGACGAGGAGTCCATCGGCGCCGTCGTCCTGGGCGAGATGGGCCACATCGAGGACGGCCAGGCGGTGAGCGCCACCGGGCGGATCCTCTCGGTTCCCGTGGGCGACGGACTGCTGGGCCGAGTCGTCGACGCCCTCGGCCAGCCCCTCGACGGCAAGGGCCCGATCAACACCACCGAATCCCGCCGCCTCGAGGTCCAGGCCCCCGGCGTGGTCGACCGCCAGCCGGTGAAGGAGCCCCTCCAGACCGGCATCAAGAGCATCGACGCCATGACCCCTGTAGGCCGGGGCCAGCGTGAGCTGATCATCGGCGACCGCAAGACGGGCAAGACGGCCGTGGCGATCGACACGATCATCAACCAAAAAGGCCAGGGCGTGAAGTGCATCTACGTCGCCATCGGCCAGAAGAACTCCACGGTGGCCGAGGTGGTCGCCGCCCTCGAGTCCTACGGGGCCATGGAGTACACGGTGGTGGTCAACGCCCCCTCGGGCGAACCCGCCCCGTTCAAGTACCTCGCCCCGTACTCCGGCGCGGCCATGGGCTCGCACTGGATGGAGCAGGGCGACGCCGCCCTCGTCGTCTACGACGACCTGTCCAAGCAGGCCGAGGCCTACCGCCAGCTCTCCCTGCTGCTCCGCCGCCCGCCGGGCCGCGAGGCCTACCCGGGCGACGTCTTCTACCTCCACAGCCGGCTGCTCGAGCGCTCGGCCAAGCTCTCCAAGGAGCTGGGCGGCGGGTCGCTGACCGCCCTCCCCATCATCGAGACCAAAGAGGGCGACGTCTCGGCCTACATCCCCACCAACGTGATCTCGATCACCGACGGCCAGATCTACCTTCAGACCGACCTGTTCCGTTCCGGCGTGCGTCCAGCCGTCGACGTGGGCATCTCCGTCTCCCGGGTGGGCGGCTCGGCGCAGATCAAGGCCATGAAGGCGGTGGCCGGCACTCTGAAGCTCGACCTGGCCCAGTTCCGTGAGCTCGAGGCCTTCGCCAGCTTCGGCTCCGAGCTCGACAAGCTCTCCCAGGCCCAGCTCGACAGGGGCTACAAGCTCACCGAGTTGCTCAAGCAGGGCCTCCACGCCCCGCTGAAGGTGGAGGAGCAGGTCATCTCGATCTACGCCGGTACCAAGGGCTACCTCGACGACATCCCCACCTCCGACGTGGGCCGCTACGAGTCCGAGCTGCTGGATGAGTTCCGCAGCCGCTACTCCGACCTGATGACGGAGATCAAGGACTCGGGCAAGCTGCCCGACGACGCCAAGATGAAGTCGGCCATGCAGGGCTTCAAGGAGCGCTTCCAGCCCACCGAGGCCGGCAAGAGCGATGCCGACAAGAAGGCCGACGAAGGCAAGAAGTCGGACGAGACCGTGGAGATGGACACCAAGGCCGAGGGGCACTAACCCGTGGCCAGTGGGCAGGAGCGCGTCCTCCGTCGCCGCATCAAGAGCATCCAGTCCACCAAGAAGATCACCCGGGCCATGGAGCTGATCGCGGCCAGCCGCATCGTCAAGGCCCAGCAGCGGGTGGCGGCGGCCCGGCCCTACTCCGAGCAGGTCACCGCGGTCATGGGCAACCTGGCCGCCGGCGGGGCCGGTCTCGACCACCCCCTGCTGCAGGAGCGCGACCCTGTCCGCAAGGTGGGCTTCATCGTCATCAGCGCCGACCGGGGCCTGGCCGGCGCCTACAACTCCACCGTCATCCGCACCGGGGAACGCGCCCTCCTGGCTCACCAGGCCGAGGGCCGCGACTACGAGCTGACTCTCTCCGGGAAGAAGGCCGAGGGGTACTTCCGCTACCGCGACTACCGCATCGGCGACGCCTTCTCCGGCTACGCCGAAGTCCCGGCCTACGAGGATGCCCGCAAGGTGGCCCAGGCGGCCATGGCCCGCTACGAGCGGGGCTCCGGCGAGGAGGGCGGCACCGACCAGGTCGAGCTGATCTACACCCGCTTCCTCTCCATGGGCACCCAGAAGGTGGTCAACGTTCGCCTGCTCCCCCTCGAGCGCGAGGCCATCAAGGACGCGGCCAGCGCCGGCGACGGCCCCCAGGCCGCCTATGAGTTCGAACCCGAGCCGGGCCAGATTCTCGAGCGCCTGCTGCCCCGCTACGTGGAGGGCCGGGTGTTCGCGGCCATGCTCGACGCCGCGGCCAGCGAGCAGGCCGCCCGCCAGCGAGCCATGAAGGCGGCCACCGACAACGCCGAGGACCTGATCAAGAACCTGGCCACGGTGGCCAACAAGGTCCGCCAGGCCGGCATCACCACCGAGATCATGGAGATCGTGAGCGGCGCCGAGGCCCTGCGCATGGCCAAGACCGGCGGCAAGCCCGACTACTTCCCCGACACGGTCCTCAGCCGCGACATGCTGCTCGACCACCTCGACAGATCAGGAGCGTACAGATGACCGACCAGAGCGCCGCCGCCGCCAGCCAGAGCGGGGCCAAGGACGGCCGGATCGTCGCCATCGCCGGTCCCGTCGTCGACATCGAGTTCCCGCCCGACTCCCTGCCCGAGATCAACCACGCGGTGACCATGTCGGTCGAGCTCGAAGGCAAGACGCTGGTGATCACCGCCGAGGTGGCCCAGCACATCGGGGAGAACCGGGTCCGGGCCATCTGCATGAAGCCCACCGACGGCCTGCGTCGCGGTTCGCCGGTCGTCAACACCGGCAAGGGCATCACCGTCCCCGTGGGCAACGGCGTGCTCGGCCACGTATGGAACGTCATCGGCGAGCCCCTCGACGTGAGCAGCGACGAAGTGGGCGACCTCCCCGACCGCTGGGAGATCCACCGCTCCGCCCCGGCCTTCGCCGACCTCGAGCCCCGCTCGGAGATGTTCGAGACGGGCATCAAGGTCATCGACCTGCTGGCCCCCTACGTGCGAGGCGGCAAGATCGGCCTCTTCGGCGGCGCCGGCGTGGGCAAGACCGTCGTCATCCTGGAGCTCATCAACCGGGTGGCCACCCAGCACGGTGGCGTGTCGGTGTTCGCCGGCGTGGGGGAGCGCACCCGTGAGGGCAACGACCTCTGGCTGGAGATGCAGGAGTCGGGCGTCATGGACAAGGCCGCCCTGGTGTTCGGCCAGATGGACGAGCCGCCCGGCGTGCGCCTGCGGGTGGCCCTGTCGGCGCTGACCATGGCCGAGTACTTCCGCGACGAGCAGGGCCAGGACGTGCTGCTCTTCGTCGACAACATCTTCCGTTTCGTCCAGGCCGGCTCCGAGGTGTCCACCCTGCTGGGCCGGATGCCCTCCGCGGTGGGGTACCAGCCCACCCTGGCCGACGAGATGGGCGAGCTGCAGGAGCGCATCACCTCCACCAAGGGCCGGTCGATCACCTCGGTGCAGGCCGTGTACGTGCCCGCCGACGACTACACCGACCCCGCCCCGTTCACTACCTTCACCCACCTCGACGCCACCACCGAGCTGTCCCGTGACATCGCCTCCCGGGGCATCTACCCGGCCGTCGACCCGCTGGCCTCCACCTCCCGCATCCTGGCTCCCGAGATCGTGGGCGAGCGCCACTACCGCGTCGCCCGTCGCACCCAGGAGGTGCTGCAGCGGTACAAGGAACTGCAGGACATCATCGCCATCCTCGGCGTCGACGAGCTCTCCGAGGAGGACAAGCTCGTCGTCGGCCGGGCCCGCAAGGTTGAGAAGTTCCTCTCCCAACCTTTCTACGTGGGCGAGCAGTTCACCGGCGTCAAGGGCGTCAACGTCACCATCGAGGAGACCATCGAGTCCTTCGAGCAGCTCACCAACGGCGAGCTCGACGACCTCCCCGAGCAGGCCTTCTTCAACGTCGGCGGTGTGGAGTCGGTGCGTGAGAAGGCCCGCAGTCTGTCGAAGGAAGAGGCCGCGGTCTAGTGATCCTGAGGATCAGATGACACTGCAGGTCGAGCTGGTTTCGCCCGAACGCATCCTCTACTCGGGCGAGGCCGACATGGTGGTGTGCCGCACGGTAGGCGGCGGCGAGGTCGCCTTCCTCACCGGCCACGCCCCGTTCCTCGGGGCGCTCGAGACCGGCGTCGTCCGGGTCAAGACCTCCGGCGGCGACGAGGTGGCCGCCGTGCACGGCGGTTTCGTCGAGGTCCGCGACAACCGGGTGATCATCCTGTCCGACGTGGCCGAGCTGGCCAAGGACATCGACGTCTCCCGGGCCGAGCAGGCCAAGTCGAGCGCCACCGGCGACGACGAAGAGGCCGTCGCCGCCCGGGTCCGGGCCGACGCCCGCCTCGACGCCGCCAAACGCTCGAACTAACCAGCTTTGTGTGAGCTGAACTACCGTAGAGGTAGCTGAACTCACACAAAGTGCATTGTCTCACCCCGGTGGTTGGCTAGAGGCATGAAAGAGGTCGACGTCGCACTCAGTCGGTGCGCCGCTACACAGCACGCCGTCGTGCATCACCGCCAGGCCGTCGAGTTGGGCATGACTCCTCGGCAGATCCAAAGCCGCGTCGCCGCCGGCCTCCTGATTCCGGTCCATCATGCGGTCTACCGGTTGGCGGGCGCGCCCAGGTCGCCCGAGCAGGCACTGCTGGCATCCTGCCTGGCCGCCGGACCCTCGGCCGCGGCGTCGCACCGCAGCGCAGCATGGTTGTGGCGGCTGCGGGGTTTCGATGACCCGCATACGGAGATCACCGTCGTCGCCGGCCAGCCTGCCCTGGCCGCCACGGTTGTGCATCGCACCCGTACCCTCGACCGCATCGATGTTTCTCGCCGCTCCCGGATTCCGGTGACTACGCCGGCGAGGACGCTGCTCGACCTCGGGGCGGTTGCGCCCACCGAGGTGGTGGAGTCGGCGCTGGAGGATGCGTTGATGCGCCGGCTGGTCGGCTTCGTGCTGTTGCAGTCGACGATCGAGCGACTGGGCGGTCCGGGGCGGAACGGCTCGGGGGTCCTGCGGGCGCTGGTGGCGGAGCGGGATCCGGCGACGGCGCCGACGCAGAGCATGTTGGAGGACGAGCTGATGCGGGTGCTGAGGCGGGGAGGGCTGCCCGAGCCGGTCCGGCAGTTCAAGGTCGGTGGAGTGGTGCTCGATTGGGCCTATCCGCACGTGAAGCTCGGGCTCGAGGCCGATAGTCGGATCTGGCACGGCGGGCGGCTCGACGTGCAGCGCAACAGCGACAAGGCCAACGTCCTGGTCGCTCACGGATGGAGCGTGCTGCACTTCAGCGCAGCCGACATCCGCCGCCGGCCGGGTTACGTGCTCGAATGCGTCGGAGGGGAGCTGGCGATGGCGTGCCCCGCGTGAGGCTTGGCGTGGCCCTGCTCGTGCCGGCACCGCTCGACGCCGAGATCGACGGGCTGCGGCGCGCCCTCGGCGACGGCGCCCTCGGGCGCATTCCTGCCCACCTCACGTTGGTGCCGCCGGTCAATGTGAGGGAGGACCGGTTGGGCGAGGCGTTGGCCGTGCTGCGCCGGGCGGCGGCGGCCACCCGGCCCTTCACGGTCTCGCTCGGCCCGCCGGCCACGTTCCTCCCCGCCAACCCCACCCTGCACCTGACGGTGGCCGGCGACGCGGAGGTGCGCGTGTTGCGCGACCGGGCGTTCGTCGACCCTCTGGCCCGCCCACTCACCTGGCCGTTCGTGCCCCACGTGACCCTGGCCGACGAGGCTGCGCCCGACCGGATCGCCGCCGCCCTCTCGGCCCTGGCCGACTACCGGGTCGACGTCAGCTTCTCCCGCCTGCACCTCCTGCGGGAGGGGCCGGGCCGAATCTGGACGCCGGTTGCCGACGCCGGGTTCGCCGCCCCTTCGGTGATCGGTCGGGGCGGGTTGCCCGTGGAGCTGACGGTCACCGAGGGCGCCGATCCCGAGGCCGGGGCGCTGGTCCGGCTCGACGGCATGATCCGCCTGGTGGTGACGGCCCGCACCGACGGTGCGGTGGCGGGGATCGCCGAGGGCTGGTGCCGACGCAGCGACGCCCACCTCGACGCCCTGGTCGTGGCCGAGGATCTGAGTCACCTCGGCGTGGCCCGCCACCTGGTGGCCGCCTTCCGCTCTGAGGCCGCCAAGCGCGGCTGCGAGCACCTCACGCTGGCGCCCGCAGTGAGCGGACTGCCCGATGTGGGGTAGCTTGAGATGCGGCGAACGACCCCCGGTTTCCTTCTGTGCGCATTACACCTTCTCGACCTCTCCTCGTCGCCGCTATCGCAGCGGCGCTATCGCTGAGTGGTTCGTTGGCCGGCGCCGGTGCCCAGACCGGGCCGGGGGCCGGCGCTCCTGGCCTGCCCGGGGCATCGGGTAACAACAACAACACGACGACCACCACCGGGGCGCCGACGTCGACGGTGCCAACCGCCCCGGGCACCACCGCCGCCCCGACCATCGGCGCCCCGACCACGGTCGTTTCGTCAACCGAGGTCCCGACAGGCGTCGTCCCGACGACTGCGTCCCCGGCACCGGCCACGATCCCCCCGACGAGTGTGCCGATGGTGACGGTTCCGGCCCCGAGCCTCAGTACGGGCCAGGTGGCGGCGGTGCTGCGCGACCAGCAACGATCGGGCGCCAGCAGCACGAGCGCGTTGGTGGAGGCCCTACTGCCTCTCCAGCGCCTGGGGATGACGGCCCAGGAGGCGCTGGCCCTCGGCATGGGCCAGTTCCCGATGCTGGGCGTGGCCAACTGGACCGACGACTGGCTCGACCCCCGGTCCGGCCCGCCGCCCCACCAGCACCAGGGGACCGACCTGTTCTCGGCCTTCGACACACCGGTGCGGGCGCCGGCGGACGGCGTCGTCCGGTTCGAAGACTCCGGCCTGGGCGGGAAGGGCGCGTTCGTCACGACGCCCGACGGCACCTACTACTACATGGCTCACCTCAAGGGCTTCGCCGCAGACATTCGCAGTGGTGCCGTCGTGAGGCAGGGCCAGGTCATCGCCTTCAACGGCGACAGCGGCAACGCCCAGGGCGGCGCCCCGCACGTCCACTTCGAGGTGCACCCCCGGGGCGGGGCGGCGGTCAACCCCAAGCCCATCCTCGACGCCTGGGTGGCGGCGGCGATGGCCAAGGCGCCGGAGCTGATCGCCTCCTTCCAGCCCCAGGTGGGAGGCAACGCCGAGGGGCCGGAGGGCGGTGTCCCTCAGATCCTGGTCACCACCGGCCTGACCAGGCGGTTCTCGCCGCCGACCGCCCCCGTTCCAAGTCGCGACGTCCCGGCTGCCGACTTCAACCGCGCCGTGCTGGGCCCGCTCACCCCGCCGGCCCTGGCCTCCCTCTTCGACAAGGGCGGCCTCCAGGCTCGCTGAACCCGGTTGCGCCGTCGGTCAGTCGAAGGCGACAGCGGAGAACTGGGCGATCTTGGCCAGGGGGTGGCGGGCGCTGATGCTGCGCACCGTGCCTGATTTCGACCGCATGACGAGCGACTGGGTGGTGGCGCCCTTGCTGTCGTAGTGGACGCCCTTCAGGAGCTCGCCGTCGGTGACGCCGGTGGCGGCGAAGAAGCAGTTGTCGCCGGAGACCAGGTCGTCGGTGTGGATGACCTTGGCCAGGTCGTAGCCGGCAGCCAGCACGTTCTCGCGCTCGGAGTCGCTCCGGGGGGCGAGCTGGGCCTGAATCTCGCCGCCCATGCACTTGAGGGCGGCGGCGCTGATCACGCCCTCGGGCGTGCCGCCCACGCCGAAGAGGATGTCGGCACCCGACTCGGGCCAGCCGGTGGAGATGGCCCCGGCCACGTCGCCGTCCTGGATGAGCCGGATGCGGGCGCCGGCGGCGCGGATCTCGGCGATCAGGTCGTTGTGCCGGGGCCGGTCGAGGACCACGGCCGTCATGTCGCGTACCGACTTCCTAAGCGCCGAGGCGGCCGACTTGAGGTTTTCGGTCGGGGACTTGGTGATGTCGATGGACCCCGCGGCCTCGGCCCCGACGGCCAACTTGTTCATGTAGAAGCAGGGCCCGGGGTCGAACATGGTGCCCCGAGCGCTGACGGCGATCACGCACAGAGCGTTGCCCCGGCCGAGGGCGGTGAGGGTGGTGCCCTCCAGCGGGTCGACGGCGATGTCGGTCTCGGGCTGGGAGCCGTCGCCGACGTGCTCGCCGTTGTAGAGCATGGGGGCGTCGTCCTTCTCGCCCTCGCCGATGACGATGATGCCGTCCATCTGCACGGTGGACAGGGTCACCCGCATGGCCTCGGTGGCCGCGCCGTCGGCGCCCTCCTTGTCGCCCCGGCCCATCCAGCGGGCTGAGGCCAGGGCGGCGGCCTCGGTCACCCGGACCAGTTCCATGGCCAGGTTGCGGTCGGGGGGCTGCGGGTGGGCGCTCATGGGAGGGCACCCTATCCCGACACCTGCGACTGGTGCCCGCTGGGCCATCGGCCGCAGCGCTACGCTCCGCCCGTGGGCCGCGTCGGGCAGTAGATGATCACGTACTGCCCCCGGTGCGGGACGCGATTCAGTGAGATCATCCGCGGCGAGTGGATCGAGGCCAGCCTGCGCTGCGTCGAGTGCGCCGTCACCGTCACCGGGCCGCCGGCCATGCTCGCTCCCGGCAACACCGAGGAGGAGGTGGAGTACGACCTCCGCGAGTGGGAGGTGGGGGAACGGTCCTCGGCCACCTCCGCCCTGATCGAGGTCGACATCCCCTACCGGTGGGAGGCCGACCTGGTGCTGGTGGTCCCGGCGGTGGCGGAGGACGAGGTGGACCGGCTGCTCGACGAGCTCGAGGACGTCGAGGAGCTCGACGACGATGCCCTCGACGGCAACGGCAGCGTTGACGGTGGCGAGGACGCGCAGACCGCCATGGGCGACCTCTTCGTGGCCGCTGACCGCCTCCAGCACGACCCGTCCGACGATCGGATGACCGCCGACGCCCTGGAGGCGGGAACCACGGTGGCCAACTGCGGTGCGCCGTATGGCATCGAGCGGCCCGTGTGGCGCCAGATCCAGGCGTTGGCGGCGGCGCTGATGACCGATCTGGACGAGGCGGCGGACGAGGAAACAGTGGCGACCAGCGCCCGGGCGCTGCGTGAATACCTGCGCGACCTGGTGTAGCTCTCAGAGATGCTGCTGGCCGAGATCGAGATCCGCCACTCGCGCGCCGTGGCCCCGACGCGTCGGGTGGCCCTCGGCCCGCACTGGCTGCCCACCGAGCCGGCGCCGGGCTATGGGGGCATCCTGCTCGGGGGCATCGTGGCCGCTCACCTGGGTGAGGTCGACGGCGATCTTCGCGGGGAGTTCCTCGGCCTGATCGACGACCTCGAGCACGACAGGCGCATCTCCCAGCCCCGCCTCCGCCACCGCTTCCAGGTCGACGTGGTCGGTCTCGACCGCAGCCGTCACAAGCTGGTCGGTCAGCCCGGCGACGACCTCTTCGGCGACGTGCGGTTCGAGCTGGAGGGCGACGGCCGGCCCGTTCCCCAGATCCTTGGCGCCGTCTACGCCGCGGCCCGGCTGCACCCCGACGCCCGGCCCGGTGTGTTCGCCGCCATCCGCAAGGCCGCCCTCTGGGAGGACGGGCCGATCCCGCAGCTCGTGACCTTCCTGACCGACCTCACCAACGTGCCCCCCACGTGGTGGCGGCACTTCTCCACCGACGAGCGCTGGGCCCTCGAGGTGCTGGGCTTCGGCCCCGACGAGGGCCAGCCGGGTCGCGACGACGTCCTGGCCCGTTTCCGGACCCTCCTGCGGGAGTCCCATCCCGACCACGGTGCCGAGCACGAGGGGGCGGGCCAGCGCATCCTCGAGCTCACCGAAGCCCGCCGTATCCTGCTGCCATGAGCGGCCCGGGAGGCCGCTCCTGGAAGCCATCGCTGGGCGGAGCCCAGTGAGCGGCCCGAGCCCAGTGAGCGTCGCCGTCCTCCTCGCTCCGGGCGCCAGCGGGACGCGGGAGCATCCCTTGCTGGTTGCCCTCGACGACGCCCTGTCGGCGGCGGGTATGGCGGTCGAGCGGACCAACCTGCCGACGACACGTCCCGGGCCGAGGGTGCAGTCCGCCATCACCGACGCCGCCGGCGCCCTGGCCGCCTGCGCCGGGCTGGCGCCGGCCAGGGTTGTCCTCGGAGGCCAGTCGTTCGGCGGCAGGATGTGTTCGATGGCCGTGGCCGACGGCCTGCCCGCCCTCGGCCTGGTCCTGATCAGCTACCCGTTGCACCCGCCCGGTCGTCCCGAGACGATGCGGGTCGAGCACCTCCCCCGGCTCACCGTGCCGTGCCTGTTCGTGTCGGGCACGAGAGACGCGTTTGCCACCCCGGCAGAGTTGGAGGCGGCGACCGCAGCCATCCCCGGCGACGTGACCCACGTCTGGATCGAGGGGGGCAACCACGGCCTGCGGGGCAAGGTCACGCAGGTGACCGACGCGGTCAGGGATTGGGCGGTGACGCTGGCGGCGGGCGGTCCTCGGGGTTGAGGTCCTCCAGCTCCTTCCCGGCCGTCTCCGGATAGGCGGCTATCACCAGCACGGCGAGCAGGAGCGGCCCGACGGCCAGGATCGACATGGCCGGGCCGATGCGCCCGAAGCGGTCGGCCAGCACCCCGCACACGATGAGCCCGCCGGCGCTGCCCAGCAACGACGACACGGCCACGAGGCCGTTGGCTCTTCCCCGGAGGCCGGTGGGGAACAGCTCGGGCCCGTACACTCCCAGGGCGGGAATGGCTGCGGCCGAGACCATGGTGCCCACGAGGGCCACCACCCACATCGACCACCCGCTGGAGAAGAAGTACCCGATCGTGCAGAAGGTGCCGACGACCAGCGCCACCGCAGCCACCACCCGCCGGCCGCGCACGTCGGCGATGCGCCCGCCGGCGATGATGCCGAGCACGGCCGGGGTGCCGATGGTGATCGAGAACAGTCCGATGCGCCCGCCGCTGAAGCCTCGTTCGTCGCGCAGGTACTGGTTGCCGAACTGCGAGCTGGGGGCGACGAACAGGTTGACCAGCACGCCGGAGGCGGCCAGCAGCAGCAGCCGCCCGCCGTGGCCGGCCATGGCACCGGGCACGTGCGGGGTGACGAACCGCCGGCTCTCCGGGAGTCGCCGGCGGACGGCGCCCACGATGGGCAGGCCCAGCAGCGGGACCAGGTACAGCAGCCGCCAGCCCTGCTCGCCCAGGTCGGCCAGGCGCAGGCCGAGCACGCACACGCCGGCGCCCAGGCCGCTCGACATGGCCAGGAGGCTCACGGCGTAGGCCCGGGACCCGGCGGGCATCTCCTCGGCGGCCACGATCGTCACCAGCAGGAGGATGGAAGTGGCGAAGGCCCGGGCCAGCATCTGGCTGCCGGTCAGCCACGGCAGAGAGGGGGCGAGGGCGCCGGTGACGGCCAGCACCGCGCCCGCAGTCGACGCGAAGACCAGCACCTTCTTGCGACCGCGCCGGTCGGCCTGGATCATGACCAGCAGGGCCACCACCCCGCCGACGCGCACCACGCTGCCGGCCACGCCCAGGGCTGAGTTGCCCACGCCGAACTCGTCGCCGGCGAAGGGGATGGTCTGGGTGAAGAGGGTGTTCAGGTAGCCAGAGACGACCGTGAGCAGGGCCAACGTGCCCAGCACCGACGCCCCTCTGGCGTCGAGCCGGGCGGGTGGCGCCCACCATGGGGCCCGCGCAGTGCCGGGCCGGCCCAGGGCCCGCTTGAAGGGCAGCACGAACAGCCACCCGAAGTAGGGGACGGCCAGGCGGAAGTTGACGGTCTGGGTGACGAGCACCGCCTGGCCGGGAACGGTGCCGTGCACCACGTCGACCGTCCGCTGGTAGGACAGCACCGGCCCCGACTCGGCCTCGAACCGGCCGTCGCCGGCGACGCGCTCCAGGACCACGTCGGTGCGGGGCCGCAGGATCTCGGCCAAGCCGGCGGCGTCCGTTTCCGATCGGACGACGACGCGGGCCACGGACCGAGCAACCTACTCGCGGGAAGAAGCCCGGCTCGGACGGGGTTGTAACCTGGTGAGATGACGATGCAGGAGCAGCTGTTAGAGGCCATCGAGGTCATTCGCCCCGCGTTGCAGGCCGACGGGGGCGACATGAACTTCGTCGGCGTCGACGAGGCCACCGGCCGGGTGGAGATCGAGCTGGTCGGGGCGTGCGGCAGCTGCCCGGCGTCGACCATGACCCTCAAGGCCGGCATCGAGCGCATCCTCAAGGACCGGGTGCCCGGCGTCACCGAGATCGTGGCCGTGGGCACCGACGACGCCCTGATGGAGATCGGCCACTAGGAACCGGGCCGATCTGGCGGGAGCGGGGGTTACGGCGCCGGCGTGGTTTGCATCGCCCAGGCCACCCGACCCAGTTCGGCGAAGGTCGACAGGTCGGGGTGGGCGGGTACGACGCGCACGGTGAAGCCGTAGCGGCCGGCCCGCTCGCAGGTGAAGGACCCTTCGTAGCCGTGGAGGCCACCGCTCCCCGGCCGATCGTGGAGCTTCATTGAGACGATCGACGGCTCGACCAGCTCGTCGGCCGGACCGACTGCGCCGTGAACGAGCTGGACGTCGACGTCGTCGGGGCCCAGCTTTCCCAGCACCACCTCGGCTGAGACACTTCGATCGCGGCCCAGGTCGACGGCCAGGCTGTCGCTGGCGATGTCGCCCACCGAGACACCCGACCACCCGTCGGCCACCCGCTGCTTCCAGGCCGACAGCGCCTTGGCCCGCCCGTGGCCCTCGCCCGCCATGATGTCGGCGCCGGCGGCGGCCGGCTCGTACATCTCGGCCACGTAGTCGCGCACCATCCGATCGGCCGACACCTCGGGGCCGAGGGTCTGCAAGGAATGGCGCACCCGTTGCAGCCACCGCTGCGGCGGACGACCGGGGGCCCGCTCGTAGAACAGGGGGACGACCTGGCGCTCGAGCAGGTCGAACAGGCTCGACGCCTCGGCCTGGTCGCGCCGGCCCAGATCGTCCCAGCCTTCGGTGGAGGCGATGGCCCAGCCGTTCTCCCCGTCGAAGTACTCGTCCCACCAGCCGTCGCGAATGGAGCAGTTGAGGGCCCCGTTGAGCGCCGCCTTCTCACCGCTGGTGCCGCAGGCCTCAAGCGGGCGGCGGGGGGTGTTCAGCCACACGTCGCAGCCCTGCAGGAGCATGCGGGCCAGGGCCATGTCGTAGTCCTCGAGGAAGGCCACCCGGTGGCGGACGTCCTCCTGCCGCGACCACTGGACCACCTGACGGATGAGGTCCTTGCCCAGGTCGTCGGCCGGGTGGGCCTTGCCGGCGAAGAGGAGCTGCACCGGTCGCTCGGTGTCGAGGAGCAGCCGCTTCAGGCGGTCGCCCTGCGACAGCAGGAGGGTGGCCCGCTTGTACGGGGCGAACCGCCGGGCGAAGCCGATGGTGAGCGCGCCGGGGTCGAGGGCCTCGTCGCACCAGGCCGCCTCGGGCTCGGACAAGCCCCGCCCTAGGGCTGACTCGTGCAGGCGCCGGCGCACGAAGGCCACCAGGCGCTCACGGGCCTGCTGGCGGGCTCGCCACAGTTCGTCCTCGCCGGCGTCGGCGATGCGGGCCCACCGGTCGGGGCCGGCCTGGGCCCACTCCGGGAGCACGTGGCGGTCGAACAGGTCGCGCATCTCCGGCGCCACCCAGGTGCGGGCGTGGACCCCGTTAGTGACCGAGCGGATGGGCAGCTCCTCGACGGGGACGCCGGGCCATACCGGGGAGAAGATCTGGCGGCTGACCACGCCGTGGAGCTTGGACACACCGTTGGCCGAAGCGGCCAGGCGCAGGCCCATGACGGCCATGTTGAACGGGGCGTCGAGGGCTTCCCCGGGCTGGTGGCCGAGGCTCATCACCCGCTCGAACCCCACGCCGCACTCGTCGGCCCAACCCTTGAAGTACTTCTCCATGAGATGGCGGGGGAAGCGGTCCATGCCGGCGGGCACCGGGGTGTGGGTGGTGAAGACGGTGCCGGCCCGCACCGCTTCGACGGCCTCGTCGAAGCTGAGCCCGTCATCGAGGATGGCCCGGCGGACGCGCTCGAGGCCGAGGAAGCCGGCGTGGCCCTCGTTGGAGTGGAAAACCTGCGTCTCGATCCCGAGCTGATCGAGGGCTCTGACCCCGCCCACGCCCAGCAGGATCTCCTGGCGGAGGCGGTGCTCAGTGTCGCCCCCGTACAGCCGGTCGGTGACGGTGCGGCAGTCGTCGTCGTTCTCCTCGACGTCGGCGTCGAGCAGGTAGAGCGGCACCCGGCTCACCTTGGCCTGCCAGATGCGGGCCAGCAGGGCGGTGCCGGCCAGGTCGACCTGCACCCGCACACCCTCAACCGCAGTCAGCGACATGATGTGGGGGTCGAGGTCGACGTAGCGCTCTTTCTGCCACCCGTCGGGCTCCAGCTCCTGGCGGAAGTAGCCCTGGTGGTAGAAGAGGCCGACGCCCACCAGGGGCACGCCCAGCCCGCTGGCCGCCTTGAGGTGGTCGCCGGCCAGGACGCCGAGGCCGCCGGAGTACTGGGGCAGGGCTTCGGCGATGCCGAACTCGGGAGAGAAGTAGGCCACCGCTCGCAGCGGCGTGTCCCGGCCCTGGAACCACCGGTCGGCCTCCACGTCGCGGCGCAGGTCGTCGTGGACCTCCTCCATGAAGGAGAGGAAGGCCCGATCGGCAACCAGCGATTCGAGGCGAGGCCGGTCGACCACGGCGAGGAGCCGAATGGGGTCGTGGCCGCTCGACTCCCACGCATCGGGGTCGACCCAGCGGAACAGATCCTGGGTGCGATCGTCCCAGGACCATCGGAGATTCATGGCCAGGGCCTGGAGGGGCGCTAGCCGCTCGGGAAGCCGTGGCTGGACGGTGAAGCTGCGGAGTGCCCTCATCGGCGGGAAACGTTAGCTGGCCGGGCTAGCGGGCCGGCGCGTGTGACAGGGAAGCGAAAGCCGGGTACACCTTCGGGGTGATCGGTCGAATCGTCATTGATGACCCGCGTCCGCGCACGCCCGGCAACCATCCGGCCAAAGCGGTGATCGGCGAGGCGGTGCGGATCTCCGCCGACGTTTACCGCGACGGCCACGACATCCTCGCCGCCCGGGTGCGGTGGCGCCCGGCGGGCGAGGAGAAGTGGCGCACCGCAGCCATGGCGCACCTGGGCAACGACCGGTGGGAGGCGGTGGTCGAGCCGGCCGACCTCGGCCTGCACAACTACGTCATCGAGGCCTGGACCGACCGGCTGATCACCCTGGCCCATGACATCGAGGTCAAGGAGGCCGCCGGCGAGCCGGTCGACGTCGAGCTCCAAGAGGTGGACCTGGAGAAGAAAGCCCAGAAGGCGGGGAAGAAGCCGGCCGACTTCACCACCTCCGGGCCTTTCCCGCTGTGGGTCGACCGCGAGCGGGCCCTCTTCAGCGCCTGGTATGAGCTGTTCCCCCGGTCCGAGGGCGGGTTCAGCCGGGCGGCGCAGAGCCGGCTGCCTGGCGTGGCCGCCATGGGTTTCGACGTGGTGTACCTGCCCCCCGTCCACCCCGTCGGCCGGTCGCACCGCAAGGGGCCCAACAACACCCTCGTCGCCGGGCCCAATGATCCCGGCAGCCCGTGGGCCATCGGCAACGAGCTGGGCGGCCACACCGCCATCGAGCCCAGTCTGGGCACGATCGAGGACTTCGACGGGTTCGTAGCCGCAGCCGAGGTGCTGGGACTCGAGGTCGCCCTCGACTACGCCCTGCAGTGCTCGCCCGACCACCCTTGGGTGAAAGAGCATCCCGAGTGGTTCCACCGCCGCCCCGACGGGAGCATAAAGTACGCCGAGAACCCGCCCAAGAAGTATCAGGACATCTACCCGATCAACTTCTGGCCGACCGACGACGCGGATCGCGTCGCCCTGTGGCAGGCATGCAAGGACGTCCTCGACTTCTGGATCAGCCACGGCGTCCGCATCTTTCGGGTGGACAACCCCCACACCAAGCCGCTGGCGTTCTGGGAGTGGGTGATCCCCGAGGTGCAGCAGGACCATCCCGAGACGCTGTTCCTGGCCGAGGCGTTCACCCGGCCCCGGATGATGGCCAAGCTGGCCGAGGTCGGGTTCAGCCAGGGCTACACCTACTTCACCTGGCGCAACACCCGCGAGGAGTTCGAGGAGTATCTCGAGGAGCTGGCCCACGGGCCCACGGCCGACTACATGCGGCCCAACTTCTGGCCCAACACCCCCGACATCCTGGCCGGGCCGTTGCGCAACGGGCAACCGGCGGCGTTCCGCCTCCGGTTGCTGCTCGCCGCCACCATGGTGCCGAGCTACGGCCTGTACGGCGGCTACGAGTTGTGCGAGAACGAGCCGGCGTCGCCGGCCAACGAGGAGTACTTGCAGTCGGAGAAGTACGAAATCAAGCGGCGCGACTGGCAACGCAGTGACTCCCTGGCACCGTTCGTCACCCGCCTCAACGACATCCGTCGCCGCCATCCCGCTTTCGCCGAGCTGCGCAACATCGCCTTCCACCGGGCCAACTACGACCAAATCCTCGTGTGGTCCAAGGTCGTCAACTCAACCGGCGGGGCAGAGGACCGGATGCTGATGATCGCCAACCTCGACCCGGCGGCATTCCACGAGGACACCATTTCCCTCGATCTGGAGGTGCTCGGCCTGCCTGCCAACGCCCCGTTCCATGTGACCGACGAGCTCACCGGGGCCACCTGGACCTGGTACGGCCCCACCCAGTACGTGCGGCTCGACCCGGCGGTCCAGCCCGGCCACGTGCTCTACCTCACCCCCTCATGACCGGCCCGGCAGGCCGGTCCAACAAGCACTCACTGGGCGACCATCGTCAGATGGTGAACCAGTGACCGAGGAAACCGAGGGAACCGAGGGGAGCTGGTTCCAGCGCGCCGTCTTCTATGAGGTGCTGGTCCGGGGTTTCTTCGATTCCAACAATGACGGCACGGGCGATATCCGCGGCATCACCGAGCGGCTCGACCATATCCAGTGGCTGGGAGCAGACTGCCTGTGGCTCCTGCCGTTCTATCAATCGCCCCTCCGCGACGGCGGGTACGACATCAGCGACTTCTATTCCATCCTGACCGAGTACGGCGACCTGGCCGACGTGGTCGAGCTGGTCGAGGAGTGCCACCGGCGCGACCTGCGGATCATCGCCGACCTGGTCATGAACCACACCAGCGACGCCCATCCGTGGTTCCAAGAGAGCCGCCAGGACCGCACCAACCCCAAGGCCGACTGGTACGTGTGGAGCGACGACGACACCCGCTACCCCGATGCCCGCATCATCTTCGTCGACACCGAGCGGTCGAACTGGTCGTGGGATCCGGTGCGTGAGCAGTTCTACTGGCACCGGTTCTTCAGTCACCAACCAGACCTGAACTACGACAACCCCGAGGTCCAGCGGGCCATGCTCGACGTGGTCCGGTTCTGGCTCGACGTGGGACTCGACGGCTTCCGGCTCGACGCGGTGCCCTATCTCTTCGAGCGCGACGGCACCAACGGCGAGAACCTCACCGAGACGCATGACTTCCTGAAGCGCCTGCGCAAGGAGGTCGACATCAGCCACCCCGGCACGGTCATGCTGGCCGAGGCCAACCAGTGGCCGGCCGACGTGGTCGACTACTACGGCGACGGCGACGAGTGCCACATGTGCTTCCACTTCCCGCTCATGCCCCGCATGTTCATGGCCGTGCGGCGCGAGCAGCGGTACCCGATCACCGAGATCCTGGCCCAGACACCCGCGATTCCCGCCGGCTGCCAGTGGGGCATCTTCCTGCGCAACCACGATGAGCTGACCCTCGAGATGGTCACCGACGACGAGCGCGACTACATGTACAACGAGTACGCCAAGGACCCGCGCATGAAGCGCAACGTCGGCATCAGCCGGCGGCTGGCCCCTCTCGTCGACAACAACCGCGCCGTCTCCGAGTTGCTGCACGCCCTGCTCTTCAGCCTGCCGGGCAGCCCTGTCCTTTACTACGGCGATGAGATCGGCATGGGCGACAACATCTACCTGGGCGATCGCGACGGTGTGCGCACCCCCATGCAGTGGACGCCCGACCGCAACGCCGGCTTCAGCAAGGCCGACTTCGCCCAGCTCTACCTGCCCCCGTTGATGGACCCGGTGTACGGCTACCAGGCCGTGAACGTGGAGGCCATGCAGCGCGACCCTGGTTCGTTCCTACACTGGATGCAGCGGGTCCTCCAGGTCCGCCGCCAGCACGGCGACGTCCTCGGGCTCGGGAGCCTCGAGATCCTCTCGGCCGAGAACCCCTCGGTCCTGGCCTTCCTCCGACAGCTCGGAGATCGCATCATGCTCTGCGTCAACAACCTCAGCCGCTTCGCCCAGCCGGTCGAACTCCAGCTGGCCCGCCTGTCCGGCCGGATGCCGGTCGAGCTGTTCGGCCGGGTGCCGTTCCCGGCCATCGGCGAGCTGCCGTACCTCCTGACCCTGGGAGGCCACGGCTTCTACTGGTTCGAGCTGGTCGACGCCCCGGGGGCAATGTCATGACACCTCTGAAGAAGGTGGCCGCGTGATCGACCTCGAGTCTCTCGTCCCTGCCCTGTCGGAGTGGCTGCCCCGCCAGCGGTGGTACTCGGGCCAGGCTGAGCCCACGTCGCTGAAGATCGTCGATCAGGAGATACGCGGCGACCGGTTCCCCATCCTGGTCCGGCTGTTGGTGGAGGCCGACGCCTTCGTCTACCAGGTGGTCGTCGGCGTGCGGGGCCGTGACGAGCACCCCGAGTTCCTCCGGGGCCACGACCAGGCGTTCATCGCCGATGTGAGCACCCACCAGGGCGAGGCCATCGCCTACGACGCCGTCCTCGACCCCGAGCTGGCCCTGGTCATCCTCGACGCGGTGGCGCCGCACGAGACGGCGGAACGGGCCCGGCTGATGGGCGCCGAGCAGTCGAACAGCTCGATCGTCTACGACGAGCGCGTCATCCTCAAGCTCTTCCGGCGCGTCCAGCGGGGCCACAATCCCGAGGTGGAGGTCACCGAGGCCCTGGCTGCGCAGGGGTTCACCAACGTGCCCGAGCCGCTGGCCACGCAGCGCGTCGGGGAGTTCGACGTCGCCATCCTCCAGCCCTTCCTGGCCGGCGCCAGCGAGGGGTGGTCGCTGGCCCTCACCTCTTTGCGCGACCTGTTCGGAATGAACGACACGTCGTCCATCCCGATCGTCAATCTCGACTCCCCGCCGCCCCCACCCGATCCCGGCCAGGCCGGCGGCGACTTCTCGGGCGAGGCCGCCCGCTTGGGCGCCATGACCGGCGGCATGCACGTGGCCCTGGCCGAGGCCTTCGGACGCCACGACGCCGACGCCGGCACGTGGGCGGCGGCCATCGCCACCCAGATCGAGGCGCTCGAGCCGGGCGACGTCGACCCTGACGGCGTCGATGCGATCCTCGAACAGCTGACCGATCTCGGCGCCGGCGCCGCCGGCGCCGCCATCCGGGTGCACGGCGACTACCACCTGGGCCAGGTGCTGCGCACCGACGCCGGGTGGTTCGTACTCGACTTCGAGGGCGAACCGGCCCGTCCGCTCGACGAGCGTCGCCTTCCCTCGTCTCCCCTGAAGGACGTGGCCGGGATGCTGCGGTCGTTCCACTACGCCTCGGCCGTGGCCCGCACCGAGCGCGACGAGGGCGCACTGGAGGATCTGGCAGCCGCCTGGGAGGACCGCAACCGCCAGGCCTTCCTGCGTGGGTACATGCGGGTGGCGGGTCCGGGCGGCATCCTTCCGCCCGACCCCGGTTGCGTGGGCGCCGTGCTTGCCGCGTTCGAGCTGGAGAAGGCCGTCTACGAGCTGGGCTACGAGCGGGCCTTCCGGCCCGAATGGGCCCACATCCCCCTTGCCGCCTTGCGCCGGCTGACGGAGGCAACGTGACCATGACCACTGCTGTCGACCTGCACGCGCTGGTGGAAGGGACTGAAACCGATCCCCACCGGGTGCTCGGCCCGCACGGGAAGGTGGTCCGGGCGTGGCGTCCCGACGCGGCGTCGGTCACCCTCGTGCTCGGCGACACGCGCATCCCCATGGTGCGGGAGCATCCGGCAGGGATCTTCGTGGCCAAGAAGGTGGACCTGCCCGCCGACGGTGCTGCCGACTACCGCTACGACGTGGCCTACCCGGGCGGCGATACGTGGCTGGTCGACGACCCCTATCGGTTCTGGCCGACGCTCGGCGACATCGACCTGTACCTCCTGGGCGAAGGCCGCCACGAGCGCCTGTGGCACCGGCTGGGCGCCCATCCCACCGTGCACCAGGGCGTGGCCGGCACCGCATTCGCGGTCTGGGCGCCTGGTGCCCGCAGCGTGCGGGTGGTGGGCGACTGCAACAGCTGGGACGGGCGCCAGCACCCCATGCGTCGGATCGGCTCGTCGGGCGTATGGGAGCTGTTCATCCCGGGCATCGGCCACGGGTCCCGCTACAAGTACGAGATCCTCACCGCCGCCGGTCACCTCACCCTCAAGGCCGACCCGCTGGCCATGGCCACCGAGGCCCCTCCCGAGACGGCGAGCGTGGTGTACCAGTCGTCCTACAACTGGGGCGATGGCGAGTGGCTGACCCGCCGGCGGGCCGCCGACCCCTGGACCGCCCCGATGTCGGTGTACGAATGCCACCTGGCCTCGTGGCGCCACGTGCCTGAGGAGGGCGACCGACCGCTGACCTACCGGGAGCTGGCCGAGCAACTGCCGGCCTACCTGGTGGAGATGGGCTTCACCCACGTGGAGCTCCTCCCCGTGGCCGAGCATCCCTTCGGCGGCTCGTGGGGCTACCAGGTCACTGCGTACTACGCGCCCACCGCCCGCTTCGGCACCCCCGACGACTTCCGGTTCCTGGTCGACGCGCTGCACCAGGCCGGCATCGGCGTCATCGTCGACTGGGTCCCGGCCCACTTCCCCAAGGACGCCTTCGCCCTGGCCCGCTTCGACGGCTCGGCCCTCTACGAGCACGCCGACCCCCGCCAGGGCGAGCACCCCGACTGGGGCACGCTGGTCTTCAACTTCGGCCGCCACGAGGTGCGCAACTTCCTGCTGGCCAACGCCTTGTACTGGATCGAGGAGCTGCACATCGACGGCCTGCGGGTCGACGCAGTGGCCTCGATGCTGTACCTCGACTATTCCCGTGAGGAAGGGGAGTGGGTGCCCAACGAGCACGGCGGCCGGGAGAACCTCGAGGCCGTCGACTTCCTGCAACAGCTCAACACCCTGGTGCACGCCGAGCACCCCGGTGTGCTCACCATTGCCGAGGAGTCGACGTCGTGGCCAGGGGTGTCCCGCCCCGTACACCTGGGCGGGCTGGGCTTCGGGTTCAAGTGGAACATGGGCTGGATGCACGACACCCTGACCTACGTCTCCAAGGAGCCGGTCCATCGTCGCCACCACCATTCCCAGCTCACCTTCGGCCTGCTTTACGCGTTCTCGGAAAATTTCGTCCTGCCCATCTCCCATGACGAGGTGGTGCACGGCAAGGGGTCGCTGATCAACAAGATGCCGGGCGACAAGGGGGCCCGGCTGGCCGGTGTGCGGGCCCTGCTGGCGTGGATGTGGGCCCACCCCGGCAAACAGCTGCTGTTCATGGGCTGTGAGATCGCCCAAGAGCGGGAGTGGTCGCACGACCGCAGCCTCGATTGGGATCTGCTTGGCGACCCGGGCCATCACGGGGTCCAGCAGCTGGTGGCCGAGCTCAATCGGATCTACCGCAACGAGCCGGCGCTGTGGGAGGTCGACTTCGGCCACGAGGGCTTCGACTGGATCGACGCCAACGACGCCGACCAGAACGTCCTGTCGTTCTGCCGGTACTCCGCCGACCGGTCGCGCTCGCTGGCCTGCATCGCCAACCTGTCGGGCTCCGATCGCCCCGGCTACCGCATCGGCGTGCCCCGGCAGGGGGCGTGGGAGGTGGCGCTGGACACGACAATGGTCAACGGGGGCTACCGGTCCAGCGAGCCCACCCCGTGGCACGGCTTCGAGCACTCCCTCACCATCGACCTTCCCTCCCTCAGTGTGGTGTGGCTGGTCAACCACTGAACCCCGGAGGGGGCGCCTACCCTGGGCCGGTGCCCGCCTACCTGGACCATGCAGCAACGACGCCCATGCGCCCCGAGGCGGTGGAGGCAATGGTGGCGTTCCTCACCGAGCGGTACGGCAACCCGTCGGGGTCCCACGCCGTGTCCCGGGAGGCCCGGAAGGCCGTCGATGAGGCGCGCGACACTGTCGCCCACTGCCTCGGAGCCCGGCCGGCCGAGATCGTGTTCACCGGTGGCGGCACCGAGGCCGACAACCTGGCCATCCTCGGCGCCCATGCCGTCCGCCCCGGGCCGACGGTGTGCTCGGCCATCGAGCACCACGCCGTCCTCCACGCCTGCGACGCGCTGGGCGACAACCGGCTGATCCCGGTCGATGCCGCCGGCGTCGTCGACCTCGACCGGTTGGCGGAGCTGCTCGACCCCTCGGTCTCGGTGGTGTCGGTGATGCTGGCCAACAACGAGGTGGGCACCATTGAGCCGTTGGGCGAGGTGGCCGCCCTCGTACGGCGCCTCGCCCCTGAGGCCATGCTTCACACCGATGCCGTGCAGGCCTTCCCGTGGCTCGACGTGGCCGAGGTGGCGGCGTCGGCCGACCTGGTGGCGGTCAGTGCCCACAAGTTCGGCGGGCCCAAGGGCGTGGGCGCGCTCGTGGTGCGCCAAGGGGTCACGGTGAAGCCGATCATCCATGGTGGCGGCCAGGAGCGCGACCGGCGCAGCGGCACCCACAACGTGGCCGGGATCGTGGCCATGGCCGCAGCCATGCGGGCCACCGTCGACGAGCGCGAGGCCACCGTCGTCCGGGTGCGGGCGCGGCGCGACCGGTTGGCCGACGGACTGCTGGCCACCGTGGCGGGCTGTACCGAGACTGGCGACCGGTCATCGAAGATCGCCGGCAACTGCCACGTGTCGTTCGAGGGTGTGGAGTCCGAGGAGCTGCTCGTGCTGCTCGACGCGGCCGGCGTCTACGCCTCGGCCGGTTCCGCGTGCGCCAGCGGGGCGGTCGACCCGTCTCACGTGCTGGCGGCCATGGGCATGAGCCGGTCCCAGGCCATCGGGTCGCTTCGGCTGTCGCTGGGCACGGGCACGACCGAGGCCGATGTCGACCTGGCCCTCGATGCCATCCCCGCGGCAGTGGCCCGACTCCGTACCGGATGAGGCTGTACCTCCTATGAGGCTGTTGGCCGCCATGTCGGGCGGCGTGGACTCGTCGGTGGCGGCGGCCCTGCTGGTGGAGGAGGGTCACGAGGTCGTCGGCGTGACCTTGCGGCTCTGGGACAACCCCACCGACGCCGGCTGCTGTTCGGTGGCCGAGATCGACGACGCCCGATCGGTCGCCAACCTGCTCGGGATCGACCACCTGGTGTGGACGTTCGTCGACGAGTTCGACGCCCGGGTGGTGGCGCCGTACGCCGCCGCCCATGCCGACGGCCTCACGCCGAACCCGTGCATCGAGTGCAACCGCCACCTCAAGTTCGGGCGCCTGCTGCGACGGGCGACGCAGTTGGGTTTCGATGCCGTCGCCACCGGTCACCACGCCCGGATCGAGGAGGGCCGCCTCCTGCGGGGCGCCGATCCCCTGAAGGACCAGTCCTACGTGCTCTACGTGCTCGGGCGGGACGAGCTGCGCCGGCTTCGGTTCCCGGTCGGCACCATGACCAAGGCCGGGGTGCGGGACAAGGCCGCCGCCCTGGGCCTGCCCACGGCCGACAAGCCCGACAGCCAGGACGTCTGCTTCGTCACCACCAGCGGGGGCCGGGAGGCGCTCCTGGCCTCGCGCATCCCGTTGCACACCGGCCGGGTGGTGGACACCGCCGGCGTCGAGGTCGGAAAGGTTGATGCCTGGGAGCTGGTCACCGTCGGCCAGCGGCGGGGTCTGGGTACCGGCGGCGGGGCCAAGCGCTACGCCATCTCCGTCGACACCGCCTCCGGCACAGTGGTGGTCGGAGAGGCCGCCGACCTCCTGTCGCCATCGGTCGACCTCACCCAGCTCTCCTGGGTCGGCGAGCCGGTGCAGGGTGCGGTGGCGGTGCAGAGCAGCGCCCACGGCGACCCGGTCGAGGCGATCTTCGACGGCGCCACCGTGCGTTTCGCCGAGCCCCAGCGCCGGGTGGCGCCGGGCCAGAGCGTCGTCCTCTACCGGGGAGACGAGGTCCTGGGCGGCGGCATCGCCACCGCCTGACCCGCCGAGCCTCGACTGTGCAATGTTGTGGCTCCTGTGCGGAAGATTGCACAGTCGGCGGACTCACTCGCCGGGAGTCGGCCTCCGGCTCACGGCGATCCGCCGCCGGCGGGCCTCCTCGAGCACGGCGCCCGGGCGGGTGGGGGTGAAGCGGAGCCCGGTGGCGTGGACGGCGACGCCCTCCCGCCGACCGGGCTTGAGCATGGTGATGGTGGTGAGCTCGTCGACCTCCATGGCGATGCCGGGACCGGGAGCCCGCTGTGACAGGTCGAGGTGGCCGGCGTCGGCGGGCGTTGCCAGCCGGAAGGCGGTGATGTCCTGGCGCTTGAAGAGCTCGGGGTCGAAGAGGACCACAGGGTCGTGCAGCACCACGCCGGCGGGCACGAACACCGCCCATCGGCGGGACAGGTTGTGCAGCGACTTGAGCAGCAGGAACGCCAGAGGCCAGCCGACGAGGAGGGCCAGCCCGCCGAGGGCCCACTGGCGGGCGGCCAGCAGGAGCGGGCCGGCGCCGATGCCGGCCACCGAGAGGATCCAGAACGTCGGCAGCGGGCCCATGAGCAGCGGTCCGGGTGGACGAAGCAGGAAGCGGCGCTCGTTGGGATAGGCCGGCCCGTTTACGCACGTCGCCCCGAATGCCGGGGCGAACGCCCACGCGCACGCCACCGTCGACCAGGCGACGGCCAGCGCCGAGGGGTGTTCGGCCACTGCCGCCACGACCGCAGCCACCACTCCAGCCGGCGCCACCACCCGCAGGGCGGTCAGGGCGATGGGATGCGGGGCGAAGGCGGCCACCATGCCCACCGCCCAGCCCAGCCACAGCCCCGCCGATGCCACCAGTCGCACCGGCCCACTGGCTGCATCGAGCGCGGCGGCCAGGGCCGGCCCGGTGGTGAACGGCAGAGCCACCCACAGGCCGCGCACCAGCCACGGGAGGAGGCGGGCCCGGTCCATGCGCATGCTCACGCTACCGTCGGCGCCATGGACGCAGCGAGCCGGGCGGCCGAGCTCCGGGAGCTGATTGAGCATCACACCGAGCGCTACCACCTCCTCGACGATCCCGAGATCTCCGACGCCGAGTTCGACGGTCTGGTCCGCGAACTGCGGTCGATCGAGGACGCCCATCCCGAGCTGCGCTCCGCCGAGTCGCCCACCCAGAAGGTGGGAGGGAGGGCGTCGACGGCGTTCGCCGAGGTCCGCCACCGGGTGCCGATGATGTCGCTCGACAACGCCTTCAGCTTCGACGAGCTGGTGGCGTGGGGTAAGCGCATGGAGCGGTACGTCTCGGACCACGTCGACTACGTCTGCGAGCTCAAGATCGACGGGATCGCCTGCTCCCTGCTCTTCGAGGACGGTCGGTACGTGCGGGGCGCCACCCGGGGCAACGGTGTGGTGGGGGAGGACGTGACCGAGAACGTCCGGACCATCTCGGTGATCCCGGAACAACTCAATGGTGATGCACCGCGGGTGTTGGAGGTGCGGGGCGAGATCTACATGCCCGCCTCCGCCTTCGAAGAGCTCAACCAACGCCAGGGTCAGGCCGGGCTGCGCTTGTTCGCCAATCCCCGCAACTCCGGGGCCGGATCGTTGCGCCAGAAGGATCCCAAGGTGACCGCCAGTCGCGACCTGCGGTTCTGGGCCTACCAGCTGGGCGAGATCGAGGGCGGGCCGAAGTTTCGCCGCCACTCCGAGACGCTCGACTTCCTGAAGGCGGCCGGGCTGCCGGTCAATCCCGAGGTCCGCACCCTCGCCACCCTCGAAGAGGTCTTCGCCTACTGCGGGCACTGGCTGGAGCACCGCCACGACCTGGGGTACGAGATCGACGGGGTGGTGGTGAAGGTCGACGACCTGGCCCAGCGCGACGAGCTCGGGTCCACGTCGAAGTCGCCCCGGTGGGCCATCGCCTACAAGTTCCCGCCAGAAGAGGCCACGACCACCCTCTTGGACATCATGGTGTCGATCGGCCGGACCGGGAAGGCAACGCCGTTCGCCCAGCTGGAACCGGTGAAGGTCAGCGGATCCACCGTGCGACTCGCCACTCTGCACAACGCCGATCAGGTGCGGATCAAGGACGTGCGGCCGGGCGACACGGTCACCGTGCGCAAGGCGGGCGATGTCATCCCCGAGGTGGTGGCGCCCGTACTGTCGAAGCGACCCGAGGGGTTGCCCGAGTGGCCGTTCCCCGACGAGTGCCCGGTTTGTCGAGGCCCGCTGGTACGGATCGAGGGTGAGAGCGACACGTTTTGCGTGAACGTCGACTGCCCGGCCCAGCGCGACGGACGCATCGGCCACTTCGCATCCCGGGGCGCCATGGACATCGAGGGACTGGGGGAGAAGCGGGTCTCCCAGCTCACGTCGGCCGGGCTGCTCTCCGGCCCGGGCGACATCTACCTCCTCACCCACGAGGCGCTCATGGGGTTGGAGGGCTTCGCCGATGTCTCGGCTCGGAATCTGCTCGACGCCATCGAGACGTCGAGGTCGCGCCCATTGCCCAACCTGCTGATCGGCCTCAGCATCCGCCACCTGGGCGGGCGGGGGGCCGAGGTCCTGGCTGAGGCTTTCGGTCACCTCGACCGCATCCTGGAGGCGTCGGAGGAGGAGATGGCCGTCACGCCCGGCGTCGGGCCGGTGATCGCCAGGAGCGTGTGTGAGTTCTTCGCCCTCGATCGCAATCGGGAGGTGGTCGACAGGCTGCGGGCGGCAGGGGTGAATTTCGAGGGCGAGGCCCGCTCGGAGCTGCCGCCCACGCTGGCCGGCAGGGCGGTGGTGGTCACCGGCACCCTCGAGTCGATGTCGCGTGATCGGGCGGTGGCCGCGGTGAAGGAGCGGGGCGGATCGTCGCCGGGGAGCGTGTCGAAGAAGACCGCCTATCTCGTCGCCGGGGCCGAACCGGGCACGGCCAAGGTGACCAAGGCCGAGGCGTGCGGCGTACCGGTGATCGACGAGGCCGCCTTTCTCCATCTCCTGGAGAGGGGCGAGGTGTGAGTCCTCCGGAGATCACACTCGTCTCGGTGAACGTCACCCTTCCGGAGTACCTCGGCCAGTACCGGGGCCACCGCATCACCAGCGGCATCGCCAAGCGGCCGGTGACCGCTGAGCACCTCTGGCTCGATCGCCTCAACCTGGAGGGCGACGCCCAGGCCGACCTGCAGGTTCACGGCGGCCCCGACAAGGCGGTGTACGCCTACCCGTCCGAGCACCTACCGGCGTGGAGCGCCGAGCTCGGACAGGACCTGGGCCCGGCCGCCTTCGGCGAGAACCTGAGCACGGCCGGCGGCACCGAGGACGACGTGTGCATCGGCGACCGCTGGTTCTGGGGCGACGCGGTGCTGGAGGTGTGCCAGCCCCGGACGCCGTGTTTCAAGCTGGCCATCCACCGCCACCGGGGCGATATCGGCCGTCTCCTCCGCCAGAGCGGCCGCACCGGCTGGTACCTCCGGGTGCTGGAGCCCGGCCGGGTGCCGGTGGCCGGGCCGGTGAGCGTGGAGCCCCACCCGATGGGGGCAACCGTGGCCGTGGTCCACGAGGCGGCCCGGCCGGGCGTGGCTCCGCTCCAGGTGATCGAGGCCCTGCTGGCCGTCGACCCCCTCGCCCTGGAGTGGAAGCTGGCCCTGGCCGCCCGCCTGCCCTGACCGGTTGGGTCATCCGGCACCCGTCCGGGCCACGTATCCCAAGAACACCAACTGGGAGAAGAACATTGATCGGTCGCAAGAACGCAGTAGCCGTCGTGGGCGCGTCAGCCCTGTGTCTGGGGTTCCTGGCCATGTCGGGGCCGGCCCTCGGCAGCCACAACCCGCCTGTCCCGCCGGTCCGGGCCGTGGCGTACATCAACCCCGACATCGGCTTGGCGTCCTCCAACCCCGACGTCAACCCGAACTCCGACTGTGCCAACCCCGACTCCGGCGACGTTCAGACGCTCAGCGCCCCGAACAGTACGGCGAACAACGTCCACGTCGACGCCTGCCTCTTCAGCAGCGCAGCGGCACCCGGCGCCGACGAGAGCGATGTGGATACCACGGCAACCTTCGAGCTCTTCGGTGTGGGCACGATCAGTGCCTGCCCGGATCCTGACGGCACCGGGCCCAAGACGTCCGTCCGCCACGACCACAACGCAAACGGGACGTTCGAGCACTGCCACGTGAGCGGCTACCAGACCGCCGGCGTGGGCGCGAACGAGTACCACGCCCGGGTGAACAACACCTCGGCCGCCGGCCAGTCGCGCGTGCTGTTCTGCTACGACCCCGACCAGGACGGCTGCCTGGACGAATCCGTGCGCAGCCAGGTTGCCATCGGCTGGACCCCCCGACCCGCGTCCTAGTAGTTCTCAGCGGTGTCGTCGGTGGCCGCCCGGATCCGGGCGGCCACCACCACCAACTCTTCCTAGCCGGCGTAGCGCTGGCGGGGCCAGAAGAACCCCCGGAGGCCGTCCTTGCGCCGGCGGGGGACGATGTGGACGTGCAGGTGGGGCACGCTCTGGCTGACCCCGTTGTTCATGGCCACGAACGTGCCGTGGGCCTCCATGGCCACCTCCACCGCCCGGGCCAGCCGCTGGGCGGCGCCGAACAGCGGGGCAACCAGCGCCGGCGGGAGGTCGGCCAGCGTGTGGTGATGCTCCCTCGGTACCAGCAGCACGTGGCCGGGGAAGACGGGGCGGACGTCGAGGAAGGCGAGCGTGGCGTCGTCGGCGGCCACCACGTGTGCGGGCGAGTCGCCGGCGACGATGGCGCAGAAGGCGCACGCCTCGCCGCCAGGTCTGGTTTCGTCGCGAACGACGGGGTCGCTACCCACGAGCCTCCCGAAGGAGACGGCGCAACCGCGCCAGTCTCGGGTACATGGCCGGTCCCCGTAGGCCGATGAGCTGTCGCTCCACGTAGTCGACGTCGAGGTCGCTCCCCGCTGAGGCGATCGAGCGCAGGTCCACCCAGTCCTTCTCCCGTCCGAAGGACAGCTTGAAGACGGCGAGGTCCTCGGGCGAGAGAAAGGGCAATCGCACGTGGGCGGGCCCGAACGGGTGGTGTACCGTGCGGGCCGCGATCTCGCCATAGTGCTCATCCAGGGACGCGAACAGGTCGACCGGGTAGGGCCGGTCCCCTCGGAGCCGGATCCCGGCGATCGGCACCCATCGCTCCCGTGACTCCTCCGGGCGCAGGCCGATCTCGGCGAAGACATCGAGGACGGGGTCGATGTCGTCGATGGGAGCGAACACGTTCACGTCGACGTCGACCGTGCCTCGCGGTTCGGCGGCGTAGGCCAGCGCCAGCGCCCCCCCGAAGGCGTGGGCCAGACCCGAGCGGGCAAGCGTGTCGTGCACCTCGACGACGAAGTCGACGAAGCTCACCGGCTGCGGGTGGCGTCGGCTGCGTCGAGCACCGCCGTCACCACCTGGACGCGTGCCGCCATGGACGCATCGTGGGGAAGCGTGGGTCGCTCGTCGGGTGGGTCCCCGGCAAGGGAGGGGGCGGGCTCGCCATCGGAGACCATCCCGCCCCGAGGGAGCGGGCAGAAGATGGTCGTATCCCCAGCGGTGGCGGCCAGTTCGAAGCCACAGGCCACGAGCAGGCGGTTCAACGTGTCCGCCGACGGAGCCCGGCGACCGTTCTCGATGGCGGAGATGTTGGACTGGCCGACTCCGGACACAAGGGCGAGCTCTCGTTGGGTCAGGCCCCGAGCCTCACGAACCTCGCGGACAAACGCTCCGTACACCGACTGCACTATATCGATCTAGATATCAATGAAGGCGGAAGCACCAGCGGTACGACGTGGAGTTGGCCCGGGGCTGGCCGATCTGGCGGTAGAACACGGTGGCGCAGTGGGGACCGGGCTCGAAGATGGCGAAGTCGCTGTCGGGCAGGGGCTGGAGGGTGACGGTATTCAGGGCGGCGACGAACTGGATCTCGTCCTCGGGCACCTCGTTGCCGTCGATGGTGAGGTAGCCGGTGTAGCCGGTGGCCAGGTCGGCGGTGATCTTCACCTGGCGCAGCTCCAGGTTGCCCGGCACCGGGAACACCGACTCGATGGCGTCGGGCTTGGTCGGCCCCTTCTCGCCGCTGGGCCCAGAGAAGGCGAACACGATGCCGCCGACGGCGGCGGCGGCGATGGCGGTCATGATCAGGCGGCGCAGCACGACACCATTCTCCCCCACGTGATTGCCAGTGGTTGAGCAGCCGCGCAGGGTACCCTTGCGAACGTGGCTTCGACCCGGATCGCCGACCACCTGGGCCGCGTCCTGGGTGGACGGTACCGCCTCCTCGCCCCCATCGGCACCGGCGCGTCGGCGCATGTGTTCCTGGCCGACGATGTCCGACTCCGCCGGCGGGTGGCGGTCAAAATCCTGCACCCGGCCCTGGCCGACGACGAGGCGTTCCTCAAGCGGTTCCGGGCCGAGGCCCGGGCGGCGGCGGCGCTGAACCACCCGCATGTCATGGCCGTCTACGACTGGGGCGAGGAGGCCGACGGCCCGTACCTGGTCTCGGAGTACCTCGGCGGGGGCAGCCTTCGGGCTGTGCTCGACCGCGGCAGGCTTCTCACGCCCTCCCAGGCTCTCATGGTCGGCCTGGAGGCGGGGAAGGCCCTGGCCTACGCCCACGGGCGGGGCCTGGTCCACCGCGACATCAAGCCGGCCAACCTGCTCTTCGATGAGGAGGGCCGGCTGCGCATCGCCGACTTCGGCCTGGCCCGCGCCCTGGCCGAGGCGGCCTGGACCGAGCCGGTCGGCGCGGTGTTGGGCACAGCACGCTACGCGTCGCCCGAGCAGGTCAAGGGCGTCCCGGTCGACGGTAAGGCCGACGTGTATTCCCTGGCCATCGTCCTGGTCGAGGCGGTCACCGGGCGGGTGCCGTTCGCGGCCGAGACCACGGTGGCCACCCTCGTCGGCCGGCTCGACACCCCGTTGGAGGTGCCGCCCGAGCTGGGCCCGCTGGGCCCGGTGGTGGCCCGGGCCGGGCGCCCCGACCCGAAGGAGCGCCTCGACGCCATGGCGTTCGTCGTCGCCCTCCAAGCGGTGGCGCCCGAGCTGCCGTCGCCGGAGCCGCTGGCCCTTGCCGGCCCGGCCACCTTCGACCTGACTCACCTGGCCGCCATCGAGGGCGACCCCACCGACCTGGGCAACGTGGCCAAGGTCCTGACCAAGGACACCCCGAGGCCCAACGGCGACGACCGGGGCAACCTGACCGTCGTCGACCTGCCCCGCCCGGTGCCGGCGCCCGCCGACGACCCCGGAGTCACCCGGGCCACGCCGGCGATCACCGAGGCGGCGGCCGACCCCACGCCCACCGGGGTCATCGCCCGCCCCGACCGGCGGTCGAAGCCCAAGCGGAAAGCCGAGCAGGCCGAGGTCACCGCGGTGCTCACCTCGCGCAAGGGCCGTCGCCGGCGGCGCTGGCCGTGGGTGATGCTGCTGGTGGTCGCCCTCCTGGGGGGCGGCGGGGCCGGCGCCTACCTGTTGGTGGGCGAGCAGGTGCCCAGCCACCCGGTGCCCGATCTCATCAGTCGCGACCGGGCGACGGCGGAAGGTGCTTTGCGGGCGGTGCGGTTCGAGGTGGACATCGACGAGCAATTCGTCGACGCCACCACGCCGGGCACCGTCACCGACCAGCGCCCGAAGGCCGGCGTCGGCCCCGACGGCAAGCCCATCTCCCTCCAGGAGGGCAAGCGGGTCACCCTCGTCGTGTCCAAGGGCCCGCCCCCCACCCCGATCCCCGAGCTCACCGGTCTCACCGAGGCGAAGGCCAAGGCCGAGATCGAGCGGGTCGGCCACGTGGCCGGCGCGGTCGAGAAGCCCTTCGACGAGACGGCCGCCGCCGGGCTGGTCATCGACTGGAACCCCAAGGGCACGACGCCGCCCAAGGGGGCCACGGTGGACCTCACGGTGTCGGCCGGGCCGATGCCCCGGATCGTGCCCCCCCTGGCCGGGAAGAGCTACGAGGCCGCCGTCGCCGCCCTGGAGGCGGTGGGGCTCAAGACGGCCCGGAACCCCGACCAGTACAACAACGACGACGCCACCAAGGGCACGGTGGTCCTGGCCTCGCCCGCCCAGGGCGCCACCGCCCGCCGGGGCGATGCGGTCACCGTCACCGTGTCCGCGGGCCGGCCCGAGGTGCCGTCCCTCAACGATCTGACAGTGGCCGAGGCCGAGGCCCGGCTGGGCGTGTTCGGTCTCAAGCTCGACGACAAGTTCGGCCCCGGCGGGGGCAAGGTGTTCCTGCAAACGCCGAGTGCCGGCAGCAAGGTGGCACCCGGCAGCTCGGTCGACGTCTTCATCCTCTAGTCGGCCTCGCTCGCCTGCGTGCCGAGAACGACCGGGGGTCGAGGCTGATGACCGCAGGGAGCCTCGCCGGCCGGGTGGCGATCGTCACTGGGGCGGCACGGGGGCTGGGGCGGGAGCACGCCCTGTTGCTCGCCGCCGAAGGGGCCGGGGTGGTGGTCAACGACCTCGACGCCGAGCCGGCCCAACTCGTGGTGGACGAGATCTCCGCCGCCGGCGGCGATGCGGTGGCCGCTTCGGGCGACGTGGCTCATTGGGAGACCGGCGAGGCGCTGATCGACCTGGCGGTCGAGACCTACGGCGCCCTCCACGTCGTGGTCAACAACGCCGGGAACCTGGCCGACCGGTACCTGGCCGACATGAGCGAGGAGGAGTGGGACGACGTGGTGCGGGCCCACCTCAAGGGCCATTTCGTGCCCACCCGGTGGGCGGCGGCCTGGTGGCGGGAGCAGGCACGGGCCGGGCGCCGGGTCGAGGCGTCGGTGGTGGGCACGACGTCGACATCGGGCCTGCACGGCAACCCCGGCCAGGCGAACTACGGGGCGGCCAAGGCGGGCATCGCCGGCTTCACCGCCACCGCCGCCGCCGAGCTGGCCCGCTTCGGGGTGCGGGTCAACGCCATCGCCCCGCTGGCCCGGACCCGCATGACCGAGTCCGCTCCCGGGCTGGCGGCGCGGGTGGCGGCGCCTGCGGATCCGCAGGCGTTCGACCCCTGGCACCCGGCCAACGTCTCACCGGTGGTGGCCTGGTTGGCGGCCGCCGACTGCCAGGTGACCGGCCAGGTGTTCCTGGTCCACGGGGGCAGGGTGGAGCGGTACCTGCCCTGGTCGGTGGAGGCCACCGTGGAGAAGGAGGGCCGCTGGTCGGCGACCGAGCTGGCGACCGCCTTCAGGCCGTGATGTCGCGGATGCGGGCCTGGGCCTGGTCAATCGCGCCCGGGTCGGGCGGGGCCAGCTGCTGCAGCGCGGAGATGAGCTTGGCCATGTCGCCCTGGACGCGGATCTTGCCGTCCATGAATGCCTTCATCCCGGCCTCCATGGTGCCGTCGACGAAGATGGCCTTGGCGGTGGCGTAGTCGAGGCTCACGGTGACGTCGGGCTCCTCGAGGTGGCCGATCTCCATCTCCAGGGTTCCCGAGGAGGTGTCGAGGTGGGCGTCGAGGGGCCCGTCGCCGAAGGGGACGTCGGTGATGACCTGGTTCATCCGCACCGAGACGGGGGCGGCTGCGGCCTGGCGGTCGGGGTCGGCCAGCTCGGCCCGAATCTTGCGGGCCTCGGCGATCCACTCGTCGGACAGGAATGGGAAGGTGGGCACACCGCGACGCTACCGGGTGGCCGCGCCGTACAGTAGACGGGTGGCTGTCGTCAGCGACCAGTGCGACGTCTGCGGCAAGGACGTGCCGGCCGACGACGTGGTGAAGACCGAGCTCACCGTGGCCGGGGCCATGTGCCCCACAGCCATGACCTTCCACACCGCGTGCTACCAGAAGGCGTCGTCGCTGTGGCAGCCCGATCCCGACTCCTACTGCACGGTGGATCCGCTGTTCCCGGAGACCGGCCAGTGGGTTCTGCCCGAGGAGGCCCGACCGGCGGGCTGGGCTCCGGCGGCGGTCGATACCGTGCCCTCCAACACCGTGCCTCTCGACGACGACGGGAGTTCCGGCTGATCGTCCGCCAGCAGGCCGACCCGGTTCTCGGGTGGCGGTACTGGCAGCTGTCGCCCGGCCGGCTGCTGCGGTCGGTGACCCAGCGCGAGTTCGAGTGGCCGCCGGGGCGGGTGCTGCGGGCCCTGTGCGTGGAGGTGGGCCATCCCGCCCCCGCGGTGCGCTGCAACTGCGGCCTCTATGCCAACCCCGACCTCGATGCCCTGCGGGAGCACGGCCTGTGCCTGGCGCCGGAGGCCATCGTGCTCGGCCAGGTCGCCCTTTGGGGCAAGGTCGTCGACGACGAGCCCAGCTACCGGGCTGAGTTCGCCTATCCGGCCCGCCTCTCCCTCGTGGTTGACAGTCTGGTCGACGAGGGGCCGGTCGAGGCGCTGCTGGAAGGCCTGGCCGCCTACCGGGTCCCGGTGCACAGCACCACCCTCGACGAGGCGGTGGCCGGAATGTCGGCCGACATGCTGCGGTTCCAGGCCATGTCCCGGCGCACCAGCGGGCGGTGACCGGCCGACCGGGCGCGCTCGTGCTGCACGGCCTCACCGGGTCGCCGCACTCGTTGGCCGGCCTGGCCGTCGCCCTGCGCCGCGCCGGCTTCGAGGTGGAGATGCCGCTCCTGCCAGGTCACGGCACGTCGCCCGAGGAGCTCGCCGGCTGCGGGTGGGCCGACTGGTCGGCGGCGGCAGAGGAGGCGTTCGTTCGGCTGGCGGCCCGGCCCCAGGGCGGCCGGATCGTGGTGGCCGGACTGTCGATGGGCGGTGCCCTGGCCGCCGGCGTGGCCGCAGCCCACACCGGGGTGGCCGGGCTGGTGGTCGTCAACCCCCTCGTCGACCCGCCGGCGCCCGACTTCCGCCACGTCCTGGAGGGGTTCCTGGCCGCGGGGGAGCGGTTCCTGCCCGGTGTGGGCGGCGACATCGCCGATCCCGATGCCCGGGAGGTGGCCTACGACCGCCTGCCGGTGGCCGCCCTGCTGTCCATGAGCCGGGGCCTCGAGGAGCTGCGGCCCCGGCTGGTCGACGTCCGCTGCCCGGTGCTGATCCTCACCAGCCGCCACGACCACGTGGTCCCCTCGGTGTCGAGCGACGTCCTGGCCGGCGCCGTGTCCGGACCGGTCGAGCGGGTCTGGTTGGAGCACAGCCACCACGTCGCCACCCTCGACCTCGACCGCCCCGAGCTGGAACGCCGGGTGGTCGGCTTCGCCCGCCAGGCCGTCGCCGCCGCCCAGGCGGGCTCAGAGCTCGGTGACTCCCCGGAGGGCCAGGAAGAGGCCGGCAACGATGATGGCCGTCGCGGTCAGCACCGGGAGGGCGGCGGCGACTGACGCCAGGCGACTCGACCCCGGGCGGGTGGTTTCAAGCCGGCGCTCGATGGCGCCCCGGGCCCGCACGAGGAGCACGCCGGCGCCGGTGAGGGTGGCGGCCATGCCCACGCCGTAGGCGACGACGAGGGCCACGCCGAACCAGGCCCGGCCCAGGGCGATGGCGCCGAGCAGGACGACGATGGCCGACGGGCTGGGTACCAGCCCGCCGGCCAGACCGAGGGGGACCAGCGAGCGCCACTCCACGGGCCTCTGATCGTCGTGCGGCGGGTGATCGTGGCTGTGCCGGTCGCCGTGCCCGTGGTCGTGGCTGGGCCCGTGGTCGTGGCTGTGGCCGTGACCGTGACTGTGCCCGTGGCCGGCGGCGACGAGGAGCGGGCGATGCCGAACAGCCCGGAAGAGCAGGCTGGCGCCGATAGCGGCCAGCATGAGGCCGCTGGCCAGCCCGAGCCAGGGGTAGATGGTCTCGGGGGCCAGGCTGGTCGAGGCGGACAGCACCACGCCGAGGACCAGGACACCTGCGGTGTGGGTGGCGGTGACGGTGAGGCCGATGACCGCGGCCTGGCGCAGCGTGCCCCGCTGGCCCACCAGATAGGCGGCCATCACCGTCTTGCCGTGGCCGGGCGCAAAGGCGTGGATGGCGCCAAGGCCCACGGCGAGGCCCAGGGCGAGGATGCCGAAGCCGACGGTGAGCTGCTGGCGGGCCACGAGATCGGTGAAGGCCCGGGTGGCCCCGTCGAGGCCTCGGGGCTGGGCCACCCGGGCGCCGGGTACGACGCCGGGCACGGCCGGCGCTGGGGGGCCGCCCGGGCGGGCCCGCACCGTGGCCGTGCGCTGGTCCGGAGGCGACGACAGCAGGTCGTCGGGGTAGGCGGTCAGGCGGCCGCTGTTGCTGGTGCCCGGCACGTTCGAGGAGACCAGCGTTGTCCGGTCGCCCACCGCGGTGATCTCCCGCCAGCCCACCCGGTCGGTGAACGCAGTACTGGTGACCTCGATCTCCCGCTCGCTCCGAAGCTCACCGGTGTCCGCCACCAGGCCGCAGGTGAGGCGGAGGGTGGGGAGGGCGGCGGCACCGGGGGGAAACGTGACCTCGGCCGACGTCGTACGCATCGGCGCCCGCTTGCCCTCGACGGTCAGGCCGACCTGCTGGGCGACGTCGGGGCAGGTGCGGGCCGCATAGACGGCACCTTCCTCGTCGGACACCTTGCCGTCGCCGTCGGCGTCGATGCCCCGCCGGGCCTGAATTGCCGGGATCTCCGCCATGTCGACGACCATGTCGACGACCACCTGGTCGGGCTGGACCCGCAGTCCGAGGTAGGTGTTCACCGTAAAGTTGCCCAGCGGATGGGCGGCGGCGGCTCCGGCCGGCAGCAGGACGGCGGCGGCGAGGGCGATGCCGGCGAGGCCTCGCCTCACGCCGCCAGTCCCAGCCGGGCGGCCAGGTCGCGCGCCGCGGGCAGGTCGCGCACGGTGAGATGGGGATTGGTGGAGAGGGCCTTGCCCAAGTGCACGCGGGCGTCGTTGAGGGAGCCCAGGTCGGCTTCCACCGCGGCCAGGTGGTACCAGAGAAGGGCATCGGCGGTGCCCAGGCGGACAGCGGCCCGGGCGTGGGGGAGGGCCTCGGCCGGGCGGCCGGCCTGGCGCAGGGCCCAGCCCAGGGTGTCCTCGGCGAAGATGTTGGGGCGCACGGCCAGCGCGGCCCGGGCCATGCCCACCGCCGCCTCTCCGTTCGCACCGGGGTCGCGGGCGTGGTCGGCCTCGAAGCGGGCCAGTTCGAGGTCGACGGCCACCCCGTTGGCCCGGTTCAGTTCTTCGATCTGGCGGACGAGGGCGTACTGGGCGGCGGCGTCGGAGGGGCGGCCAAGGGCCGCCTGCACGTCGCCCAGCAGGGCCAGCCAGGCCGGTTGTGGCAGGCGGGCGGTGACCTCCTCGAGCTGGGCGGCGGCACCGTTCAGGTCTCCCCGGGCGGCGGCCACGCGGGCCAGGCCCACCTCGGCGGTGGGCGCGTCGGACCGGGCCAGGGCCCGGCGGTAGGCCCCTTCGGCCTCGGGGAGAGCGCCGGCGCCCAGGTGAAGGTCGCCGAGAAGGGCCTCGACGTAGGCCACGTCGGAGGCGGCGGAGTTGGCCCCGGCGATGGCGGCCTGCGTCATGGCGGTGATGGCACCCGGGACGTCGCCGTTGAGCTCGCGCAGGTACGACGCCCGGGACAGGCTGGCGAGCGACGGTCGGCGGTCGAGCATCTGCTGGGCCGCCTCGGCGGCCTCGTCGTAGCGGCCCAGCTCGACGTAGGCGTCGACGACGACTCCCAGGGGCTGGGGGGAGGCCGGGTCGAGCTCGTGGGCCCGACGGCCGAGGTCGAGTGCAGCGGAGAAGTCGTGGCGGCTCAGGGCCAGCAGGCCCAGGCCGGTGAGGGTGTCGGGGCGACCGGGGTCGAGGGCCTGGCTGCGGTCGAGGGCCTGGCCGGCGCGGGTGAACCAACTCGGATCGGCGGTCTCCCGGGCCCGGATCAGGTAGGCCTGGCCCAGGCGGGTCAGCAGGACGGGATTGTCGGGCGTAGCGCCCAGGCGGGCCTGAAGGTCGGCCACCGTGGCTTCAGTACTCCGGTCGGCGGGACGAATCGGGGCCGCAGGCGCGCCGCCGCCCCCGGCCAGGGCGAACCGGCCGAGGGCGACGCCCATCACGGCAGCGACGGCGAGGGTGGGAAGGACCCACCCTCGCCGGGGCTGGACGGAAGGGTTACTGCTCAGGTGCTGAAGCTGCAACCGTCGGGCAGCCTCTGGATGATATTGGCGTACCGCTTGTCGATGACGCAGCCAGGGATGGTGGACGACGTCGTCGGCGGGGCGGTGGTGGTGGTGGTGGCACCAGGTGCGGTGGTCGTGGTGACTCCGGTGGTCACCGTCGGCCCCGGGGGCTGCGGGCTGGTCGAGCCCACCTTGTGGTGGGGGTGCTCGTAGCCCTGGTGTGGCGTGGCCACGTAGGGGAAGGCGCTCAGGAACGGGAGGTCGTTGGCGTTGACGCCGTCACCGAGAGCATTGTTCGGCGACCGGTTGAACGCCGGGGTGAACGGCGTGGCGCCGGCCAGTGCCCGCAGCTCGATGTCGACCACGTCGTCGACCAGCCGGCGACCGTTCGGGAAGCCCTGGTTGTCCCCGGCCAGCACGCCCATGGGGTTGGGCGAGCCCGTGACCGGGGTCGAGGTGTTGAGCCGGATCATCTCCGACGGCTTCACGTTCGGGGGCTGGTTCAGGCCGGGGAGCCCGGTCAGGAAGATGGCCACCAGGTCGGAGCGAGGTGCGGGCGGCACCTCGATGGGGTACAGCGCGTCGATCAGGCGGGCCGGCTCCGGGTCCTGGACGAGGCCGAGGAACTGGGCGTCGCCGCTGGGCTCGGAGGCGTTGAAGCGGTCCTTCTGGCCCAGCGGGATGATCACCTCGTTGACCAGTGGCATGCCCAGGCGGGACACGTTCACGAACGACCCCGAGTTGCGGGGGGCGGAGCCGGGGCCGGTCGGGGACAGGACCCTGGTCTGCTGGCGCTTGGTCTGGGAGTACACCCCGATGATCGGGCTCCCGCCGGTCGTCAGCTCGCTGATCGGCACCTGGAGGGCGATGGAATGGGTGTTGAACCCACCGACCCCGTCGACGCCGGCCGCCGTGGGCAGCGGGATGGCGTGGGCCCCGTTGAACGGCCGCAGGCCGAGGAGGTCGAACGCCGAGCCGAGGTCGACGTAGAACGGGTCGTCACGCTGGCCGGCGAAGCTCTTGACCCCTCCGCCGAGGGTGTGCACGCCCTGGGCGGCCACGGCTGCGTAGTTCGGGGTCGAACGCGGGCCGATGTTGTTCGGGGGCACGGCCAGGTCGCTGCCGAGCACCGTACGCACGCCATTCTTCACGACCGACACGTCGTAGAACTGCCGGTAGTTGAAGTCGGCGTCGTTGATGCTGGTGATCGGCCCCGTGTTGTACAGGAACGTGTCGGGGTTCTGGATCTCGGTGGTGAACCGCCACTCGTAGGTGATGTCGGGCTCGGCGTCACCGTCGTTGTCGACGTGGATCTGGTAGAGCACGTCCTCGCCGAAGTTGTAGAAGTTGGGGCCGCCCGCCGGCTCCTCCATCGGGATCCAGTTGGCCACGAGGGTGACTGTGTCGGGGGCGTCGGGGCTACGGAAGGCGTAGACGTCGGTGTTGTCGGCGACGGGATCCTCGGTGATGAGCGGCGCCTCACGGTGGCTCGAGGCGCCCGAGGGAACCAGCGAGGCCGCAACGATGCCGACCCCCAGCAGTGCCGGGATCCGCAACTTTTTCAGGATGGACAAACTTCACTCCCCTTGTTCATGTGTTGTCGAGAACTCATTGGCTTCCCACCGCAACTCCCATGACCCGCCAGGTGTCTCCCATGGGGGCGACGGCAGCCAGGAACTTGCTGTCCGGCCCCTGGACCGGCACCAGCCGGGCCCAGGTGCCGACTTCCGGCCCGAACGCGGCCAGGAAGGCCTTCGGGTCGGGAGTGCTGTCGAGGCCGACCGGCTGGCCGGCGCTCCACGTGCCGCGCTGCTGGCACGGAGCCTGTACGAAGGTGGAAGGGCCGTAGAGGCCAGCCCTGACCTGCAGCTGCGCTGCGGACGACTGCTCGCAGGCGGCCAGCAGGGTCACCCATGCCTGGACCACATCGGTGGCGGCCGACTCGGCGGGGAGGACGGGGCGGAAGCTCAACGGTTCGGCCGACACCCGCCAGGCGTCGGCCTCACGGCGCACGAGCCACATCGACGAGCTGCGCCCCGGCACCAGCCCGCGGGTGGCGTCGAGGGACGGGCTGTGGGTGGCGGTCAGGTCGACCTCGAACGCACCGGGGCGCTCGCGGTTGGGTCGGACATCCCCAACCTCGAAGGTGACGGGATTGGCCCGGTCGGCCTGGGAGCGAATCCACGCCGCCATGGTGGGGAAGCGCTTGCGGCTGGGTTCGTCGAGCAGGGCGTAGGCCTGCTCCGGCGTTCCGTCGGCGAGGGGCTGGAGGAACGCGGTCACCGCGCCGGCGGCGTCGGCGGGCTCGGTGGCCAGGACGGGAATGACTTCGGCAGCTCGCGCTGGTCCTTCGGGCACCGAGGTGGCGAAGGAGAAGGCGGTCACCGACGGTGTTCCCGGCGTGTAGGAGGGCCCGTCGTCGTTGCCGAAGACGGCGATGCCGCCGATGCCCAGGGCCAGACCAGCCGCCACCACGCCCCCCTGCCGAACGAGTCGCCCCGCGCTTCGCTCACCCATCTGAGTCCTAGTTCGGGGCCGACCGCCCTTCTGGATGAGACCTACCATGAGTCGGTGCCTCTGATCTCCCGCGACGACGTGGCCCATGTCGCCCGCCTGGCCCGCCTCGACCTGACCGAGGAGGAGCTCGACCGGTTCGCCGAGCAGCTGGCCGCCGTGCTCGAGCACGCAGCCGACCTTGCCACCCTCGATACCGCCGGTGTGTCGCCCACTGCTCACCCATTCCCGCTCGTAAACGTGTTGCGCGCCGATACCGTCGGCCGAAGCCTAGACCGCGACGAGGTGCTGGTCATGGCCCCTGAGGCCGAGGACGGCAGGTTCCGCGTCCCCCGCATCCTCGGTGAGGCCCCGTGAGCACCCTGTGCCCGGGCGGCACAGCGTGACCGCCGCGGTCGAGATCGCCCGCAACGTGCGGGCGGGGTCCCGCTCGGCGCGCGACGTGGTGGAGGAGCACCTCGCCACCATCGCCGGGCGGGAGGCGGAGCTGCACGCCTTCAACCTGGTGCTGGCCGAGGAGGCCCTGGCCGAGGCCGACGAGGTCGACCGGCGGGTCGCAGCCGGCGAGGATCCCGGACCGCTGGCCGGGGTGCCGGTGGCGCTGAAGGACAACCTGTGCACCAGGGGCGTCCCCACCACCTGCTCGTCGCTGATCCTGGAAGGGTGGCGGCCTCCCTACGACGCCACCGTGGTCACCCGCCTGCGGGAGGCCGGGGCGGTCGTCGTGGGCAAGACCAACATGGACGAGTTCGCCATGGGGTCGTCGACGGAGAACTCGGCATTCGGCCCCACCCGCAACCCGCACGACCCCAGCCGGGTCCCGGGCGGGTCGAGCGGGGGGAGCGCAGCGGCGGTAGCGGCCGGGTTCGCCTCTCTGGCCCTGGGCTCCGACACCGGAGGTTCGATCCGTCAGCCCGCCGCCCTCTGCGGGGTGGTCGGGGTCAAGCCCACCTACGGCCTCGTCTCCCGGTACGGCCTGGTGGCCTTCGCCTCGTCCCTCGACCAGATCGGCCCCTTTGCGGGAAGCGTGGCCGACGCGGCGCTGGCCCTGGAGGTCATCGCCGGCCACGACCGGGCCGACTCCACGTCGATCCCCCGGCCCGCCCCGTCGCTCTCCGCCGTGCTCGACGATGGCGTCGAGGGTCTGCGCATCGGGGTGGTGCGAGAGCTGGTCGACGCCGTCGACCCCGACGTGGGCGCCCGCCTGTCGGCTGCCGCCGCCGCCCTGGAGGCCGCCGGGGCCAAGGTCGACGAGGCCAGCGTGCCCGCCATAACCTTCGGCCTGTCCGCCTACTACCTGCTGGCCACGGCCGAGGCGTCGAGCAACCTGGCCCGCTACGACGGAGTCCGCTACGGCCTGCGGGTGGACGGCGACGACGTCGGTGCCATGTACGGCGCCACCCGGGCGGCCGGCTTCGGGGCCGAGGTCAAGCGCCGCATCATGCTCGGCACCTACGCCCTGTCGGCCGGCTACTACGACGCCTACTACGGCCAGGCCCAGCGGGTCCGCACCCTCATCATCCGCGACTTCGACGCGGCCTACGCGTCCTACGACCTGCTGCTGGCCCCCACCGCGCCCACCACCGCCTTCGAGCTGGGGGCCAAGACCGCCGACCCACTCACTATGTATTTGTCTGACGTATGCACCATCCCCTCGAACCTGGCCGGGCACCCAGCCGTCTCCGTGCCCTATGGCCGGGGCGACGACGGCCTACCCGTAGGTGTGCAGCTCCTGGCCCCGGCCCTGGGCGAGGCCACCATGTTCCGGGCCGCCGCCGCCCTGGAACGGAGTCTGGCACTTTGACAACCGTCACCACCACCAGCTGGGAGATGGTCGTCGGCCTCGAGGTCCACTGCGAGCTGGCCACGGCCACCAAGCTGTTTTGCGGGTGCCGCAACGCCTTCGGCGACGAGCCGAACACCAACGTCTGCCCGGTCTGCCTGGGCCTGCCCGGCTCCCTGCCCGTGCTCAACCGCCATGCCGTGGAGCTGGCCATGCGGGTGGGGCTGGCCCTGCACTGCCACCTGCAGCCGTCGCTGTTCCACCGGAAGAACTACTTCTATCCGGACATGCCCAAGGACTACCAGGTCAGCCAGTACGACGAGCCCCTGAACGTGGGCGGTGCCCTCGACTTGCCGGATGGGTCGCGGGTCGGCGTCACCCGGGCCCACATGGAGGAGGACACCGGCAAGACCACCCACGTCGGGGGCGGGGGCGGGCGCATCCACGGGGCCGACCACTCCCTCGTCGACTACAACCGCGCCGGCATCCCCCTGGTCGAGATCGTCAGCGAGCCCGACATCCGCTCGGCGGAGCAGGCCAAGGCCTACGTCAACGAGCTACGGGCCATCCTGGTGGCCATCGGCGCCTCCGATGCCCGGATGGAGGAGGGGTCGCTGCGCATCGACGCCAACGTCTCCCTGCGCCGGACCGGCACCGAGGCCCTCGGGACCCGGGCCGAGATCAAGAACCTGAACTCGGTGCGGTCGCTCGGCCGGGCCCTCGAGTACGAGGTCCGCCGCCAGACTCAACGACTCGAGGCCGGGGAGACGGTGGTCCAGGAGACCCGCCACTGGAACGAGGACGAGGGTCGCACCTCGTCCATGCGCTCCAAGGAGGAGGCCTACGACTACCGGTACTTCCCCGAGCCCGACCTGGTGCCACTGGCCCCGTCGGAGGAGTGGCTGGCCGAGGTGCGGGCGGCGCTTCCCGTCCTGCCGGCCGACCGCCGGGTGGCCCTGGCCGCGGTCACGGGAGCGGCGGTCACCGATGCCTCGGTCGGCATCGTGGTCCAGCTCGGGCTCGACGACCTGGTGGTAGCCGCGGTGCACGCCGGCGCCGGGGGCCGCCTGGCCCTCAACCGGGCGGCCAACGAGCTGGCCCACGGGGTGGCGCCGAACCCGGCCGCCTTCGCCAAGGTGCTGCAGATGGAGGGCGAGGGCCGCCTTACCGCCACCCAGGCCAAGACCGTGTTGGCCGAGTTGATGGCCTCCGGTGGCGACCCGGAGGCCATCGCCGCCGCCAACGGCTTCGAGGCTCTGAAGGGCGACGTGGTGGCGGCGGCGGTCGACGCGGCGATCGCCGCCTCGCCGGGGGAGTGGGAACGCTACGCCGGCGGCGAGGCCAAGCTGGCCGGGTTCTTCGTGGGCAAGGTCATGGCCGCCACCAAGGGGAAGGCCGACGGCAAGGCGGTGACCGCGCTGTTGGCGGACCGCCTGGCCGCCCGTTCCACCGGGGAGAACTGGTGACACATTCGCGCGCCAGAGAGCGTGGAAATCTGTCACCAGTTGCCGGTGACCCGGGTCATGAGTACGGCCGGGTAGCGTCCCGGGTCATGAGCATTGTGAAGATCAACGCCATCACCGTGCCGCCCGAGCGGGCGGACATGATGGCCCAGCGCTTCGCCGCCCGGGCCGGCGAGGTCGGCAAGTCTGAGGGCTTCGAAGAGTTCCAGCTGCTGCGCCCCGACGACGAGCGCACCACGTGGCTGGTCTACACCCGCTGGACCGACGAGGCCGCCTTCGAGGCCTGGCGAGCGTCGCAGGCGTTCGGCCAGGGCGGCGCCCATGGTGGCGCGCCGGCGTCGCAGGGTGCCGGACCGGCGCCGCAGTCCGGCCAACCGCCGCAGGGTGGGCCGGTAGCCACCGGCAGTGAGTTGTGGTCGTTCCTCGTCGAACAGCGCGAGTCATCGCCCTGAGGGGCGGGGCTGACCGGGGATGTCGGTTTGTGTCCCCGATGTCGGTTAACATGCCGGCGTCCGTCCCGATAGGGACCGTTCGCCCTATGCGGGGCCTGCGCAGGCGGGACACGTGCAAGTGCGGGAGTGCAATGGTGTTGCGAAACACGAACCAAGGAGACGCCCAATGAGGACTCGCATGCAGAAGCTACGGGTCACGCTGTTGGCCGCGGCCACGTTGGGGGCTTCGGTCCTCTTCTACGTCAGCAGCCCGGCCGCCGCCGATGTCGACTCGGTGAGTGGTAGCGCGTCGCCGCTGCTCATCAACGGAGCCCCGGCCGTCGGCTCCGGCGTGGCCGGTACGGCCACCGAACCGGTCGACGGCTTCGGGCCGTTCAACACCTCCCTGCTCGGGAACCCGCTGGTTCCGGCGGGCGCCGGCGTGCTCGTGTCCCTCGGCCTGCTGAGCGCCAACACTTCGGGTGGCGGCGTGGCCACCAACGCCGAGCCCGCTGGTCACCTCGGCTTCGCCGCCAGCTCCTCGAGTGTGTCCGACGTGGTGCTGGGAGGGTCCAACCTGGGCCTCGTGTCCAGCACCTGCCGGGCCGACGGCAACGGCGCGGTCGGCAGCAGCACGGTCGCCGGCATCCCCATGCTCCCGCTGCCCACGCCCGGCGGCACCCCGGTACCGCTCGCGAACCCCATTCCCGGTCTGCCGAGCCTGCTCACCATCTTCGTGAACGACGTGCAGACGGTGAACACCCCGGGCACGGCCACCATCACGGTGAACGCGGTCCGGCTGAGCGTCGCCGGCATCGACATCATCCTGGCCCAGTCGGTCTGTGAGGCCACCGGGCCCGATGTGAACGTGAACACCACAACCTCGTCCTCCTCCACGTCGTCCTCCTCGACGTCGAGCACGTCGAGCACGTCGAGCACCTCCACCACCTCCACGACCATGGGCGGTGGCACCACCTCGACCACCATGGGCGGCGGCACCACCCCCACCACCGCAGCCCGGGCCGGCGTCAACAGCGTCAACCTCTGCAACGCCGGCAACGGCGGCAGCGGCGGCGTGGGGGTCGGCGTGGGCGGCAACGCCACCTCCGCCGGCGGGACCGGCCTGGTTGGCGGAACCGCCACCGGCGGCACGGCCACCGGCGGCACGGGCACGGCCACGGCCGGTGCCGGCGGCGCAGGCGGCAACGCCTGCAACGGCGCCGGCGCCGGGTTCGTCAACAACGGCATCATCGGCTCCTTCAACGGAGTTGTCCCGGGCGGCGTGACCAACGTCAACATCTGCAACGCCGGTAGCGGCGGCACCGGTGGTGACGGCGTCGGCTCGGCCGGCAACGCCACAGCCGGCGGTGGCACCGGCGTGGGGGGTAGCGCCACCGGCGGCACGGCCACCGGCGGCAACGGCACCGGTACCGGCGCCGCAGCCGGCAACGGCGGCGACGCCTGCAACGTGACCCTGGCAGCCGCGACTACCAGCACCACAAGGCCTGCCGGCTCGACGAACACCACGGTTGGCACCGGTGGTGCCGGCGGCGGCGGTGGCGCTGGTGGCGCCGGCGGCGGCGGTGGTGCCGGTGGGGCTGGTGGCGGCGGCGGCGCAGGTGGAGCCGGCGGCGCAGGTGGAGCCGGCGGCGGCGGTGGTGCCGGCGGAGCCGGCGGCGGCGGTGGAACGGCGGGAGTCGCCGGAGTCGGCCTTCTGGCCCGCACGGGCGCCAACATGGCCCCGGTTTCCATGATGGCCCTGGTCCTCACCGTGCTCGGCATGCTCATGTTCTTCGGGTCGCAGGGTCTGCCCGACCAGGCGTCCCGGCTCTTCACCAGCCACCCGATGTTCCGCCCGGCCATGGCCGGCGGCGCCCGGGTACGTCCGGCCGGTGCATCCAGCCGGCTCGACGGGGCCGCCCTCGACGCCTTCGTCCACATGGACGGTGCCGACGGTCCCTCCTCCGACGACTCTCCCGCTTCAGCCGGTCGCCGGAGTGGCTGGCAGCGGCGGATGTTCTCCCAGCGTCCCTGGTGAGGCACCACCTCCCGCACTGACAAACCTGGAAAGGGCGCCCCACGGGGCGCCCTTTCCCTTTTCCTCCGTCCTCCCTGCGGGAGAGGGAGCGCCCCCCCGGGGCGCCCTTTCCCTTTTCCTCCGTCCCCCTTTTCCCTTCCCTACTCCTTGAAGGAGAGGGACACGGCGAAGTCGCCGTCGGCGTCGGTCCACCACCGGGACAGGGCCAGATCGGCGTCGCCCAGCTCGGCCTCCACGCCGGCCCGGCGGAACTTGGCGCTGATCTCGGTGCGCATCGCCTCTCCGGCTCCGAAGCCGACCGTCAGGCCCAGATCGGCCACCGCGACCTCCTGGCTGGCGGTGGACCGAAGCCACATCTCGATCCACTCCTCGTCGGGGTCGTAGCGGGCGACGTGGTCGAACCGCTCGGGCACGAAGTCGGCCCCCAGCTCCCGGTTGACCACGTGCAGGACGTTGCGGTTGAACTCGGCGGTGACGCCGGCCGCGTCGTCGTAGGCCGCCTCTAGCCGGCCGACGTCCTTCACCAGGTCGGTGCCGAGCAGCAGGCTGTCGCCCGGCGCCATCAGCATGGCCACCTCGGACAGGAAGAGGGCCCGCGACTTGGGGGCCAGATTGCCGATCGTGCCGCCCAAAAAGGCGATGAGCCGCCGGCCTCCGCTTGGAATGGTGCCCAGGTGGCGTTCGAAGTCGCCCACCACAGCCCGGACCTCGACCTCGGGGTACTCCTCGGCCAGGGTGGCAGCGGCGGCGCGAAGGGTGGGTTCGCTGACGTCGAAGGCCACGATGCGCCGCAGGCGGCCGGCGCCGGCGATGGCGTCGAGCAGCAGGTGGGTCTTCTCCGAGGTGCCCGAGCCCAGCTCCACCAGGGTGTCGGCGCCGGAAAGCCGGGCGACTTCCTCGGCCCGCTCGGCGAGGATGCTCCGCTCGCAACGGGTCGGGTAGTACTCAGGCAGCCGGGTGATCTGGTCGAAGAGGTCCGAGCCGCGGCCGTCGTAGAACCACTTGGGGGGCAGCTCCTTGGGCGCCGAGGTCAGCCCGGCGGCCACGTCGGCCCTGAGTGCAGCCTGGAGCTCCGCGGGCGCCAGATGCACGTCGATGCGGGGCGTGGCCACCCGGTCAGGCGTCCCGGGCGCAGCGGAAGCCGGAGAAGATCTGGCGGCGGATGGCGTGGTCCCAGTTGCGGAAGGTGGTGCGGACGGCCCGGGCCGAGGTGGCCCACGACCCGCCCCGCAGCACCTTGTAGCCGGAGCCGAAGAACACCTCGGAGTACTCCCGATAGGGGAACGTGGCGAAGCCGGGGTAGGGCTCGAAGTCCGACGACGTCCACTCCCAGACGTCGCCGATCATCTGGTGGCAGCCGTAGCGGCTGGCGCCCCCGGGATAGGCACCGACGGGCGCGGGTCGGAAGTGGCGGCCGTCCAGATTGGCCCGAGCGGAGCCGCCGACGGCGAGATCGGCGGGCGAGCCGGTCGGCTCGTCGTCGCCCCATGGCCAGCGGGCCTTCTCTCCGTCGGGGCCCCACGAGGCCGCCTTCTCCCACTCCTCCTCGGTGGGGAGGCGCTTGCCGGCCCAGCGGGCGTAGGCGTCGGCCTCGAACCAGCACACGTGTTGCACCGGCTCGCCGAGGGGCAGGTCCTCCCGCCAGCCAAACCGGTTGCGGGACCACCGGCCGCTGCCCTCGGCGGTCCAGAACTGCGGGGCGCCCAGGTCGGCCTTCTGCCGCCAGGCCCAGCCCTCGTCGGTCCACCACCGGGGTTCGTCGTAGCCGCCGTCGGCCACGAACCTGGCGTAGGCCCCGTTGGTGACCGGCGCGGCGTCGATGCGGAAGGCGGGAAGGTCCACGACGTGGGCCGGCCTCTCGTTGTCGTACGCCCACGCCTCGTCGTCGGTGCCCATCACGAACCGACCGGCGGGCACGTGCACCTCCTCGGGCACCGGCGCCCCCGAGGGGGCCGACGGCGCCAGCGGTCGGTATCCCGGCCCGGCCATGAGCTGCAGGGTGGCCAGCATGGTCTCGTCGTGCTGGTGCTCGTGCTGGACGACCATCCCGTAGACGAACCCGCCGGCCAGGAGGGGCTGCTCGCCGTCGAGGTCAACCTTCTCGAGGGTGTCGACCACCCGGCCGCGAACCTCGGCGATGTAGCGGCGGGCCTCGACCGGGCCCAGCAGCGGAAGGGCAGGCCGATTGGGGCGGGGATGGCGGAAGGCGTCGTACATGTCGTCGAGTGAGGGGTCGACCGCCGGCGCTCCGGCGGCCTCCCGCAACAGCCACAGCTCTTCGTAGTTGCCGATGTGGGCCAGGTCCCACACCAGGGGCGACATGAGCGAGGAGTGCTGGCGGCGCAGGCCGTCGTCGTCGAGGGGGTCGAGGAGGTCGAGGGACCGGCGGCGGGCCGCCTCGAGGTCTCCCGCCACTATTTGGCGAACGTCCACCGCGACCAGTGTGTCACCATCGACCCCATGACTGAGCCCAACGACGGCTTGCGCAGCCGCGAGGTGACACAGGGATTCGAACGGGCGCCGGCCCGGGCCATGCTCCGGGCCGTCGGAATGACCGACGACGACTGGACCAGGCCCCAGGTGGGCGTGGCCAGTTCGTGGAATGAGGTCACACCCTGCAACATGCCCCTCGACCGTCTGGCCAAGCGGGCCAAAGACGGAGTGCGGGCCGCCGGCGGCTTCCCGTTGGAGTTCGTGACCATCGCCGTGTCCGACGGCATCTCCATGGGACACGAGGGCATGCACGCCTCTCTAGTCAGCCGGGAGGTCATCGCCGACTCGGTCGAGGTCATGGTCCATGCCGAGCGCTTCGACGCCCTGGTCACCCTGGCCGGCTGCGACAAGTCCCTGCCCGGCATGCTCATGGCCGCGGCCCGGCTCAACGTGCCCAGCGTGTTCCTCTATGGCGGCAGCATCCTGCCCGGACGCGGTGGCAAGGGAGAGGCCCTCGACATCGTCAGCGTGTTCGAGGCGGTCGGGGCCAACGCCGCCGGTTCGCTGACCGCCGAGGAATTGGCACTCGTCGAGCGCAACGCCTGCCCGACGATCGGGTCCTGCGCCGGGATGTTCACGGCCAACACCATGGCGTGCATCGCCGAGGCCCTGGGCATGTCGCTGCCCGGCTCGTCGTCGCCGCCCGCCGTCGACCGCCGGCGCGACGACCTGGCCTACGCCAGCGGCCAGGCGGTGCTGGCCCTGATCGAGGCGGGCATCCGGCCCCGCCAGATCCTGACCAAGGCCGCGTTCCACAACGCCATCGCCGTGGCCAACGCGGTCGGCGGGTCCACCAACGCCGTCCTCCACCTCCTGGCCATCGCCAACGAGGCCCGCGTGCCTCTCGACCTAGAGGACTTCAACACCATTGGCCGGCGGGTGGCCCACGTGGTCGACATGAGGCCCCACGGGCGGTACCACATGGTCGACCTCGACGCAGTGGGCGGGGTGGCCGTGGTCATGCGCCAGCTCCTTGAGGCCGGCCTGCTCGACGGCGACTGCCTTACCGTCACCGGGCGCACCATCGGTGAGAACCTGGCCGCCCTCGACCCGCCGGCGCCCGACGGCCGGGTCGTTCACCCGCTGTCCGACCCGATCCACGCCGAGGGCGGCCTGGCCGTCCTGCGCGGCTCCCTCGCCCCGAAGGGGGCGGTGGTCAAGGTGGCGGGTATCGACGTGCTGCGCTTCGAGGGCCGGGCCCGGGTCTTCGACGGAGAGGCCGCGGCCATGGACACGATTCTGGCCGGCGGCATCAATCCGGGCGACGTCGTCGTCATCCGCTACGAGGGCCCCAAGGGCGGCCCGGGCATGCGGGAGATGCTGGCCGTCACCGGGGCGCTCAAGGGCGTGGGTCGGGGAGGCGACGTGGCCCTCGTCACCGACGGGCGCTTCTCGGGCGGCACCCACGGCTACTGCGTCGGCCACGTGGCCCCGGAGGCGGTCGACGGGGGGCCCATCGGCCTGGTGGCCGACGGCGACTCCATCGTGATCGACGCCGGCGCCCGCACCATCGACCTCCTCGTCGACGAATCCACGCTGGCCGCCCGGCGCCTCGAGTGGAAGCTCCCGGAGCCCCGTTACACCACCGGCGTGCTGGCCAAGTACGCCCGGCTGGTCACCGGCGCCGAGCGGGGAGCGGTCACCGAGCCGTAGAGCGCATGCGCGGAACCGGGGTGGGGTAGTCTGCCGCTCGAATGCTTGCCCGTCGCGGCGGGTCTGCGGCAGACTTCGGGCAGCCTGAGCGGGGAGCGCGTGATGAGACGGAGTAAGGGTCCCAACCATCCGGTTGCGAGGCGCGCCGCCATGGCATCGCTCACCGTGCTGGCGGCCAGCGGCGTCGGCTTGGTGGCCGCGCCCATGGCCTTCGGCCAGATCGTCATTCCCATCGGCGGCAGTAGCCAGGGCGCCAACGTCACCAACTCCGGTTCGGCCAGCGCCAACTCCGGGGGCAACATCGCCATTGGCAACACCTCCACCAACAGCGCTGGCAGCACCTCCCTCCTGGGCGGCCTGCTCGACGCTCCCCTCGCCCTGGGCGCCCCCACCAACAACTCCGACGGTACGGCGGTCATCAGCAGCGGCCCGGCCACTGCGGTCGGCAACTCGGCCGAGACCGGCATCGGGCAGTCCAGCGCATCGGGCAATCAGGTCACCGGCTTCCTTCTCGGCCAGCAGCAACAGTCCGCAGGCGTCACCAACGCCGGCTCGGGCAGCGCCAACACGGGGGGCAACACCGCCATCGGCAACGGGTCGAACAACCGGGCCACCACCACCCAGGAAGTGAGCGGCGGCCTGCTCGGCGTGGGCGTCAACCTCGGCGGCCCCACCAACAACTCCACCGGCACCGCGGCCATCAACACCGGGGCGGCCAATGCCACCGGCAACAGTTCGGGCACCAACATCGGCCAGGCTTCCCAGGGGGGCACGGGCAGCAGCGGCGTCCTCCCGAGCTCCCGGGTCGGCGGCGCCGGCGGCGGGCCGGGCGTGGGCGGAGCGGCCTGCTCCTCCGGCCGCCCCGTCTCCTTCCAGAACGTCAACGTCCGCAACCAGGGCCAGGCCCAGGCCAACACCGGCGACAACGTGGCCATCGGCAACGGCTCCACCAACAACGCCTCATCCACCGTCAGCCAGACGGTCTCGGGCGGGCTGCTGGGTGTGGGGCTCACGGTCGGCGGTCCGGTGAACAACTCCACCGGCACCGCAGTCATCAACACCGGCCCGGCCAACGCGGTTGGCAATGAGTCCACAACCCAGGTTGGCCAGGTCGAGGGTTGCCCGCAGGTGACCACCCTCACCGCCGGCCGCCAGGTCGTGGTCGTCCCGGCCGCCCAGGTCCGCCAGGGCACCCTGGCCCGCACCGGTCTCGAAACCAACGATCTGGGCATGATGGCCGGCGGCCTGCTCGGTCTCGGTCTGCTGCTCATCGCCTCGCAGCGGCGCCGCCTGGCCGCCCGCTCCGCCACCGTCCCCATGGCCGGCCTGGGCTTCGGGTTGGGTGGCAACGACTGAGACGGGGCGGTCCGCTGACGGTTCGGCCGCAGCACGCCTTGCCGAGGTCTCCCGGCGCGTGTCACACTGAACGGGACATGAGCCGCTTTCGCGCCCTCGTACTTCTGACCTAGCGCACGCTCCCACCAGACGCGTGCGCCGAACGACCTCCCAGCCGGGAGGTCGTTTCTTTTCCCAGACCGAGTAGTGCTGCTGATCAGGAGAGCCCAGCGATGAAGTTGAACGGGGGCCAAGCCCTCATCAAGAGCCTGGAGATGGAAGGCGTGGAGGTCATCTTCGGCCTCCCCGGAGGGGCAATCCTGCCCGTCTACGACCCCATCATCGACTCTCCCATCCGCCACATCCTCGTGCGTCACGAGCAGGGGGCCGGGCACATGGCCGAGGGCTACGCCCACGCCACCGGCCGCCCTGGCGTGGCCATGGTCACCAGCGGGCCGGGGGCCACCAACATCGTGACCCCCCTGGCCGACGCCATGATGGACTCGATCCCGATGGTCGTCATCACCGGCCAGGTTCCCAGCTCGGCCATCGGCACCGACGCCTTCCAGGAGTGCGACATCGTCGGCGTGACCCGGTCGATCACCAAGCACAACGAGCTCATCACGTCGGCCCAGGACATCCCCCGGGTCATCCGCGAGGCGTTCCACATCGCCACCACCGGGCGTCCCGGGCCGGTCCTGGTCGACATCCCCAAGGACCTGGTCGACCCCAACAACCCCAACTCGGCCATGGACTGGTACTGGCCGGACTCGGTCGACCTCCCCGGCTACAAGCCCACGGTCAAGGGGCACCCCCGGATGATCCGGGAGGCGGCGAAGCTGATCGCCGAGGCCAAGCGCCCGGTCATCTACGCCGGCGGTGGCATCCTCAAGGCCCGGGCCGCCGAGGCCCTGCGTGAGCTGGCCGAGCTCACCGGCATCTCCGTCGTCACCACCCTGATGGCCCGGGGCGCCTTCCCCGACTCCCACCCCCTGTGCCTGGGCATGCCCGGCATGCACGGCAACTACACGGCTATCACGTCCATGCAGCAGTCCGACCTGCTCATCGCCCTGGGCTCCCGCTTCGACGACCGGGTCACCGGCAAGGTCGGCGCCTTCGCCCCCGGGGCCAAGATCATCCACGTCGACGTCGACCCCGCCGAGCTGGGCAAGGTCCGCCGCGCCGACGTGGCGATCGTGGGCGACTGCAAGGCGGTCATCGAGGAGCTGCTCACCGCGGTTCGTGAGTTGGCCCAGGCCACAGCGGCCGAGAGCGGCAATGCAGGCCAGCCCGACCGCACCGAGTGGGACACCCAGCTGAAGCAGTGGCAGGCCCAGTTCCCCCTGCACTATGACCAGGGATGGGGCGAGGGCGATGCCCTCAAGCCCCAGTTCTGCATCGAACAGCTGCGGGACGGCTCGCCCGATGACACCATCGTCGTGTCCGGTGTCGGCCAGCACCAGATGTGGTCGAGCCAGTTCTGGCGGTTCAACCACCCCTACACCTGGGTCAACTCCGGTGGTCTCGGCACCATGGGCTTCGCCGTCCCTGCTGCCATCGGCGCCAAAGTGGGCATGCCCGGCCGCACGGTCTGGGCCATCGACGGCGACGGCTGCTTCCAGATGACGGCCCAGGAGCTGGTCACCGCGTCGGCGGAGCGCATCCCGGTCAAGGTCGCCATCCTGAACAACGCCTACCTGGGGATGGTCCGCCAGTGGCAGGAGCTGTTCTACGAGGAGCGCTACAGCGAGGTCTACCTGTCGCCCGACCTGCCCGACTACAAGATGTGGGCCGAGGCCATGGGCTGTGTCGGCATGCGGGTCGAGCACCCCGACGAGGTCGCCCCCGCCATCGAGAAGGCCAACTCAATCGACGACCGCCCGGTGGTGATCGACTTCCGGGTCGACTGGACCGAGAAGGTCTACCCGATGGTGGCCGCCGGCACCTCGAACGACAAGGTCATCCTGGGCCCGGAGATGGGCGAGGGCGGACATTGATGGTGGCCACCAGCTCCCCAGCACCCCGTCATCACATTCTTTCCGTCCTGGTCGAGAACAAGGCCGGGGTGCTGGCCCGGGTCTCCAGCCTGTTCGCCCGCCGGGGGTTCAACATCTACTCCCTGGCCGTCGCCCCCACCGACGACGAGCAGTTCAGCCGCATCACGATCGTGGTCGACGTGGAGTCGTCGCCCCTCGAGCAGGTGACCAAGCAGCTGTTCAAGCTCATCAACGTGGTGAAGATCAGCGAGCTCGACCCGGCCCATGCCGTGGAGCGGGAACTGATGATCCTCACCGTCACCGCCGAGCCCGGCACCCGTGGACAGGTGATCGAGCTGGTCGACGTGTTCCAGGGCCGGATCGTCGACGTCGGCCACGAGGAGCTCACCGTGGAGCTGGCCGGCCCCCCGTCGAAGCTCGACGACTTCGAAGACCTCATGCGGGCCTACGGCATATCTGCACTCCAGCGCACCGGCCGGGTGGCGCTGCCCAAACTCGAACGGACGGCTGCCCGCCTCCGTGCTCTCGGAAAGGTGGGCTAGCCCCATGGCCAAGATCTCTTACGAAGTCGACGCAGACCCCGCGCTCCTCGCCAGCCGGCGGGTGGCGGTGATCGGCTACGGCTC
>JBBQRO010000006.1:0-56947 GCA_038214685.1 Acidimicrobiales bacterium
AAAGCAACGGGGCCGGCGGCCACCGCCACGGGGCCGGCGGCCAAAGCAACGCGGCCGGCGGCCAAAGCAACGCGGCCGGCGGCCAAGGCACCGCGGCCGGCGGCGAAGGCAACGCGGCCGGCGGCGAAGGCAACGCGGCCGGCGGCCAAAGCCTCCACCCGCCCGCGAGTGGCCAAGGCGGCGGCCAGGGTTGCGCCGGCCAGCCGGACCGGTGGGCCGGGCAAGGCCGGAATGGCCAAGCGGCCCACCACCACCGCCCGCACGGCGGGGGCGAGCCGGTCGGTCAAGGCTGCGACCGCAGGAACCAAGAGCTCGCCTCGGACCGCCTCGGCCAAGTCGCCGGCCAAACGGACGGCGAAGGCGGTGCCAGCGCCGGAGGCGGGGCCAACGGCGGGCTCCGGCAGCGTCCGCCTGGCCGTGGCGCGGGTGTCGACGGCGCGGGTGGCGGCCAGCATGGCCTTGGTCGACCGGGAGCCCTGGGCGGCGGCGGTGCGGCGCTCGCCTCGACCGGCCCCGCAGCCAGCGGGCGCAGCCGGCCAACGGTCGGCCGCCCGGCCGGCCCCGAGGGCAGAGTCGGCCGCCCGCCGACCGGTCACGAGGGCACAGGCTGCCGTCCGCCGGCCGGTCCCGAGGGCGGAGCCGGAGCGCCCCGGAAGGGAGACCGGCCCCGACATCGATCTCGCTGCTCCACGCGGGAACGCGTTCGCCCCTCGTCCGTTGCCCGCTCCCGGTCAGGAGCCGGCTGCGTCGCGGGTCCGCAAGGTCACAGTGCCGAGGCCGCCGCCCAGACCGCAGGACGGCCCGCCGCCGGTGTCACTGCCGGCGCCCCGCAGCACCGCGTCGGCGCAGGAGGCGATGCCGGTCGGGCCGGTCGAGCCGGTCGAGCGGTCGAAGCGACGGCGGTTGCGGTCCCGCTGACCAGCCCCGAGCCCGTGCACCATCTGCTGGTCACCAACGACTTTCCTCCGAAGGTGGGCGGCATCCAGTCGTACCTGTGGGAACTGTGGCGGCGCCTGCCGCCCGACCGGGTGACGGTCCTGACCACCGCCCATTCCCGGGCGGCCGCGTTCGACGCCGCCCAGGCCTTTCCCGTGCATCGTTGGCCCGGCCAGGTGCTCCTGCCCACGCCGGCACTGGCCCGCCGGATTCGGCGCCTGGCTACCGAGGCGGGCGCCGAGGTGGTGCTGCTCGACCCCGCCCTTCCTGTCGGTCTCCTTGGCCCCCGGTTGGGGATGCCCTACGGCGTGGTGCTCCACGGAGCCGAGGTGGCCTTCCCTGCCCGCGTCCCGGTGACCCGGTCCTTGCTCCGGCGGGTCCTACGCGAGGCGGTGTCGGTCGTCGCCGCCGGCGGCTATCCCGCGGCCGAGGCTGGCCGCGTGGCCGGATCCGACCTCCCCTTGCAGGTCATTCCGCCCGGAGTCGACGTCGATCGCTTCCGGCCCTTGACGCCCGACGAGAAGCGCCAGGCGCGAGCGGACGCCCGGCTCCCCGTCGACGGGAGGCTCATTGTCGGCATGAGCCGGCTGGTGCCCCGGAAGGGGTTCGATGTCCTCATCGCCGCCGCCGCCCTATTGGCGCCCACCCGAGCCGACCTCACGGTGGTGCTGGCCGGCACCGGGCGGGACAGGAACCGCCTGGAGCGACTGATCGCGGCCACTGGCGCGCCCGTCCGGCTCCTTGGCTTCGTGCCCGACACGGCAATGCCCGGCCTGCTGGGGAGTGCCGACGCCTTCGCCATGCCCTGTCGGAGCCGCTGGGCCGGTCTCGAGCAGGAGGGGTTCGGCATTGTCTTCCTCGAGGCGGCGGCGTGTGGGGTGGCCGGCGTGGCCGGGGCCAGCGGCGGATCGCACGAGGCGGTGGCCCACGGCGAGACGGGGTTCGTCGTCGGCCGCCCGGAGGATCCGGTGGCGGTGGCCGCCGCCCTGGCCAGGATCCTCGATGATCCCGACCTGGGCCGGGCCATGGGCGCCGGCGCCCGCCGACGCGCCGAGCAGCACTTTTCCTACGACCTCCTGGCCCGCAGCCTGGCCGGACATCTGGCGGGCGTGGCATGAGCGGCCCGGGAGGCCGGTCCGGCAAGCAAAGCGGCCCGGGAGGCCGGTCCGGCAAGCAAAGCGGCCCGGGAGGCCGGTCCGGCAAGCAAAGCGGCCCGAGAGGTCGGTCCGGCAAGCAATCACCGGTCGAACGCCAGGTGGGCGCGGAGCCGGGCGCCGGCGTACGGCGGGCCTCATGGGCCGGCACTGTCGTGTTCACGGTGACCGCAATCACCGCAGCCATCGCTCCGTCGAGATTCAGACCGACGGCGCTGTTCGTGGCCGTCACCCTCTTCGCCGGCGGCTGCGCGGCCTTCGCATGGGCCTTCGTCGTGGTCGCCGGGCGGAGCCGGACCGATCGCATGGAGCTGGCCCAGATCTGGTTCCTGGTCGGGGCCCCCACACCCCGGGCCGTGCGGCGCAGCCTGCTCGCCGCTCTCGCCGCCCAGGTCGCGGTGGGCCTGGCCACTGCCGGCGCCCGTCCGTACACCAGCTTGGCGGCCGGGGCGCTGGCGCCGATGTGGGGACTCGGGCTCTGCGGACTGTGGGCGGCGCGCCACGGAACGTTCCCGGCCCGGCCGGCCGACAAGCGGCGTGCCGGACCGGGCCTACGATCGCCCTATGCCGATCGACGAGAGCAAGATCCGTGATTTGGCCGGTTTCAAGGGTGAGGACGCTCCGGTGACCTCGCTCTACCTTGATGTCGACGGGCGGCGCCGTATCCGCGCCCGCGACGTTGAGGTGGCCCTCGACCGCATGGTCCGGCCCGTGCACGAGCGGTACCACCACGAGGGTCAGGAGTCGGTGTGCGCCGATCTGAAGCGCATCGAGGACCACGTTCGGGCCGGCATCGACCGGTCCCACGTCCGGGGACTGGCCTACTTCGCCTGCTCGGCCCACGACTTCTGGGAGGTGGTGGAACTGGCCGTGCCCGTGCGCGACAGGCTGGTGGTCAACCACTCGCCCTATGTCCGGGAGCTCGAGGCGGTGGTGGCTCGCCACGAGCGGTTCGCCGTCTTGCTGGTCGACCGCCAGCGCTCGCGCCTTTTCCTGTTTCAGCAGGGCGAGCTGCTCGACAAGCAGGAGCGGTTCGACCTCCTGCCCCGCCACGACGACGACGGCGGCCAGCTGGGCAAGGACCAGGTCGCCGGCCATGCCGCGGCGGCTGCGCAGCGCCACCTCAAGAACGCGGCGTCGGTAGCGTTCGACCTCCACCAGGAGCAGGGCTTCGACCACCTCATCGTGTGCGGGCCCGACGACGTCACCGCTGAGCTCGAACGTGACCTGCACGCCTACCTGCGCGAGCGCATCGCCGGACGGGTGCACCTCGCCGTGCATGCCACCGACGACGAGATCCGCCAGATGGTCGAGAACGTGGAGGCCGAGGTGGAGCGGGCCCGGGAGGCGGCGGTCGTCGACCGGTTGCGCCAGGCCGTAGGGTCGGGCGCCGCCGGAGCCGCCGGGCTGGATGCGGTGCTCGAGGCCATCGTGGCCCGCCGGGTGGACACCCTGCTGGTGTCGGAGGACTACGAGGCACCCGGCTGGCGCTGCCAGAGCTGCGCCTGGGTGGGAACGATGGGCCGGCACTGCCCGCTGTGCGAGAACGACATGGATCAGGTCGACGACGTGGTCGAGGAAGCGGTGGAGGAGGCCCTGGCCCAAGCGTGCCGGGTGGTGATCTGCCGGGGCAACGCCGACCTCGACGTGATGGGCCGCATCGGCGCCCTCCTCCGGTACTAAGGACCATGCGGACGGTCGGCGTCGACCTGGGCGGCACCAAGTGCCTGGCCGTCGCCATCGAGGGAGGCGTGGTCGTCGACGAGCGGCGGGTGGCGACCCCGGAGGGGGAACCGGCCCTGCTCGACGCCGTCGCCGGGGCGGCTACCGAGGTCTTGGGCGCCGGCGACGTCACCGGCGTCGGTGTGGGCGTGCCCGGCCTGGTCGATCGGGCCGGGGTGCTACGGTTCGCCCCGAACCTGCCCGGCGTCGTGGACCTCGACATCAAGTCCGAGCTCGAGGACCGGCTCGGCCTCGCTGTCCGGGTCGACAACGACGCCACCTGTGCGGCCTGGGGCGAACGCCAGGTGGGTGCGGCCCAGGGCTATCGCGACGTCATCCTGGTCACCCTCGGCACCGGGATCGGCGGCGGGATCGTGGCCGGCGGGGCGCTGCTGCGGGGGGCCAACGGGTTCGCGGGGGAGTTCGGTCACATGGTCGTCGATCCCGACGGGCCGCCGTGCCCGTGCGGCCAGCGCGGCTGCTGGGAGCGCTTCGCATCAGGCGGCGGACTTGGTCGGCTGGCCCAGCAGGCGGCGGCCGACGGGCGGGCCACGCGGGTCCTCGACCTTGCCGGCGGCGAGCCGTCGCTCGTCCGTGGCGAGCACGTCACCCAGGCCGCCGCCGCAGGCGACGCCGAGGCCCTGGCTCTGCTGGCCGAGCTGGGTTGGTGGGTGGCGCTGGGGCTGGCCAACCTGGCCAACGCTTTCGACCCGCAGGCCTTCGTGCTGGGTGGGGGGCTCATCGAGGCCGGTGACATGCTGCTCGGTCCGGTGCGGACTGCGTTCGCCGGGCTGCTCACCGGGGGGTCGTACCGTCCCCCGGTCGACATCGTCGCCGCGGCCCTCGGGGAGCACGCCGGAGCCATCGGCGCGGCATGTCTGTTCGACGTCGTGCCCGAGATCGGTGCAAGTTGAGCGCTGTATGTTGGAGATGGCTGCCGGTCCCCGGGCTCCCCAGCCCCCGGGGGCCGGTGACCCTTCTCTGACGGTCGTCCCGGCGTACCATCGCCGGGTGCCTGCCCGATGGTTGCCCCTGGTCGCCGGTGTCGTGGCCACGGTGGTGCTCGCCGCTTGCGGTGGAGGAGACGGTGAACCCGCGGCCGGCGGCCAGAGCCCGACGACTCAGTCGACACAGTCGACTCAGTCGAGTGGTTCGGCATCCACCAGGACGAGCTTGCCGTCGATCGAGGGGGTGCAGACCTACCCAGTCGAGGCCGGCCACTCCGATGCGCCCGTCAGCTATCCGCAGGTGCCGCCGGTCGGTGGGCTCCACAACCCGATCTGGCAGCAGTGTGCGTTCTACGACGCTCCGGTCCCCATCGAGAAGGCGGTGCATTCCCTCGAGCACGGCGCCATCTGGATCACCTACCGCCCCGACCTGGCCCAGGGGGAGATCGACTCGTTGGCCGCTCTCGCTCGCAGCCGCGGCGGCGTGCTTGCCTCGCGCTGGGACAGCGGCCTGCCCTCGCCCGTGGTGGCCACGGCATGGGGGCGGCAGCTGCTGCTCCAGTCCACCTCGGACCCCCGGTTGATGGAGTTCGTGCGGGTGTACGCCAACCAGGGCCCCGAGATCAACGCCCCGTGCTGAGCATCTAGTGCTGGTCGGCACCACGCTGCCCCAGTTCCGCCACGACGCCGAGGCGGCGATCACCGTGGCCCGCCGGGCCGAGGCTGCCGGCCTCGACGGCGTCTTCGTGTTCGACCACCTGTGGCCCCTGGGGCAGCGCCAGCGCCCTGCCCTCCACTCACTCACCCTGCTCGGGGCGCTGGCCGCCGAAACCGACAGGGTTGTGCTGGGCCCCCTGGTGGCCCGCGTCGGCCTCGTGCCCGATGCCGTCCTGGTGCACGCCCTGGTTTCCTTGCACCGGATGGCCGCCGGCCGCCTGATCGCCGGACTGGGCATGGGTGACACGCTGAACCGCGAGGAGAACGAGGCCTACGGCATCGCCTTCCGCCCTGTCGCCGAGCGCCTGGCGTCGGTGGTGGCCTGCTGCCGCCGGCTACGGGCGGCGGGCGTCACGACCTGGGTGGGCGGGCGGTCGGTGGCGGTGCGGCAGGCGGCGGTCGAGGCCGACGGATGGAACGGCTGGGGCACCGACGTCGCCGGCTTCGCGACCGACGCCGCCGGCGTGGCCCCCGGCCGGGCACTGACCTGGGGCGGCCAGGTCCTGATCGGCCGTACCCGAGCCGAGGCCGATGCCAAGCTTCGGGCCCACGGCAGCCGCCCGGGGCTGGTCTCGGGCACGATCGACGATCTGGTCGCCCACCTGCAGGGCCTGGCCGGCGCCGGTGCCACGTGGGCGGTGTGCGCCCCACTCGACGTGGGCACCGACGACGGGGCGGTCGAAATGCTGGCCGACGCCGCCGCTGCCTGCCGGTAGCCTCGTCCGCCATGGAGTTCCGCCGGATCAACGCCCTGCCGCCCTACGTCTTCACCATCATCGACGGGTTGAAGATGGCGGCCCGGCGGGCGGGCGACGACGTGATCGACCTGGGCTTCGGCAACCCCGACATCCCCTCGCCCGACATCGCGGTGGAAAAGCTGGCCGAGGCGGCCCGCAACTCCCGTAACCACCGGTACTCGGCCAGCCGGGGCATCCCCAAGCTAAGGGCGGCGGCGGCGGCGCTCTACCAGCGCAAGTTCGACGTGGAGCTCGACCCTGACACCGAGGTCATCAACGTGATCGGGGCCAAGGAGGGCCTGACCCACCTCATGTGGGTGCTGCTCGGCCCGGGCGACACGGCCATGGTGCCCACGCCGTCGTACCCGATCCACATCTACGCCCCGCTGTTCGCCGGCGCCGACGTCCGCCGCATCCCCCTCGGCCCGGACGAGGACTTCTTCGCCAACCTGCTCGAGGACTGGGAGAACGCCTGGCCCCGCCCCCGTGTCATCGTGCTGTCCTTCCCCCACAACCCCACCACCACCTGCGTGGATCTGCCCTGGCTCGAGCGCCTCGTCGCTTTCGCCAAGTCACACGACGTGATCCTCGTGCACGACTTCGCCTACTCCGATACCGCCTTTGACGGCTACCAGCCGCCGTCGATCCTGCAGGTGCCGGGAGCCAAGGACGTGGCCGTCGAGCTGTACACCCTCACCAAGTCGTTCTCCATGGCCGGCTGGCGGGTGGGGTTTTGCGTCGGGAACCCCGAGATCGTCGCCGCCCTGGGCAAGCTGAAGTCCTACCTGGATTACGGCACCTTCCAGCCCGTCCAGATCGCAGCCATCGTGGCCATGAACGAGGCCTCCGACTACCCCAAGCAGGTCAACGAGATCTACTGGAGCCGGCGCGATGCCCTTTGTGACGGCCTGAACCGGATCGGCTGGGCCATCGAGAAGCCGAAGGCGACAATGTTCGCCTGGGCGCCGATCCCCGAGCCCTACCGGGAGATGGGCTCGTTGGCCTTCTCGTCGTTCCTGGTCCAGGAGGCCAAGGTGGCCACCTCCCCGGGGGTGGGGTTCGGCCCGACGGGCGACGGTTTCGTGCGCTTCGCCCTCATCGAGAACGAACAGCGCATCGGCCAGGCCGTGCGCAACATGAGAAAGGCGCTGAACAAACTGCCGTAGCTGGACTACGGTCCTCTGAAACGAGACGGGCTCGTTTCGGAAGTGGGAGGTGGTGATGGACATCGACGAAGTCGAGTTCCAGCGCCCGCCGGGGCGGCCGCGCAGCGCAGAGGCCGACCGGGCCATCCTGCGGGCTGCCGTCGACCTGCTGGCCGACGACGGCTACGGCGGGGTGACCATGGAGGGGGTGGCTGCGCGCGCCGGTGTGGGCAAGGCCACCGTGTACCGCCGGTGGTCGTCGAAGTCGGCCCTGGTGGTCGACGCGGTGAGCGCGTGCCGGGAGAGCGGCTGGCAGCCGCCCGACACCGGCTCGGCCCGCGACGACCTGTTGGCCTTCGTGCAGGGGTTCATGCACCACCTCCGCACCTCCGACGCCGGCCGGGTCATGCCCGCCCTGGTCACCGAGCTGGCCCGCAACCCGGAGCTGGCGGTTGCCTTCCGGGAGGGCTTCGTGCAGCCCCGCCGGAACCGGGTGCTGGAGGCGGTCCGGCGCGGCGTCGAACGGGGCGAGGTGGGCGCCGGCGTCGACCCCGAACTGGTGGCCGACGCGGTGGTCGCCCTGCTCCTGCACCGGTTCCTCGTGACCGGCATGGAGATCGACGACGGCCTGCCCGAGCGCCTGGTCGACATGCTGTGGCAGGGCATCGTCACGCCGTCCACAGGAAATCCGCCGAAGATCCACAGGTAGTCGGTCTTCCTTGTCACAGGCCGACCGGCGTACGGTCGGACAATGGCGAGCTTCGAGGTCAAGCTCAAGGACGGCACCGTTGAGGTCATCGAGGGGGCGGACGCCTATCAACCCGACGGCCAGTTCACCACCTTCTTCGCCCTGGAGGAGGGCCGGAGCGTGGTGGACTGCTGGAGCGTGCGCATGGCCAGCATCCGTAGCGCCGAGATCGTGGCCGTGTGGCGCCGGGTACAGCCCGCTGCCGCCTGAGCTTCGTTCAGACCGAAGTCCGGGTCAGCCCGAATTCCTGCCCGATCAGCGCCGCCACCTCCTCTGGGTGCAGATCGGAGTTGTCGATCGACAGGTCGCCGGGGTGGATCGGCGTGGAGAGGTCGTAGGAGTCGAGCAGCCGCCTCAGCGTGGCGACCTCACGGATCTTGCCGGACTCCGCCCGGCTCGGCTCGGAGGTCCGCTGCTCCAACACCGAGCGGCCGGGAAGCAGTTGGACGAAGGTGACGACGGCCCCCCCGGCCTGGGAGGTGCCGACGAGCCGGTCGACGTGACCGCGGTCGACCGGGTGGGCGTACACGAGGGTGGACACGACGTCGACGCCCTCCCGCGCCGCGGCACCGAGGAGCGCCACCCGTAGCGTCTCGACCAGGTCGGCGTACGGTCGGGTGCCGAAATCGAACAGCCGCAGGGCGGCGTCGACGCTGACGTGGTTGTCGAGCACCTTGAGGCCGTACTGAGCGGCCAGGCACCGGGCGACGGTCAGCTTGCCGGCGGCCGGAGGTCCGTAAACGAGGATGTGGCGCGAGGATCGCGATTCGGTGCCGGCCATGCCGGTGTCTACCGGACACGGGACTGACCGCCGGCGGAATTTCCGAGCCCTCCCGAGAACCACGCGCCACCATGGAGCATGACCCGGGCCCCGTCCGACATCGCCGTTCCCGTCGACGGATTGCGGTTGCGCCGCTGGAGCGTGGATGACGCCGAACGGCTGCTGTTGGCAGTGGAGCCCAGCTTGCCCGAGTTGCGGGTGTGGATGCCGTGGGCGTCGGAGCCGCCCACCATCGAATCGGTTCGGTCCTTTCTGGAACGGGCCGGGGCCGAGGCCGGCTCCGAGGAAGAGATGGGCTTCGGCCTCGTCGACGCCGACGGGGAAGTGGTGGGCGGCTTCGGCCTGCACCGCCGACAGGGCCCGGGCATCCTGGAGATCGGCTACTGGGTCCGTAGCGACAGGACCCGCCGGGGCTATGCCACTGCCTCGGCGCGGGCCCTGACCGACACCGGGTTCGACTGCTTTCCCGAGGTCGACCGCATAGAGATCCGCTGCCACCCCGCCAACCTGGCCAGCGCCGCCGTCCCACGGAAGCTGGGCTACCACCTCGATGGCACCGGACCCGACGGCCATCTGGTCTGGGCCGTGGCGCGATCCCGCTGGCCCACGGGTCGGCAACCCCCCGCCCTGCCAGTGACCTAGCCCGACGAGGCCGCCCGCCGACGGAGCGGTGGAACCACGGCGGGGGGCCGCCGACGGGCCGGGAGCTCGGCGAGGAGGTCCGACGTGGCTGCGGCGATCCGCTCGATGGCCCGCTCGATCTCGGGCGTGGCCATCTGCGCGGCGGTGGTGACCGCCGCCACCTTGCGAACGTACTGACGAGCCGCCGACTCGACCTCGTCGGTGGTGGCTGGCGGCTCGAGCCCACGGAGCGGGGTGATGTTCCGGCACATGGTCCGACCATAGGTCGCGACGCACCTCGAAGCCTACGGTCGGCCGCGCTCCTGTACCGTCCGGGGATACTTCGCTCCGTCAGACTGTGCGTGCTTGTGGTCGCGAGTGTTCTCCTGTCCTTTGGAGGCGGCTGCGGAGGCGGCTCCGACGACGCCGATCCCCTGGCCGGCGACGCCGGGATCGCCGCCGAGGGGCCCGACTCGCCCGACTGCCCGGTCCGCAACCACCTGGCCGCCGAGTTCGACGGCCGGACGAGACGGGGCGTCGAGGTGCCTGTCGACTACGCCTTCCTCGAGGCCCGCGAGGGGGGTTGCCAGCCGGTGCGGTTCAACCCGTGCGAGCCGGTCCGCTACGTCGTCAACACCGCCCTCGCCCCGCCGGGAGCCCTCGACGATCTCCAGGAGGCCATGGGCAAGCTGGAGGCGGCGTCGGGCCTCACGTTCGTCAATGAAGGTGAGACCGACGAGCCCGCCTCGGTGAACCGTGCCCGGTTGCAGCCCGAGCGCTACGGGAACCGCTGGGCCCCGGTGCTGATCGCATGGGACCACGGCGGGAAGTTCTCCATGGAGCCCACCAACCCCGCCGGCGGGCGCTCGTTCCCCGTGGGCCAGGTGTCGGTGAGCGGAGTGCTGGTCGTGAACGTCGACGCCATCGCCCAGGACCGCGGCCGCTCGCAGCCGGCCAACGGCTTCGGCGAGGGCACGACCTGGGGCCGGGTCTTCCTCCACGAACTGGGCCACCTGGTCGGCCTCGGTCACGTGGCCCGGTCGGACCAGATCATGTTCCCCGAGCTGGGCGCCCAGGGCGGCGGGGCGGACTATCACGCCGGCGACCTGGCCGGCCTGCGTCTCCTGGGGAGGGAGGCTGGCTGCCTGCCCACGCCGAGTCCCCCGCCCCCGCCCCGGTGAACCTCTGAGCTCGGGCTACTTGGCCACCGACCGCTGGTAAGTCCGCACGGCCAGGGGGGCGCATACGGCGACGATGGCGATGATCCAGATGATCGAGTATGCGATGGGGTTGGCGATCGACCACGGGGCGTCGGGGCCGGCCGCTGTGGAGGGGTTGCCGAAGAGCTCCCGGGCCGAATTGGAGAGGGTGGTAACCGGGTTCCATTCGGCGATGGTCCGCACGACGCCGGGCATGCTCTCGGTGGGCACGAAGGTGCTGGCCATGAACGTGATCGGGAACAACACGCCGAAACCGATCCCCTGCACGCCCTCGGGCGTGGACACCACGCTCCCGAGCAGCACGCCGACCCACACCATGGCGAAGGCGAAGGCGACCAGCAGGAGGTAGCCGAGGGCGGCGTTGACCAGCCCGTCGCGGATGCGCCAGCCGATGGCCAGCCCGCACAGGGACATGAGCACGATCGGCAGCAGCGCCTTCAGCAGGTTGGCTACCGCGTGCCCGCCGAGCACCGCACCTCGGGCGATGGGCAGGGCGCGGAAGCGGTCGACCGCCTGGTTCTTGCGATCGTTGGCCAGCGACATGGCCACCCCGAAGGAGGTGAACACGATGGTCTGGGCAAAGATGCCACCCATCAGGAACTCGCGGTAGTTGCCCTCACCGGGTACGGCGATGGCCCCGCCGAACACGTACGCGAACAGCAGCACGAACATGATCGGCTGGATGGTGGCGTCGGCCAGGGCCTCGGGCTGGCGCTTCATGTGCACCAGGCCCCGGCGGGCGATGACCCAGGTGTCGTGGAACAAGCCCTTGGCCGGCCGGGGGCCGTCGTGGGCGGTGGTCTCGGCGTCGAGTGAGATGGCGGTCATCGGGCTAGGCCTCCTGGGAAGTGGTGTCGTCGGCGGGCGATCCGGTGAGGGTGAGGAACACTTCGTCGAGGGTGGGCTGGCGCAGGCTCATGTCGTCGACGGCGATCCCGGCCCCGGTGAAGGCCTTGGCCGCCAGCACCAGGGTCTCGACGCCCTGGCTGGTGGCGGCGGTGACCGAGCGGGCATTGACGTCGACCGTGGGCTCCACGCCGGTGATGCGGGCGATGAGGCGGGCGGCCTCGGCCAGGTGACCGGGCTCGACCACCACTACCTGCACCTGGTCGCCGCCGACCTCCCGCTTGAGCTTGCGGGCGTCCCCCCGGGCGATGATCCGCCCGTGGTCGATCACCACGATGTCGTCGGCCAGGCGCTCGGCCTCCTCCAGGTACTGGGTGGTGAGCACCACCGTCGTGCCCCGACCGACGAGGGTGTCGATCACGGTCCAGAGCTCGCTGCGGCCTCGGGGGTCGAGGCCGGTGGTGGGCTCGTCGAGGAACAGCACCTCGGGGCGGGAGACCAGGGTGGCAGCCAGATCGAGCCGGCGGCGCATGCCGCCTGAGTAGCCCGACGTCACCCGGTCGGCCGCCTCGTCGAGGGAGAACTCGCTAAGCAATTGGGTGGCCCGCACGCCGGCGTCGGAGCGGCGCATCTGATGGAGCTCTCCCAGCATGACCAGGTTCTCCCGCCCGGTGAGGAGCGGGTCGACGGTGGCGTCCTGGGCGGCCAGGCCGATCCGGCGGCGCACCTCGGTGCCCTGGGTGCGGATGTCGAACCCGGCCACCGTCGCCTGCCCCTCATCGGGATCGGTAAGGGTGGTGAGGATGCGGACGGCAGTGGTCTTGCCGGCCCCGTTCGGCCCGAGCACGGCGATGACGGTGCCGGTGGGTACCTCGACATCGATCCCGCCCAGTGCGGTCGTCGATCCATAGCGCTTGACCAGCCCGTGGGCTTCGACGGCGTAGTTCGTGGACATCAGTTCCTCCCGCTGGGGCTTCGCCTTCAACGTTGCACATACGTCGGACCGCCGGTTCGTGTTTTTCTCCTCGGTTGCGGTCCCGATTCGTGCACCCTAGAACCTCAAGCAAACTTGAGGTCAAGCGGAATCTTCAGGACAGAAGGGACGACGCTGCGGTGCGCAGGTACTGGACGCGGACCCGTCCGGGCTGCAACTCGGCCAGCCGGCGGGCCAAGGGCTCCTCGTAGGTGGTGACGAAGATCTGCTCCAGGCCGCCCGGGGCGCTCAGGTGGGCCAGGGTGCTGCCCACGAGCTGGCGAGACACCGGGTCGAGGTGTTCCAGGGGCTCGTCGATCCAGCAGAACGGCACCGTGGTCGTGGCCAGCAGGGTGGTGAGCCGCATCATCAGCTTGGCCACCGTCTGCTCCCCGGCGCTGAACGCCCCGAACTCCAGGGGCGACCCGTCGATGTCGCGCGACAGCTCGCCGTCGGGCGTGAGGTGGAGGTTGGGACGGTCGGGAAAGACGGCCTCCCATCGACGGTTGACTTCGGCGGCCAGCGGCTCCAGCTGACGGCCGAGCACCGTGGTCACCGTCTGGTGCAGCGCGGCCCGCCCGGCCTCCAGTAACGCCTCGGTGCGATAGCGCTCGGTCAGCGCATCGGCCGCGTCGAGGTCGGCGCGCAGGGCCTCCAGCCGGGCCAGCGCCGTCTGCGCCTCGATCTCGACCTGGCGCTGGCCGGCGACCGCCGCTTCCAGCGCCGCGAGGGCCGTCCCCTCGGTCTCGACCCGCTCGGCCAGGTCGTCGACTTCTGGCGCGGCAGGCGCGGCCCCGAGGGCGGCGGCCTGGCGAGCGAGCTGGCGGACGGTGGCGAGGGCCCCCGTGGTCGACCGGTCGTCGAGGCCGGCCAGGTCGGCGCGCACCCGCTCGAGCGTGGTGCGATGGAGGTCCTCGGCCCGGTCGCGGCTGTCGTCGTCGAGCTCCCGGAGGCACACCGGGCAGGCGGCGCCGGCCACGTGCAGGGTCGACCACGACGCCTCGGCCGCCTCCAGCCTCGACCGGAGCGCAGCCTGCTGGGCCCGGATCGAGTCCACCTCCGCTCCGAGCTGAACCTCGATCGCAGTGAGGGGCCCGTCAAGGGATGCGTCGGGGGCAAGGGGCCCGACGACGGGCAGGGCGGCGGCGAGAAGGCGATCGTGGCTGGTCCGCCAGACATCCGCCGCCGTCCGGAGCGCGGCGGCGGCGCGGGCCCCGTCGAGGGCCGCCCGGGCCTGGGCGTGGGCGGCCCTGGCGGTATCGACCTCCTCCTGTGCCGCCGCCACCCCCGCGGCCATGGCGGCAACGGCCTCGGTGGCCTCGTGAAGCTGTTGGCGGGTTCCGGAGAGCTCGGCCCTCGACGCCTTGAGGCTCCGGGAGAGCTGGGCGAGGGCAGGCTCGATCTCGGCCAGGGCCCGCTGGAGATCGTCGAGTGAGTAGGCCCGGCACAGGTGGGCGCGCAGGTTGGGGTCCTCGGCGTCGCGTCGGAGATCCTCGGTGAGGAACGCCGTCCGCGACACGAACCGGGCATCGGCCGACCACGACGTGGCCAGGGCGCGGCCGGCTTCGTCCTCGTCGACCTCGCGGCCGTCCAGCGTGGCCCGGGTCTCTGTCGTGAGGCGTGAACGGACGACACGGAGGGAGCGGGTCAGGGCCAGTTTGCCGGCGGGCAGGGCCAGGGTGACCGACACCGCCGCCCTGTCATGGCCCTGGCGCACCATCGACGGGCGATGGTCGACGTGGCCTGCGGCCAGCGCCCACCGCACCGCTTCGAGCAGCGAACTCTTCCCGACGCCGTTAGGGGAGACGAGGAAGGTGGTGCCCGGGTCGACGTCGAGGTCGAGGCTGCGGTAGGCCCGCCAGTTCTCCAGGGTGATGTGGGTGATCACCCGCCGGCCTCGTCCTCGCCGGTTCGGCCGGCCAGTTCGAGTAGACCGTCCACGACTGAGGCGTCGGTGAACGCCAGCGCCAGCGCGTCGCCCAGGGCGTCGGGGGCCGCAGCGAGCGACTCATAGCCCCGCCGCTTCGGGAGGATCTTGAACCGACCTCCCTGGCGAACGGCGTCGGCCACCGCCGCAACCGCCGCCGCCCGGAGGACGTCGGCCACGTCGACGCGGGCTACGGGACCTCGGGTCGGCGGGCTCATGGCGCGGGCTCCGGAGTGCTGGTCGAGGAACTTGGCGATGGCGTCGAAGGGGACCAGGCCCGAGATCAGGGGCCGGGGCGGCGTATGGGCGCCGGAGGGCATGTCGATGCCGAAGTTCAGCGCCGAGGCGTCGAAGACGTCGGCCAGCTCGCTGAGTCCCCGGGCCAGCACGACGAGCGCGGTGGCGTTGCATCGGGTGAGGACCGCCCTGGCCGTGTCGAAGTCGGCGTCGTCAACCAGGCCGTGGGGGGTGTCGAGGACCACGAGCACCACGCCCACCTCGTCGATCGTGGCCAGCGGAGCCCATTCGGCGGCATCGGCGGCCATCAGGCCGTCCCATGCGTCGAGGGTGCGCACGGCGCAGGCCGGGCCTCGGAAGGCACGGAGGTCGTCGATCAGCGCCGTCCTGGTCCGGTCGGCATCGACGGCCGGCGTCGCGTCCAGCGAGCCGAGCAGGTCGACCAGGTGCTGGCGCAGCTCCAGCCGGGGGTCAGTGGGGCCGGCGATGGCCGGACCTCGTGACGTCTCGGGAGCATGGCCGGCGAGGAGGCCGGGGAGCTCCGCCGGGCCGGTCAGGGTGGCGAGCCGTCCGCCCACCACCTCTCTGGGCACGTGTGCAGCCAGCGCCGGGTGCAGGACCATCGCGGTCGGCAACGGCGAGCGCCCGCCACCGACAACCACCGATTCGTCGTCGGCGGCCTCAACGTCGAAGGTGACCGGGGTCACCAGCACCGTGTGCGGGCCGACCTCGAGGACCAGGACGAGCAGCCGTTGGTCGCCGCCGACGAGGCGGATCTCACCGGCCACCAGTTCGTCGCCCTCCTCGATCGCTGGCACTTCGAAGGAAGTTGACGCCACGGGCTGTGTCTCGGCGTCCTGCGCCGGCGGGGGCGCGCCGGCGAGGCGCACCCGCTTGATGCGGCAGAGTGCGCAGCCGGTCAGGTGGGCGTCGATGGCCGCAGCGCGAGCCCGGTCGAGGGTGCCATCGGCGAGGTCGCCGAGGTCGACATCGAGGGGATGCGCCGACCCGAAGCTGGTCATCAGGGCACCAGTACGGCGGATCGGGTGGCGATGTCCAGGGCGGCGATGCCCTTGGCGGCGATGTCCATGCTGTCGGCCCAGCGCCGGCCCAGCTCCATGACCGACAGGGCGATTCCCTCGGCGTCGTCGTCGTCGATCAGCTCGGCCCGGATGACGGCCGCCGCCCGCTGGCGGACCAGGTGAGACTGCGACGGGCTCACCCCGAGGAGCGGGGCGAGCTGGCGGATGGTGTATTCGGGACGGGCGACGGCGAGGCGCTCGCGGTCGTTGAGCTGCACCAGAACCTCGGCGGCCCGCACCGATCGCAGCGCCTCGCTCCCGGTGCGGTCGGGGCCGGCATCGTCGTGCGACGCCGGGTGGTCGAACGCGCCGATGTCGAGCGAGACCGGCGCTTGACCGACCCCAAGGCGGTGGCCGATCGCCCGGGCCATGCTCCGCGGCGTCAGCGACCCGCCGGCCGCGTCGAGCAGGGCGGCGCACAGCGAGACGATGGTGGCCCGGTCGGCTACCGGTGCCGACCGTTGCGCCTCGTGGCCCCACGCCGGCACCACCACGGCGTGGGCCCCGATGGCCCGGACCAGGCCCTCGGGATCGTCGGTTCCGGCCTCGGTCGGGCCGGACCGTAGCGCCCACCGACCCTCGACGCGGGCGAAGCGCGGGTCGAGGCCGAGCACGTCGTTGATCCTCACCACCAGCTTGCCGATGGGTGTGCGGCGGCCGAGGTCGGCGAGGAAGTTCTTGACCGTGCCCTGGAGGCGGGCCCGCAGCGCCTGCTCGGTGGCGCAGTGGAGGGCCAGGTCGGTGAGGCGGCGGGGCGTCTGGGTGTCGACCATGAACTCGGCCGTCGCCGCGCCGACGGCGTCAGCGTCCCACCGGTCGTCGCCGTCCGGTGCGGGAAAGTTGCGGGCTACTCCGACGGCGCGGATCGTCCGCTGCAGGAGGGCGACGAACTCCTCGCCGGCGGCGCCCGCCCGCAGCTCAGCCAATGCACTCGTCGCCCCGGGTGGGGCGGGCGCGCCGTCGGAGGGGTCGTCCATCGTTGTCTCTCTACGTCGGACCGGTCGCCGCCGTCCGGAGGGCCCCCAGCCGCCACCCATCCTGCCACTGCGGCGATCGATTCACAGAACGTGACCCCGCTGTAACAGTGCGTTCATGTCCGGTCTCTAGCTTGGAGCCATGGAAACCTTTGTCGTCCGCGTCTGGGTGCCCGACCGCCCGGGAGCCCTCGGCCAGGTGGCCAGCCGCATCGGCGCCGTCCGCGGCGACGTGGTGGGCATCGACATCCTTGAGAGGGGAGCGGGGCGGGCCATCGACGAGCTGGTCGTCGAGCTTCCCGACGCCAGCCTGGTGTCGCTGCTGCTGGCCGAGATCGACCAGGTGGACGGTGTCGACGTGGAGGACGTGCGGCCGGCCCCGGGCAGGCTGTCCGACCCCCGCCTGGATGCCTTGGAGACGGCGGCGCTGATGGTGGGTGCTGCGTCGTACGCCGATCTCCTGAGCGCGCTGGTCGCCCACGCCCGGCGCGACTTCGGGGCCGAGTGGGCCGTGGTTGTCGACCTCGACGACCGGGCCCTGCTCGCCTCCCACGGCGCCCCGCCCCCGCCGGCGTGGCTGGTGGCCTTCGTGGCCGGCAGCCAGTCGTCGGCGGCGGTCAGCTCGGGCGAGTGCGGCCCCGACGACGTGGCCTGGGCCGCCCTCGGCGCCTCCCGGCTGGCCCTGCTCCTCGGCCGCCAGGGCCGGCCGTTCCGGGCCCGCGAGCGCCACCAGCTCGCCGCCCTGTGCCGGATTGCCCAGTACGTGATGACCAACTTGGGCGTTGACCGCCCTCTGCCCGTCGCCACCGGCTGAGCCGCCGCCCCGAGTGTGGGCGATTCGCGGTCATATATGTGCGGGACCGAATCGCCCACACTCGCCCCTCATGGGTGGGCCCACCGACGGGAGCGGTCGACGGCGCGGCACCAGGTGGCGTGGCGGCTGTCGACGACGGATTGGGGCGCCCGGGGCGTGAACCGGGCCTCCTCCCGCCACAGCCCGGCGACCTCGTCGGTGGAGGACCAGACGCCCTCGGCCAGTCCGGCCAGGTAGGCCGCGCCCAGGGCGGTGCTCTCCCGCACGATGGGCCGGGCCACGGGCACCCGGAGCTGGTCGGCCTGGATCTGCAGGAGGAGGTCGAGCACGGAGGCGCCTCCGTCGACCCGCAGCTCACCGATGGGGTGGCCGACGGCCGCAGTCATGGCCTCAACCACGTCGCGGGTCTGGTACGCCATGGCCTCGACTGCGGCCCGGGCCAGCTGGGCCCGGCCGCTGCCCCGGCTCAGGCCCACGATGGTTCCCCGGGCGTGCGGGTCCCACCACGGGCTGCCCAGTCCCGAGAAGGCGGGTACGAAGGCGACACCCTGGGAATCGCGTACGGACTCAGCCAGGGGCCCGATGTCGGCGGGAGAGTCGATGATGCCCAGGCCGTCGCGCAACCAGGAGATGGCCGCGCCGGTGGCGAAGATCGACCCTTCCAGGGCGTAGACCGGAGGCACCCCCGGGAGGGACCAGGCCACAGTGGTGAGCAGGCCCTCGACCGGCGCCGGGCACGTCGTGCCCACGTTCATGAGGACGAACGAGCCGGTGCCGTAGGTGTTCTTGGCCATGCCCGGCCGCACGCAGGCCTGGCCGAACAGGGCGGCCTGCTGGTCGCCGACCAGGGCACTGACGGGGATGCCGTCAGAAGTGGTGCCGAGGCGTCCGCTGGTTCGCCGCACTTCGGCCAGTGCGGCCACCGGTACGCCGAAGAGGTCGCACAGCTCGGTGGACCACGCCCCGTGGCGGATGTCGTAGAGCAGCGTGCGGCTGGCGTTGGATGGGTCGGTGGCGAAGGTCGCCCCGCCTGTGAGCTTCCAGAGGATCCAGGAGTCCACCGTGCCCAGGGCCAGGCGGGGACCGGCGTGCACACCGCCCTCGGCCAGCAGCCAGGCCATCTTGGTGGCCGAGAAGTACGGGTCGAGGACCAGGCCGGTCGCCTCCCGCACGATCGGCAGGTGACCGTCGTCCTCGAGGCGCCGGCAGCGGGACGCGGTGCGCCGGTCCTGCCACACGATGGCGTCGTGCAGGGGCTCGCCCGTGCGCCGGTCCCATGCCACGACCGTCTCGCGCTGGTTGGTGACGCCGATGGCGGCGATGGGCTGGTCCAGGGCCGACCGCAGCTCAGCCAGCGTGGTCTCGACGGCCGCCCAGATCTCCTCGGGGTCGTGCTCCACCCAGCCGGGCCGGGGAAAGTGCTGGGGCAGCTCGCGGTACGACCACCCCACCGGTCGGCCGGCGGTGTCGACGGCCAACGTCCGCACGCCGGTCGTCCCGGCGTCGATGGCGACCACTACTGACATGGCGCCCTGCGGGCGACGTCCGGCACGGCGGTAGCGTGGCACGCATGCGTGTAGGGCTGCTGACCGGGGGAGGGGACTGCCCAGGGCTCAACGCCGTAATCCGGGCCGTCGTACGCAAGGGTGAGCGCCACTACGGCGACGAGCTGGTCGGCTTCCTCGACGGCTGGAAGGGCGTGCTTGAGCGCCGCACCATGCCCCTCGACGTGGAGCGGTGCCGGGGGCTGCTGCCGAGGGGCGGCACCATCCTCGGTACCTCCCGGACCAACCCCTACAAGCTGGACGGCGGCCCGCAGCAGGCGCTCGACAACCTGCGGGCCGAGGGGATCGACGCCTTGGTCGCCATCGGCGGCGACGACACCCTGGGGGTGGCCAACAAGCTGGCGGTCGAGGGCCTGATGGTGGTCGGGGTGCCCAAGACGATCGACAACGACCTGTCGGCAACCGAGGTGACCTTCGGGTTCGACACCGCGGTGCAGATCGCCTCCGACGCCATCGACCGCCTGCACACCACCGCCGAGTCGCATGACCGGGTCATGGTCGTCGAGGTGATGGGCCGCCACGCGGGGTGGATAGCCACCCAGGCCGGCATCGCCGGCGGGGCGGCGGAGATCCTCATCCCCGAGGAGCCGTTCGACATCGAGGCCATCTGCATGCGGCTGCAGGGCCGCCACGACCGGGGCCGGTACGCGTCGCTGGTGGTGGTGGCCGAGGGCGCCGTCCCGGTGGAGGGCACCATGGCTGTGCAGTCGGGGGAGCTCGATGCCTTCGGCCACGTGCGCCTGGGCGGCATCGCCAATCGGGTGGCGCAGGGCATCGAGGACCGCACCGGCTTCGAGACGCGTGTGACCATCCTCGGTCACGTCCAGCGGGGCGGCACGCCGACCGCCTCCGACCGCGTCCTCGCCACTCGTTTCGGCGTGGCCGCCATCGACGCCGTCCACGAGGGGGCCATGGGCCAGATGGTGGCCCTACAGGCCGGTCGGATCGTGCGGGTGTCGCTGGCCGAGGCGGTGGGGAAGTCGAAGACCGTGGATCCCGACCTCTACCACGGCGTCGCTGAGGTGTTCTTCGGGTGAGCGAGCACAACCTCACGCCCCGGCTGGAGGAGGAGCAGGCCGAGCAACTGGCGTCGATCGCCCAACGCGTCGGCGGGGCGCTCATCGACGGGCTGCTGACCAGCATGGTCGTCGTGGTCCCCTTGCTCCTGGGCCTCGTGGAGCTCGACAATCTCGAGCGCTCCCTGCCGGGGCCGATCCTCCTCGGCCTGTTCCTCTTCGGTGCCATCTACACGATTGTGCCGACCGCTCTGTGGGGCCAGACTCTCGGGAAGATCGCCGTCGGTACCCGGGTGGTGGCCGAAGCCGACGGGTCGCTCCCCGGTTGGAGGCGGGCCGCGCTGCGGTGGGCCGTGCCCGGGATCCTCGGGCGGCTGCCCATCATCGGCCTGGGGGTGAGCCTGGCCATCATGGCGTCGCTGGCCCTTGACCGCCGCCGGCGCGGTCTCCACGACCGGCTGGCGGGCACCATCGTGATCCGGGTCGGGCGATGACCGGCTCAGGCAGCTGCGTACGGAATGCAAGGGGAGGCCGCTCCAATCGGCACTCATGGCCCGACCGGCAGGTCGGGCGATGACCCCCGCCGAGAAGTGGGCGTCGGAGCTGGCGGCGTGGGCCATCCCGGAACACATCATGGCTCAGGCGCCCGAGTCGCCGTGGACCTTCAGTCCCGCCCTGTTCCAGGCCCGGGTAGACCCCGGGCCCGACACCCCGTCGCGCCGTACGGCTCGTGACGCGCTGCCGGACGGCGGCTCGGTGCTCGACGTGGGCTGCGGAGGCGGAGCCGCCGGGTTGGCCCTGGTCCCACCCGCCGCCCGGGTCACCGGCTTCGATCCGGGCGAAGACCTTCTGGCCATGTTCTCGGCGCGCGCCGGGGAGCTCGGGGTCGAGCACGAGGCGGTCCACGGCCGCTGGCCCGAGGATGCGGCGAGTGTCGGCCCGGCCGACGTGGTCGTGAGCCACCACGTGGCCTACAACATCCCTGACCTGGCCACCTTCGTCGCCGAGCTGGTGTCCCACGCCCACGTCCGGGCGGTGATGGAGCTCACGGACCAGCACCCGAGGGCCGGCGTGAACCACCTCTGGCGCCACTTCTGGGACGTCGACCGGCCCGCCGGCCCGACCGCCGCCGACGCCATCGGCCTGCTCACCGACGCCGGCCTCACGCCCCGGGTCGAAAGGGCGGCCCGTACGACCCGGGGTGTCGACCGGGAGGTCCGGGTGGCGTCGGTCCGGCGCTACCTTTGTCTGCCGGCCGAGCGCGACCCCGAGGTTGACGCCCTCCTCGGAGACGCTCCGAGTTCCTCGGGCGACGTCGTCACCCTCTGGTGGGACGGGGCGGCCTGAGTCGCAAACCTGTCTCAGTCGGCCGGTCCCGCCGGTTGGAGCCGCAGAGCTGACGACTCAGTCGACGTTGCCGGCGCGGGGCGGCTGAGCCTGCCCGGGAGCCCGGCGCATCGCCGCCCGTTTGGCCTGGGCGGCCCGGGACTTGACCTTGTTTAGGGCGATGGCGGCCCACGCGAACTGATGGGCCAGGATGGCCAGGCCGGCGATGATCACCAGCAGGCCCGGACCGGGCGTGATCAGCAGCACCACGCCGACGGCCAGCACGGTGAAGCCCAGGGCGGCAATCGACAGGCGCACCGACTGGCGGGCCAGGAATCGCAGGACCGCACCCATCCGTGCCACCGACCCATGGTGGCATACCGGCGGCCGTTCAGTGAGGTGGTTCCAGCGGCTCGGCCGCCCCGGCGCCGGTCAGCAGCCCGAACAGAGCCGGGGCCACGCCGGGAGTGGCGACCATCACCGACTCCGACGACACCGGTCCGCCGTCGAGCCCGGCAGCCATGGCGCCGGCCTCGGCGGCGATGAGGAGGCCGGCGGCCACATCCCAGGGCTGGCCGCCGGCCTCGAAGTAGCCGTCGAGGCGGCCGCAGGCCACCCAGCACAGGTCGAGGGAGGCCACGCCATTGCGCCGGATGTCGCGCACCGCGGGCAGCAGGTGGGGGAGGACCGCGGCCTGCCGGCCCCGGCGGGAGGAGGCGTAGCCGAACCCGGTCCCGACCAGAGCGCTGGCCAGGTCGACGCCGCCCGACACGGCGATCGGCGAACCGTTCAGCCACGCTCCGCCACCCCGTTCGGCGGTGAACACCTCCCGCAGGCCGGGGGCGACGACCACGCCGACATCGACCCGACCGTCGACCTCGACCCCCACCGACACCGCCCAGATGGGATGGCGGTAGAGGTAGTTGGTCGTGCCGTCGAGGGGGTCGATGACCCAGCGCACGCCACTGGTGCCGTCGCGTGAGCCGGTCTCCTCGCCCAGGATGGCGTCGTCGGGACGGGCGGCCAGGATGCCCTTGACGATCAGGGTCTCTGAAGCCCGGTCCATCTCGCTGACCATGTCGGTACCGCTGGTCTTGGTGGAGACGTCGACCCGCAGGTCGTCGGCGCCGGCCAGGAGCATCTCGCCGGCCTCTCTGGCCACGCGCTCGGCCAGTTCGAGCAGTTCGGACGGATCGGGTCGCACGGTGTTCTCCGATGTGGTGGGCAAGTCTGCCATCGTACGGGCATGGCTTCGGGGGTCGTCGACCTGCGATCGGACACCGTGACCAGGCCCACACTGGCGATGCGCCGGGCCATGGCCTTCGCCGAGGTGGGCGACGACGTCTATGGCGAGGACCCCACGGTCAACGCCCTGGAGGAGGCCTTCGCCGGCCGGGTGGGCAAGGAGGCGGCCCTCTTCGTGCCCTCGGGGACCATGGGCAACCAGATCGCTCTGCGCCTGCTGGCCCCGCCGGGCTCGACCGTGCTGGCCGGGCGCCGCCAGCACGTGGTCATCTACGAGAACGGGGCGGCCGGTCGCAACGCCGGCGTCCAGTTCTCCGCAGTCGACGACGCCGACGGCACGATCGATCCGGCCGAGGTGGTGTGGGCGGTGGAGGCCGCCGCCCACCATCACGTGCGACCCGGGCTGGTCTGCGTGGAGAACACTCACATGCCGGCCGACGGGGCGCCGTGGCCGCTGGAGCGTCTCCAGGCGGTGGCGGCGGTCGCCCGGCGGGCCGGGCTGCCCGTGCACCTCGACGGCGCCCGCCTGTTCAACGCCGAGGTGGCCACGGGTGTGGCCGCGGCCACCTACGCGGCGACGGCGACCACGGTCATGTGCTGCCTGTCGAAGGGCCTGTGCGCGCCAGTCGGGTCGATGCTGGCCGGGCCGGCGGATCTGATCGCCGAGGCCAGGGGCGAGCGCCAACGCCTGGGCGGGGGAATGCGTCAGGCCGGGGTGATCGCCGCCGCCGGGCTCGTGGCCCTCGACGCCATGGTGGAACGCCTGGCCGACGATCACGCGCGGGCCCGGCGGCTGGCCGAGGCGGTGGCCGACCGGTGGCCGGACGGCGGGTGCGACCCGGACGTCGTGCACACCAACGTGATCACCTGGCGGCATCCGGATCCGGTGGCGCTGGTCGCCCACCTCGGAGCAGCGGGTGTGCTGGCCGGCACGATTGCGCCCGGCGTGGTGCGCCTGGTCACCCACCACGACATCGACGACGACGGGGTCGAGCGGGCGCTTGACGCCCTGGCCGGGGCGGCATGATGGCGACCGCCCTCTTCGGCGACGCCCCGACCCGAGCCCTGGCCGTCTACGCCCACCCTGACGACCCGGAGATCTCCTGTGGCGCCACCCTGGCCCGCTGGGCCGCGGCGGGCTGTGAGGTGCACGTGCTGGTGCTCACCCGGGGCGAGAAGGGTTCCCACGACCCGGCCTCCGACCTCGACCAGCTGGCTGAGCGCCGGCGGGGGGAGATGGCGGCGGCGGGAACGGTGTTGGGCCTGGCCGGGCGGGAGCAGCTCGGGATCGACGACGGGGAGCTGGTCAACTCGGGGGAGGTGCGCGGGCAGATCGTGGCCGCGGTCCGCCGCACCCGGCCCGAGGTGGTGATCTGTCCCGATCCCACCGCCGTCATCTTCGGCGACACCTACTTCAACCACGCCGACCACCGTGCCGCTGGCTGGGCCACGCTCGACGCCGTGTCGCCGGCGGCCGGCAATCCCCACTACTTTCCCTCGGCCGGTGCCCCGCACCCGGTCGGGGTCGTGCTCCTCTCGGGCACGCTCGAGCCCAACGTGTGGGTCGACGTGAGCTCCAGCCTGGAGGCCAAGGTCGAGGCCCTGCTCTGCCACACCAGTCAGCTCGACGGCTCCGAGGAGCTGTTCCGCGACGTGCTCCTCCAGCGGGCCGAGGCCGAGGGTCGCACCGCCGGCGTCCTCCACGCCGAGGGCTTCCGCCGGCTGACGCTCTCGGGCTAGCCCAGCCACAGAGTGTGCAATGTTGTGGCTCTGGGACGGAACATTGCACGCTCGGCAGGCGGCAAGTCGCCAATTCGAGTGCTAGGCCGCACAGCCGTGCACGCTGCCCAGGACTGCCGCTTACGGCGTGCTCGTCCTCGACGCACTCGACGGTCGGGATTCGTGCTGTGGTCTCGTCAGCGACGCCCCTACCTCGCCGTGAATAATCGCCGACGTCACCCTGATGGGCACTCTTCAGGATCGGGCGGCGGCGGCCCAGGTGGGCGGGGCCGGGACGCGGCCCGGCGGGTCGGAGGCGGCGGCGGGCCCCAGTGGGGGGACCCGGCGGGCGGTGAGGGCGATGAGGGCGATGTAGAGGGCGGCGACGACGGCCAGGCCCGAGTAGGCGGCCACCGCGGCGCCGGCCGGGCCGGCCTTCACCTCGCGCAGCAGGATGGTGGTGTTGCGCACGAACGGCTCGGTGCGGACGGGGAGGGCGGGCACCTCGGGGGCGCCGATCTCGGGGTCGGCGGGGAGGTAGATCGGGACGGCCATGACCTCGTCGCCCCGCTGCAGGCTGACCATCGTCTTCCAACTGCCGGTGACCGGCACGGGCCGGGAGGACACGTAGCGGCCTATTGCCACCTGGTTGAGGTCGGCCCCGACGGTCTCCGAGCCACCCTGCCAGGACGTCACTGCGAAGGCGGTGGCGGTGCGGGCCGCATCGGGCGGGTTGAGGGTGACGTCGACGTTGGCCATGCTGCCGATCTGCTCCAGCCGGATGGTGGCCGTCACCGGGCCGACGTCGCGGGGCAGCGGAAAGGCGAGCGTGCCCAGCAGGGCCACGCCGGCGGCGGCCAGGGCGGCGGCCGGGATGTGCTCCTGGGCCTTGGCGATGGCGCCACCGAGGGCGGTGCCCACCAGGGCGGCGGCGATGGCGGCGATGGGCCCGAGGATGGCGATCTTCACGGCCAGGGAGGCGGGGAGGCGGGCGGAGGTGGAAAAACCCCAGAGCGTCACCCAGCCCAGCTCGGTGACCAGTCCGACGGTGCCCACCAGGGCACCCGTGACCAGGGCCAGGCGCAGGGGCCGGCGGGTGCCCAGCCAGACGAAGGCACCCTCGACCACCAGGGCGGAGCCGAGGTAGAGCGGGAAATGGGGGACGGTGTGGTTGAGAGCCCCGCCGATGGCGAAGGCCAGGAAGGCCCGCAGCACCAGGTAGACGCCGACCACCTTCAGCGCGCCCCATGGGCCAAGGGCCCGCCGGACGGCCATCAAGGTGAACCCGGCGGCGATCATGATCAGCACCGGGAGGTAGAGCACCTGGAACTGGGGCACGCCGTAGTCGAACTCGCCCTGGAGGGTGCTCATGCCCACCAGGACGGTGCCGGCGGTGAGAACGTGGATGCTCCTGCCGAGAAGAGTGGGTTCGGCCCATGGGCGGGCCTCGGCCAGCATGAGCCACAGGGCGATAGTGCCGAGCGACCCCGAGACGACCAGCTGGATGTGGGGCGGGCTCCACAGGGTGACGTCGACGCCGTAGGCCTCATGCCACACGGCGTCGAACCCGAAGGCGGTGACCCCGCCGATACCGAGGGCGGTCAGCAGTACCGCCGACCACGGGATGCGCAGGACCCCGAGCTTCAATGCGGTGGTGGCCCTTTCGATGCTGGCGAACAGAACGGCGATGCCCGCGGCGTAGATGAGGCCGCCCAGGCCCACGAGGATCATCACGTGGGAGGGGGTGAAGAGCTCGTCGTCCCGGCCGTTGTCGATGTGCCAGGCCACGTCCCAGTAGAAGCCGATGACCACGATGAGCAGCATGATCAGCCCGCTCAGGACGCCGGCCATCGACCAGCCGGGGTAGCCGGTGATGCGCTGCAGGGTGTCGCCGATCTGGGAGAAGAAGAACCTGAGCGGGTTCGTCTCGTCGGTGCGCCCGAAGGCGAACAGGGTGAGGCTGACCAGCCCGTATGACGCCAGCGGGATGACCAACCAGGCCCAGGCACTCCAACCCCACTCGGTGGCTGCGATCATAGGAGAAAGCTTACATCGTTCGATGTCACGGATACAAGTGCAATCCTGGGAGGGGCCTCACCCGACCGCCAGCGCCAACCGCGTGCCCTACAGGTCGGGGTCACCGGCGCCGATACCTGTCACATGAGAGAGGAGCAGTGGCTCGCAGACATGAGCGCCGGCCGCCTTCGTCGCACGCAGCCCATGGCGCTGCGCGTGCTCTCGCCGGTCCCGTTGGCGCCAGCGTCGCGGTTCGTGCTGGTCCTGCCGTCCATCAGCGTCGATGGACTCCAGGGCCAGCTCGCCACTCGCCCATGGCTCGAAGTACCAGCACAGCCACCACAGCCACCCCTCCCGCGCCCAGCACAGCCCCCACGAGGGCGCCGATCCCGGTCGGCGTGGAGCATGAGCCGTCGCACTGCAGCCGGACCAAGGCGGCCCCGATGAGCAGGCCACAGATTCCGCCGACGACGATGGTGAGGAAGGCCACCACCCGGGCCTTGACCGGCGGCAGTGCCGTTGGCCCGCGTTCGGGTAGCCGCAACGATTCCTCCGGGCCTGGCACCCGGCGATCGTAGGTCCCCGGCCGTGCGCGCCCTCGTCGTGCTCCCGACGTACCAGGAAGCGGAGAACATCGCCGAGGTCCTCCGCCGGCTTCGGGCGGCAGCGCCGAGCGTCGACGTGCTGGTTGTCGACGACTCCAGCCCCGACGGCACTGCGGCCATGGCCAAGGCCGTCAACCACGAGCTCGGAGGCATTGATGTCCTCGTCCGCCCGGGAAAATCAGGACTGGGCAGTGCCTACCGGGCCGGGTTCGCCGAAGGCCTGTCCCGGGGCTACGACGTGCTCGTCGAGATGGACAGCGACCTGTCGCACGACCCGGCCCAGCTCCCGGCCCTCCTGCGGGCGGTCGAGGACGGCGTCGACCTGGCCGTCGGGTCCCGCTACGTCCCCGGCGGCTCCGTGCCCAACTGGCCGTTGCACCGCCGCCTGCTTTCCCGTTGGGGGAATCGCTACGCCGGCGCAGTGCTGGGCCTGCAGGTGCACGACGCCACCTCGGGCTTCCGGGCCTACGGGGCGGACGCCCTGAGGCGGATCGACCTGGCCTCGGTCCGGGCCGACGGCTACGGCTTCCAGATCGAGATGGCCCACCGCGTGGCCTCCAACGGCGGCCGGATCGTCGAGCTGCCGATCCAGTTCGTCGACCGGCAGCGGGGCACGTCGAAGATGTCGTCGCGGATCATCGTGGAGGCCCTCGTCCTCGTCACCTGGTGGGGCCTGCGCGACCGGCTGCTGCACCGTGGCTCGCCGGCGACGGCGCCCGCTCCCGTCCCGGCTCGTTCCCGCCACCACCTCCACCTCCACCTCCACCCGGTGGCCGGTCAGCGGACGGGCGCGGGCAAGTCGGGTACCCGGGTGGCGTAGCCGGTCCGGCTTCGGAGTCGCTCAACGCAGCGCCGGCGGGGATGGGCTGGCACACTGCTTGGATCGAGGGCTCGGTCATCCTGCACGTCGACATGGACGCCTTCTACGCCGCCGTGGAGGTACTCGCCGACCCCTCGTTGGCCGGGAAGCCGGTGATCGTGGGGGGCGCAGGGGCGCGGGGCGTGGTGGCGTCGTGCTCGTACGAGGCCCGCTCCTACGGGGTGCGCTCGGCCATGCCGTCGTTGCGGGCGCAGCGGTTGTGCCCGCACGCGGTGTTCGTCGCCGGCCGGCACGACGTGTACGAAGAGCACAGCCGGCGCCTGCACGGGATCCTCACCTCGTTCACGCCCCTGGTGGAGGGCATCGCCCTCGACGAGGCCTTCCTCGACGTGACCGGGGCCCGCCGGCTGTGGGGGAGTGGCGCGGCCATCGCGGCCGCCATACGAGCCCGGGTGCTGGAGGAGACCGGCCTGTGGTGCTCGGTGGGGGTGGCTCCCAGCAAGTTTCTGGCCAAGCTGGCGTCGGAGGCGGCCAAGCCCCGGGCCGGTCCGCCCGGCGGCCCGCCGTCAGTAGGGCTGGGCGTGAAGGAGGTGACGCCGGGTGAGGAGTTGGCGTTCCTGCACCCGCTGCCGGTCGGCGCCCTGTGGGGCGTTGGCCCGGCCACCGGCAGGCGACTCGACCGCTTCGGGATCCGCACAGTGGGGGATCTGGCCGCCATGCCCCTGGCGACGGTGGTCGGGGCCTTGGGCCAGGCTCAGGGCCGCCACCTCCACGCCCTGGCCTGGGCCCGGGACGACCGGGCGGTCGAGCCCGACCGGGCGGTCAAGTCGGTGGGCCATGAGGAGACCTACGCCACCGACCATTGCCGCCTGGACATCCTGCGCGACGAGGCGCTCCGCTTGTCCGATGCCGTGGCCAACCGGCTGCGTGAAGCCGGCGTGGCCGGGCGCACCGTGACCCTCAAGGTGCGCTTCGCAGATTTCCGGACGATCACCCGGTCGCGCACCCTGCCACGACCCGTGGATGCCGGGCCGGCGGTGGCCCGGGTGGCGATCGCCCTGCTAGGGGGCATCGACCCGGCGCCCGGTGTCCGGCTCCTGGGAGTCAGCGTGTCCAACCTCGGGCCCCGCCCCGAGGAGCAACTGCGCCTGGGCGAGGACTCCGGCGGCGATCGGGAGCCGGCGGTCGCCCGCGCCGTCGACGAGGTGCGGCGACGCTTCGGGGACACGGCCGTCGGCCCGGCCACGCTCCTCCGGGGCGACGGACTGGCCGTCAAGCGCCGGGGCGACCAGCAGTGGGGGCCGGAGGAGAAGGGCACGGACCGGGAGTAGCGCGTTGTTGAGCGTCTCGGGCTGTGCGAAGATGGCCGGAGTAGCGGACCGGGTTGAAGGGGTAGTGCGTGCCGCTTTCCGAGGACGAGCAGCGAATCCTCCACGAGATCGAGCAACAGTTTTACGAGAGCGATCCTGCCTTCGCGCGCGGCGTCGGCAAGACCACGCTGTACCGCCACGCGGGCCGGAACCTCAAGTGGACGGCGCTCGGCTTCCTGGCCGGGTTCGTGCTGCTGGTGGGATCGTTCGCCACGTCGCTGTTCCTGGGTTTCGTCGGCTTCGCGGTCATGCTGGCCTGCGCTTTCATCTTCGAGCGCAACCTGCGCAAGATGGGCAAGGCCGGGTGGAAACAGGTCACCGGCAGCATGAAGACCACTCAGGTGAAGGAGCAGTTCGGCGACGTCGGCAAGCGCCTGAAGAAGCGCTTCCGCCGGGAGGAGTAGGGCCCCGCCGGAGCCCTGTAGGCGGCGGTCAGGCGGTGGTCAGGCGGCGCGGGACACCTCGCCGGGCGCCCTGGCCCCAGGGCCACGTGCGCCGGCGAGGAGTGGCCTGGGGTCGAGAGCCCGCCGCAGGCGTTCCACCCGAGAGGCCTGGGCGGCCAGCTCGGTGGCCACATTGGCGGCCTCCACCTCGGAGCGCACCGCCACCTCGGTGGCCACGCCCCCCGCCGACCAGGCGGCCGCCGAGCTGTCGTCGGCCAGGCGGACGAGGGCCGGGTGTGCCGGGCCCGCGGCCCGGCACACCCGGTGGGCGAACTCCGCCGCCGTCTCCTCGGGCCTGACCGCCAGACCGGCCGCGGCCATGTCCTCGGTGGCCTCGGCCCACGCCACTAGCACCCGGTGCGCCGGCGTGGCCGCCCCGGCTCGCCGGGCCCGCCGCCGGCGGCGCTTGGCCAGGGGTACCCCGGCCAGGAAGAGGACGACGAGGCCCAGGAGGGCGCCGACCACGGCCATGCGAGGGCCGGTCGCCGACCGCTCGGCCGGGACGGGGGTGGCCGGGGTGGCCGCCTCGGGAGCGGGCTCGACCTGCTCGGTGGGCACGGAGGTGTCGGGCACGCTGGTGGCCGGTGAGTCGGCGGCCTGTGCGGGCGGCACCTCGGTGTAGTTCTCCGCACCGGGGAGGCCTCGCCCGGGTGTGGGCTCGAATGCCACCCAGCCGTACCCGCTCAGGTAGACCTCGGGCCAGGCGTGGGCTTCCTTGCCGGTGACGTGCCAGCGCCCGTCGGCCTGCATGGTGCCGGCGGTGAAACCGATGGCCACCCGGGCCGGCAGACCGAGGGAGCGGGCCATGGCCGCGTACGTGCCGGCGAACTGCTCGCAGTAGCCCTGGCGGCTCTCGAGGAAGTCGTCCATGGCGGTCACGTCGTGGCCGGCGGGCACCTGGAGGTTGTAGGTGAAGTTGTCGCGGAACCAGTCCTGCAGGGCCTTGGCCCGCCGGTAGGGCGAGGCCTCGTTCCCGGCGATGCGCTGGGCCTCCCGCCGTACCTGGCGCGACAGGCTGGCCGGGACCTCGAGGTAGCGGGAGGCGATGTCGGGCGGGACGGCGGCACCCGCCGACGTGAGGTCCTCGGCGGTCAGACGGGGCAGCGAGGACTCGACGGTGTAGCGCAACCCGTCGGACGTGGCCTTGTCGGTGGCCAGGCTTCCCGACTCCGGATCGAAGCGGACGTTGCCCGAGGGGCTGAGGCGCTCCGGCCGGTAGGCGGCGGGCAGCCAGATCGACGACAGCCCGGAGATCTCGAACTGCTGGATGGCCTTGGTGGTGCCGCCCCGGCTGGCGTCGGGGCCGAGGGTGGGCAGGCGGGCGCCGGCGGGACGGTAGTTGCTGAGGGAGGACCAGATGGTGCCGTCGAACCGGTCGAGGGAGGTGATCCGCCAGTAGGTGGGGGTCTCGGTGGCGACAGTGAAAAGCTCGACGCTCGACTGGCCCACCAGGCGGCCCCGGATGTCGACGAGGGGGCTGAGGGTGACCCGGGTGCCGCTTCTGCCACCGCTGCCCTCGGCCACACCCAGCACGCCCTTGGCGTAGGCGCCCGGGAGCTGCGGGCCGACGACAACGGCCAGGACCAGGGCCAGGGCTCCCATGCCCAGGCCCGAGCGGAGGAGGGCCGTCTCCCCGGGTCGTCGCCCGCCGCTGAGCCAGGGACGGACCCGGGGGCTGGCGGAGATCTCGGCCAGCACCACGAAGATCAGGACCGCTCCGAGGTAGAGGAGGGCGGCGGCGAGGCGGTAACGATCCGAGCCCAGAAGGGCGCCGAACAGGAAGACGGTGAAAGACGGGACGACCGCTTCGAGGCGGGTGCGGGCCCGGAAGGCGAAGAGGTCGGCGACGAAGGAACTGACCCAGGAACCGAGGACCGCCCCGAGCAGGAAGCCGCGGGTGACCTGGGCCGGCGCCACCACCTCGCTGAAGCGACCCCACGCCTCGCGGAGGTCGACGGAGGCGGCCCGCCAGGTGGCCAGGCTGGGGATAAGGGACACCTGCGGCTCGATGACCCAGGTCACGAAGAGGGCGAGGCCGATGGCCGAGACGGCAAGTGTGCCGAGGGGGCCGACGCCCCGGCGCCGGCACAGCATCGACAGGCCGTGGCTGACCATCACCGCGAACAGCACGACGGGTAGGAACGATGCGTCGGCGAACAGTCGGCCCATTCCCACGGCGGCGGCCACCGACATGGCGACCAGACCGGCCTCGGCCGGCCACCCGGGGTCCATCGGCGGGGCGTCGAGGGTGTCTGCGTGCTCGTTGACGGCGCTCATCCGGCCGTCCCCCGCAGCCCGCCGGCCGAGCTGATCATTACCCGGTTCCAGGCCGGGGAAAGGGGTTGACCGGGGCCGACCAGGATCGTCGTGCCCGGACCGGCCGTCGGTGTCAGTTGCCCGTCCCGGGCCACGACCACGACGGTGAGCGAACCGGGCCGGCCGCCGAGGCGGGCCAGGTGGGCCAGGTCGGCGGCGGGCACCCCGGCGGTGACCACGAGAGCCATGGCTCCGCTGGTCCGGGGAAGGTCGGGCAGCTCACCCTGGCCGGGCTGCATTCGGGCCAGCCGGTCGAGGATGGCCTCGAGGTGGCCGGGGCCGTTGCCGAAGCCGCTGTCACCCCCGTCGGTGGTGACGAGTCGGAAAAGGGAGCCGCCCCGGCCCGACGAGGCGGCGATGCTGGCGGTGGCGGCGACCGCCTGCTCGAAGGTGTCGTCGTCGTGGTGGCGGGCCCGCACGTCGAGCACGACCGTGGCCCGCCCCTGCCAAGGGACATCATGCTGGCGGACCATGAGCTCGTCACGCCGGGCCGTGGACGGCCAGTGGACCTGGCGCAGGTCGTCGCCGACCACCCAGGGGCGCAGCGCGTAGAAGTCGTCGCCGGTGGCGCCGATAGCCGACGCCCGCCGGGAGCCCCCGAGGCGGTCGTCGCCCGGGGCGTTGGGCAGGGGGAGGAGGTCCTCGACCGCGGGATACACGACGAGCTCGGACTCCGAGGCCACGATCGTGGCCCGGGTGGCCAGGGACAGGGGGTCGAAGCGGCGGACCTCCAGGGGGCCCACGGTGAGCACGCCCCGACGCTCTGTGGGGATCCGGTAGTGGGCCCGCTCCTGGGCGGCGCCAGCCAGCGGTGCCATCAGCAGCCGGGCCCGGCGCGGCCCTCCGTCGACAGGGTCCCGCAGCTCGACCACCGGAGTGGACCGCCGGCTCCGGTTCGCCACTGTCAGCTCGACCCGGCTCTCGTCGCCGGCCTGGACCCGATGGGGCGTGAGGGTGCGCTGGGCGGATACGTCGGCCGGATGGGTGGCGAGGAAGGCGAGAGCCATGCCCATGAGGGCCCAGCACCCGGCGGCCAGCACGTAGAGCTCGAGCAGGCCGAGCAGGCGTCCGGCCGCGGCCAGGAGAAGCCCGCCGACGGTGAGGGCCCAGCCTCTGCGGGTCAGCACCTATCGGACCGAGGGCACGGCGACGCTCCCCAGCACCTCGCGCAGCACCCCGGCCCGGGTGACGCCCCGCAGCTGGGCGTCGGGCGTGAGAGCCAGCCGGTGCTCGAGCACGGGCCCGGCCAGCAGCTTGAGGTCATCGGGAACGATGTACTCCCGCCCCAGGGCGGCGGCGCGGGCCCGGGCCGCCCGCAGCAGGCCCAGGGCGGCTCGGGGCGACACGCCGAGGGCCAGGCTGGGGTGGCGGCGGCTGGCCGCAGCCAGGTCGACGATGTAGCCCTTGAGGCTGGGGTTGACGTGGACGGCCTGCGCCATGGACACCATGGCGGCCACGTCGCCGGCCGAGGCCACCGGGGACAGGCGGTCGATCGGGGCGGCGGCGCGGGCGTGGGTGTCGAGGATGGCAATTTCCGCGGCCCGGGCCGGATAGCCCATGGCGATGCGCATGAGGAACCGGTCGAGCTGGCTCTCGGGCAGGGGATAGGTGCCCTCGTGCTCGACGGGGTTCTGGGTGGCGATAACCATGAACGGCGGGGGCAGGTTGTAGGTCGTGCCGTCCACGCTGACCTGGTGCTCCTCCATGGCCTCGAGGAGGGCGGACTGGGTCTTGGGCGACGCCCGGTTGATCTCGTCGGCCAGGACCAGGTTGGCGAAGATTCCCCCGGGGCGGAACTCGAAGGCCCCGGTGGCCCGGTTGTAGATGCTGACGCCGGTCACGTCGGAGGGGAGGAGATCGGGGGTGAACTGGATGCGGCCCCAGGAGCAGTCGAGGCTGGCGGCCACCGCCTTGGCCAGGCTGGTCTTGCCCACACCAGGGACATCCTCGATCAGCAGGTGGCCCTCGGCCACCAGGCACAGCAGGGCGAGCTGGATGGCGTCGTCCTTGCCCTGCACGACGAGAGCCACGTTGTCCACGATGGCGTCGAAGGCTTCGGAGAACGACTGGACGGTGCGGGCCGCCACCCGTGGTGTCGACGTCATGGAGTGCGACAACGGTACCCGCTGCGGGCGGGGGAATACCCTCGCCTCCCATGCAGATCAACAAAGACCGCGCCTTGGCCGTCGACATCGGCGGCACCAAGCTGGCCGCCGGGCTGGTGACGGCCGAGGGCGAGGTGGTGGCGTCGGCCACCGCGCCGTCGGGGGCGGCCGACGGCGAGGCCCTGTTCTCGGCACTGCTCGCCCTGGTCGACACGGTCGGAGCTGGCGGTGCCGCCGTGTGCGGGGTGGGCTGCGGGGGGCCGATGACCGCGGGCGGGGAGACGGTCTCGCCGCTGAACATCCCGGCTTGGCGGGACTTCCCGTTGCGGTCCCGGCTGGCCGAGGCCACCGGCCTGGACACCTTCGTCGACAACGACGCCAAGGCCTTGGCCCTGGCCGAGGGGTGGAAGGGGGCGGCGGCGGGGGTTGACGACTACATCGCCATGGTGGTCTCCACCGGCGTGGGTGGGGGCATCGTGCTCGACGGCCGCCTACTCGACGGGGCGTCGGGCAACGCCGGCCACATCGGCCACGTGTGTGTCGAGCCCGGGGGCCGGACCTGCGCCTGCGGGGCCCGCGGATGCCTGGAGGCCGAGGCGTCGGGGACGGCTATCGCCACCGCCACCGCGCGCCCGGCCGCCGAGGCCGGCCCGGAGGTGGTGGCCCGCACCGGGCGGTTGGTCGGCCGGGCCGTGGCTTCGGTGGCCAACCTGCTCGACCTGGGCCTGGCCGTGGTGGCCGGCTCGGTGGCGCTGGGCTACGGCGAGGCGTTCTTCACCGCCGCCCAGGCCGAGCTCGACGCTCAGGCCCGGCTCGCCTTCTCGGCCGGCACCCGCATCGTGCCCGCCGGCCTGGGCGCCGCCGGCCCTCTTGTGGGGGCCGCCTCCGTGGGTTGGAAGGGGTTGGGGCGGCTGTGAACCGCTGGGCAACTGGTGACGATCGAACACGCCAGGCCGTGTTAAATCGTCACCAGTTGGGTGGAGGAGGGTGGCTCTGGCCGGCGGCGGTGGCGGTGGCCGTCCGCCCCCGGCTGTGGGGGGTGGCGGTGCACCAGTGCCTGCGCCTGGCCGCTCCCGGCTGGTGGCGGCGATGGCCACCCCTTCCGGTTCCAGACCCCGTCTATCTGCGGTTCCGACTTCAGACCGCGTTCGGCGACCGGGCCGAGGGGCCGGCGCCGGCCGACGTGGTGGCGTACCTCGCCTGGTGTCGCCGCTTCCGGCGTAGGTGACTGGCGCCGGCGTTTCCCCGACTGACCCGCGGACAGGATCGGCTACCCTCGACGCCGATGCACCTGCCACCAGCAGGGGCCGCTCCCGGCCCCGTCCGCACCCAGGCCTGACATGTCGAAGGCGCTCGTCCTCAACGCGACGTACGAGCCCTTGTGTGTCGTCCCTGTGCGGCGGGCGGTGGTGCTGGTCCTGAAGGAGAAGGCCGAGGTCCTCCATGCCAGCGACCGCGCGCTGCACTCCGAGCGTACGGTGATGCCCGCCCCCTCGGTGATCCGCCTGACCCACTTCGTGAAGGTGCCGTACCGGGCCCGGGCCGCCCTCAACCGCCGGGCCGTCTTCGCCCGCGACGACAACCGCTGCCAGTACTGCGGGGCGGCGGCGGAGAACATCGACCACGTGATCCCCCGCAGTCGGGGCGGCCCCCATGTGTGGGAGAACGTGGTGGCTGCCTGCCGGCCGTGCAACAGCCGCAAGGAGGACCGGTCGGTCCACGACGCCGGGCTGATCCTGCGCCGGCGGCCGGCCGCGCCCAAGGAGCTGACCTGGATCATCGTGGCCGTGGGCCACGTCTCTCCCCAGTGGGAGCCCTACCTGCAGGGCACCGCCGCGCTCTCCGCCTGACCTCCTCGTCGCGCTGGTCGGTGGTTCACGCCGCCGAGGCCGGGTTCGACCGGCGCTGGCCGGATCCGGCAGTTCCCACGGTCTGGGTGGTCGAGGTCACCGAGACGGTGGTCGTGCTGGGGAGCACCCAGGCAGACTCGGTGGTGGCCGCCGGGGCCCCCGCCGTCCGGCGCCGGAGCGGGGGCGGGGCGGTGCTGGTGGAGCCGGGCGGGCTGGTGTGGGTCGACGTGGCGGTGCCGGCGGGTTATCTGCTGTGGGAGGCGGACGTGGGCCGGGCCTTCGCCTGGCTGGGCCGGGCGTGGGTCGGCGCACTGGCCGACGCGGGCGTGGCCGGCGCCGTCGCCCACGACGGCCCTCTGGTCGCCGCCCCATGGTCGCCGCTGGTCTGCTTCGCCGGCCTCGGCCCCGGAGAGGTGACGCTCGGCGGGGCCAAGGTGGTGGGGATGTGCCAACGCCGCACCCGGGCCGGCGCCCTGTTCCAGTGCGCGGCGTTGCTCGACTGGCAGCCGCGACGGCTGCTCGATCGCCTGGCCCTGACCGACGAGCAGCGGGAGCGGGGGGCGAGGGACCTGGCCGGCGTGGCCCGCGGCGGCGGCGTGGAGCCCTCGGCTCTCGTGGCTGCGCTCGTCGACCGCCTGCCCTGATCTCCCGGAGAGCCGAACGCGGTGGAGGGCCCCTCCCGGGTGGGAGAGGCCCTCCAGACTGCTCGTGGATCCGGCTTCCTAGATGAAGAAGAACAGGAAGGGGAAGAACACGATGGCGATGCCGAGCAGGGCGGTGTTGGTGGCCGTCGGAGTGATGACGACCGGTCCGGTGCCGCCGGTGGTGCCCGAGTTCCCGGAGTGGGCCAGCGGGTTGCTGACCGATCCCGAGACCGCAGCTCCGGTGCTCCCGGAGTTGCTGGCACTCGACTGGGCCGAGGTGGCGCCCGAGCCGCCCGAAAGGGCGTGCGGGTTGACCGTCACCGTCGTGGTCCCACCTGCGCCGCCGTTGGCGGAACCGGTGGCGACGCTGGAGCCGCCCACTGCGGACGACGCCCCGATGGTCAACAGGTTGATGTTGACCGCCGGACCTCCGGGACCTGCCCGGAGGAGGGTGATGCCGGCGTCGCCGCCCAGCCCGCCGAGGGCGAAGATGCCGGTGCCGTTGACCGCGTTGCCGGACGTGCCCGACGTTGCGTTCGCGTTGGCCCCAGCTCCGGAGTTTGCGGCACTGGCTGCGTCACCGGAGGCAATTGCCGCTCCGGTGCTCCCGGATGGGCCCGAGTTGCCGGACCTGGCAGTGCCTCCGAAAACGAATGCCCCGCCCAGGATGGCGTTGTTGAACGCCACCGGATTGGACGTGGCCGAGCCGGTACTGCCGGTACTCCCCGAGTTTCCGGAGACCGCCACCGGATTGCTGATGGCGGTTGAGATAGCCGGGCCGGTGCGACCGGTGTTCGTGGCACTGGACTGTGCCGACGAGGCGCCGGTGTTGCCGGTGACAGCGGTGGGGTTGGACGTGACGTTCACCCCGCCCCCTGCCCCTCCGTTGGCCGAGCCGACGGCGACGCTGGAGCCGCCGATGGCGGCCGACGAGCCGATGGTCCCCAACGAAAGGTTGAGGGCCGGCCCGCCTGCTCCGGAGACGGCGACGGAGATCCCGCCACTGCCGCCGGGGCCACCCAGGGCCACGACGTCAGTACCGTTCACCGCCGCACCCGTGTTGCCGGACGCCGCGTTGCTGGTGGCGCTGGCACCCGAGCTGGCGTTGCTGTTGGCACTGCCGACCGCGACTGCCGGTCCGGTGCTCCCGGATGGTCCCGAGTTGCCGGACGTGGCGTTGCCGCCGATGGCGACGGCCGTACCCAGGATGCCTGAGTTGGTGGCCGTCGGAGTCGACGTTGCCGCCCCGGTGCTCCCGGTGGAAGCGGAGTTTCCGGAGACCGCCACCGGGTTGCTGACGGCCGACGACGACGCAGGCCCAGTGTTGCCTGTGTTGGTGGCACTGGACTGCGACTTCACCGACCCCGAGCTGCCCGAGGTGGCCACGGGCGCGACGTTGACCGTCGATCCACCGCCGGATCCTCCGTTGGCCGAGGTAACGGCCACGCTGGAACCGCCGGTGGCAGTCTTCGCCCCGATCGTGCCGACTGACACATTGGTGGCTGAACCACCTGCGCCGGACCCGGCAGCGGCGAGGCCGCCGCCGCCCCCGCTTCCGCCGGCTGAGATCACAGTGGTCTGGTTCACAGCGGCCCCGGTGGAGCCGGAGCCGGCTGTTGAGCCGGAACCGGCGCCCGATGAGGCGGCGCTGTTGGAACCTCCCGTTGCGACCGCTGCTCCCGTCGACCCCGAGCCCCCGGAGTTCCCAGATGTTGCCTGGGCCCAGGACGGTGTCGACTGCAGGAGCAGCACGGCGAAGACGGCAGCGACTGAGGCCAGAACGGCCCAGCCGAGCCGGCTGATGTTTCGGATGGTTGCGATATTCATGCGAATCACCTCCCCCCCGACCAGGTCCTCCCGGCTCGCGCCGATCAGGCCCAGGTTTCGTCACCCCCAGCCCCGTGGTGCGGACATACCAAAAGCGTGGCGTCGCAATCGAGAAGGCGGTGCGGAAGGGATGATACTTGCGCGTGACAGTTCTGTGTAGAGGTTCGTCTCTGCAGGGACTGACACCGATCGGCGACACACCGGCAACGCCATGGTGAGCCGTGACCGGGCTCGACACCCGGTAGGTGCGAATGACCGCGTCAACGGGTGCTCACCGACGAGCCCGGGGCGACCAGGTGTACCCACGTCTGGCCCGGGGGCAGGGCGATGGGGGCGCCGGCGGTGTCGGTGAAGGCGGTGGCGGAGTCGGGTGAGGCCTTGGACCACACGCCCCGGACGAGGGAGCCGGCGGCGAGGATCCACACGTCGCCGGAACCGACCACCTCGGGGTACATGACCGCCTGGTCGTCGACGAATACCACGTACGGGGTGAACTGCACGATCACCGTGGTCGGGGCGATCTGGCCCTCCTCGGTGAGGTGGGGGCGCCCGTCGGTGGACCGGAGCCAGGTGCCGCTCCCTGCGTCCCAGTCGTAGTCGGCGACGACGTTGGGCGCAGGGACGACGCGCATGCCGGTCACGGGCGTGGCCTCCGGGCCGGTGAACGCCTGGCCCCCGGGCAGGAAGGTAGCGAAGGCGGGCGGCGGGCCGGCGTCGGCGGGGACCCGGGAGTACAGGCCGGCGGTGGAGGTGTAGAGGTTGTGGGGCGCGGCCCGGCCGGGCCGGCGGTACATGACCGCGGTGTCGTTCTCGGTCACGAGGGTCAGCGGGGTGTCTCGGGCCAGGGCTTCGGCCGCCGGGCTGCCCCCGGAGAAGGCCAGGATGCCACCCAGGGGGGTGACCACCACCGGGTCGGCGGGCCGCACGGAGCGGACCGGGCCGACGACGCCGGCGTCGGCGGAGTGGTAGACGACGATGAAGCGGGTGATCCCCTCGGTGAACTCCTCATAGATCACGTCGGCCGTGGCCAGGCCGGACTGGGGCCGGGCCGCCGTGCTGTTGTCGACCTTGACCGCCACCGCGGCCCGGCCGGCTCGGCCCTGATCGGTGGCGGGGCGGCCGGTGAGGGGATAGATCGGAGGCGCCAGGGTGGTGGTCGTCGTTGCCACTGTGGTGGTCGTGGTGGTCTCGGGCTCAGGCCGGACCGCGGCGGCCTGGTCGACCTGGCCCTTCGGCTGGGACCCCGTGCAGCCGGCGGCCAGCAGAGCGGCGAGGACCAGGAGGAGCACCGCCACCGGGGCGGGCCGGGAGGGACCGACCACGGGCGGTCAGGTGCCTCGGAGCAGGCGTCGCCAGCCCGACGCGAGCTGGGGCATGTGCATGTGCGGGTGTCGGGCGGTGTGCAGGCGCTCCTTGCGCAGCGCGTCGACCTCCGGGTCCTCCAGGGCCGCCAGCGGGCCCAGCACCGAGGCCAGGAGGTGATCGGCCAGGGCCGGGTTGCGGGCGAGGACCGGTCCGTGCAGGTAGGTGCCGACCACCCGCCCGTTGACGATGCCCTCGCTGCCGTCACCGCCGGCGTTGCCGTTCCCTACCACCACCCGCCCCAGCGGCCGGGCCGAGGGGCCCAGGGTGGTCGCGCCGCCGTGGTTCTCGTAGCCCGTCAGGTCGGGCAGGGCGAGGAACGGCTCGGGCGTGACGACCACCTCGCCGACCCGGCGGGGCCGGTCGTCGCGATGGGTCTCGCAATCGAGCAGGCCCAGGCCCTCGTGGGCCTTGCCGTCCTCACCCGTGAAGCGCCGGCCCAGCACCTGGAGGCCGGCGCAGACTGCCAGGACGGCTGCGCCATGCTCGACCGCGTCGGCCAGGGCAGATCCGGAGCGCAGCTCGCGGGCGGCGAGCGCTTGGGGGGCGTCCTCGCCACCGCCCATAACGTAGATCTGGCAGCCGCTGGGGATGGCCTCGCCGGCGTGGACATCGACCACCTCGGCGGAGATGTCGCGCCATCGCAGTCGTTGGGCCAGGACGGCGGCGTTGCCACCGTCTCCGTAGGTGCCCAGCAGCTCGGGATAGAGCAGGGCGATGGAGACGGGATCAGCCACCCCGTGCCCCCGAGGTGAGGGCCCGCCGGGCGTCCTGGAAGGAGGTGTAGTTCGCCACGAAGTCGATCTCGGGCTGCCTTGCCGTCACCCCGCCGACGGCGAGGCCCACCGCCCTGCGGTAGTCGGGCTCGTAGGTGTGGCGGACGTCGGCGTACCGCAGGCGCACGGCGAGGTCGCGGCCGCGATCGCCGCTGGCCACGACGAGGCGGCCGCCCAAGCGGTCGAAAGGGACGTCCCAGAGCCAGGAGGGGTCGCGGCCGTCGGCCACGCCGGCGTTGATGCCGACCACGACGGGCGCGGGCGGTGGCCGCAGCAGGTCGAGGGCCTCGGCCCAGCCGGCTGGGTTCTTGGCCAGGAGGAGGCGGACCCGGGCTCCCGAAACGTTGAGCACCTGGTAGCGCCCGGCCACGGCCCGCACCCGCGACATGGCCCGCACCGCCCGACCAGGGTCGACGCCCAGCGCCATGGCGCCGGCGACGGCCATCGAGGCGTTGGACAGGTTGCACCATCCCGGGAGCTGGAGGCGGATTCCGAGCCGGCGGCCGTCGGCCAGCACCAGGTCGGTGCCCTCCAGCCAGGCGTCGGGCCGAGGCCGGGCCAGGGGGCACGACGAGCACGCCCAGTGGACCCCGCCCCGTTCGGCTCGCAGCTCGGTCCAGCGGATGCGACTCCCGCAGTTGGGACAGGCCGAGGCATCGGCCCGCCACCGCTGGCCGGTGCCGACCCAGGTGACGCCGCTGCGAACTTCGTCGGCGGCCGGGTCGCAGGCACCGGCGGCCCAGGTGACCAGCGGGTCGTCCGCGTTGGCCACCACCACGGTGCCCGGCGATGCGGCGAGGGCCAGCCGCCAGTCGGCCGCATGGCGGCGGACCTCGCCAAAGCGGTCGAGCTGGTCGCGACTGAGGTTCAGCAGGACGACGGCGGTGGGGTGGACGGCGGCGATGGCCTCGGCCAGGTGGCCCTCGTCGACCTCGAGGGCGACGGCGGCGCCGGCCCGGCCCCGGAACAGGCTGCTCACCAGCCCGGGGAGAAGGTTGGCGCCGGCTGAGTTGGTGCTCACCGGGCCACGGGAGGACAGGGCGGCGGCCAGCAGCCGGGTGGTGGTGGTCTTTCCGTTGGTGCCGGAGATGGCCACCGACTGGTGGCCGGCGGCCATGAGCTCCAGGGCCCGCTGGTCGATGGCCAGGGTGACCCGCCCGCCGATGACCGAGCCCTCGCCGGCGCCGACCCACCGGGAGGCGTCGGCGATGGCCCGCCCGGCCAGCGCGGCCACCCGGGTGCGTAGAGGGAGATCCACCGGTCGCATCTTGGCCCACACCGGGGAGCGCGCTCGCGCGACACGTCATCCGACATTGACCCAGGGAGGGAGGGGGGTTAAAGTGGGGCTCCGTGGTGGAGAGTGGCGGGAGCCTTGATGCCGATGACCGAGATCTGCGTGCTGCCTGCGCTCTTGCTGCCTGTGCTCCCTCTCGTGACGCCGGCCTTCGTGACACCGGGCTTCGGCTCGGTACGAACTGATGTTCCTAGGAGAGTATACCCCGACGCTGGACGAAAAGGGCAGGTTGACCCTCCCGGCCCGATTTCGGGACGAGCTGGAGACGGCGTTCCTGACCAGCGAGGTCGACAAATGCCTGGCCCTCTGGCCGCCGGAGCAGTTCGCGGCACGGGCCGCCGAGCTGCGGGCCCAGGCCAAGAAGGACCGGATCAGCAACGACCGGGCGGCGTTCTTCTTCGCCGGGGCCCAGGAGGTCACCCCGGACAAGCAGGGCCGGATCGCCATTCCACCGCCGCTGCGCGAGTTCGCCAGCTTGGTCCTGCAGGCCCCGGTGGTGGTCACCGGCTTCCTCGACCATGTGCAGATCCGGCCGTCGGCGGCCTGGCAGGACAAGAAGACCCGAGGCGCGGCGGCCATGGCCATGGAGCAGTACGAGGGCGATGGGTGAGCGACCGCCCATGCGCCACCCTCCGATCGGTGAAGACCCCCCTCTTCGCCAAGGTGTCGGGAACGTCTCCCGTCGGTCCGTCGATCGGAGGGTGGCGGATGGGCGGTCGTGACCTGTCCGCCCCCCGCCACCTGCCCGTCATGGTGGCTGAAGTCGTCGAGGTGCTGCGAACCGTGCCCCCCGGGCCGATCCTCGACGCCACCCTGGGCGCCGGCGGCCACGCCGCCGCACTGCTCGACGCCCTCCCGGAGCACTCCGTGATCGGCGTGGACCGCGACGACGAGGCCCTGCGCCTGGCCGGTGACACCCTGGCCCGGTTCGACGCCCGGGTGGTGCTGCGGCGGGCCAACTTTGACCAGGTGGCCGACGTGGTGGCCGCCCTCGGCCTCAGCGGCGTGTCCGGCGTTTTGTTCGACCTCGGCGTCAGCTCCATGCAGCTCGACGACGCCGGTCGCGGCTTCAGCTACCGGGGCGACGGCCCGCTTGACATGCGGGCTGACCGTCGTCAGTCGACCACGGCCGCCGACGTGGTCAACGGCTACGACGAGGCCGAGCTGGCCCGGGTCCTGGCCCGCCACGGTGAGGAGCGCTTCGCCCGGCGCATCGCCCGGGCCGTGGTCGCGGCCCGGCCTCTGGCCACCACCGGCCGACTGGCCGAGGTGGTGCGCGACGCGATTCCCGCCCCGGCCCGCCGCCGGGGCGGCCATCCGGCCAAGCGCACGTTCCAGGCAGTGCGTATAGAGGTCAACGGCGAGCTGGCCACCCTGGGCACGACGCTCGACCGGGCGGTCGAGCTGCTGGTGCCGGGAGGTCGCGTCGCCGTCCTGTCCTACCACTCGGGCGAGGACCGGATCGTCAAGGACCGCTTCGTCGACGCGGCCACCGGCGGCTGCGTCTGTCCGCCCCGGCTGCCCTGCGGGTGCGGGGCAGTGCCGAGCGTCCGCCTCACCTGGCGGGGTGCCCACCGCCCGGGGCCTGCCGAGCTGGCCGCCAACCCTCGTTCGGAGAGCGCCCGCCTTCGGGCCGCCCAGAAACTGGAGATGACCCGATGACGGCACCCACGTTCGCTCCCCGCGCCCAGCCCCAGGTCCAGCCGCGGCGGGCACCCGCCCCGCCGCCCCGTCCCCATCTGTGGGTCGTCGGCGCCGGCGAGCCCCGGCCCCGCCGTGTCGCCCGGCTGGTCACCGGAGCCCTGGTGGTCGCCGTGTTCGCCGCACTGTTCGCCACCGTCGTCCTCCGGGTGCTGTTGGCCCAGGGCCAGGTCGACATCGACCGGCTGACCACCTCGATCGAGGCCCGGCAGGCCGTGCAGCAGGATCTTCGCCTCGCCGTGGCCGAGCTGGAGGCGCCGGCCCAGATCGTGGCCGCCGCCCGCCAGCGCCTGGGCATGGTCACCCCGGCCACCGTCGTGTACCTGGACCCGGCCCCGCCGGTCGTCGTCACCCGATGAGCCGAGGACGCGACGACCAGTGACCGCCCCGGGAGGCCGGTCCGGAAAGCACTCACTGGTCGACCATCGTCAGATGGTGGACCGGTGACCGCCCCGGGAGGCCGGTCCGGAAAGCACTCACTGGTCGACCATCGTCAGATGGTGGACCAGTGAGTGCTCCCACCCGCTTCCAGCCCGGCCACGCGCCGCCCCGCTCCCCCCTCCCTCCCCGCGCCCCGGCCCGCCCGCCCCGGTCGGCGGCTCGAAAGCCGGTTCGCGGCGCGCCTCGGGCCCAGCCGCCGCCGCCCCGCCGCTCTGCACCTCCTGCCCGCGGCCGCCGGACCGCCACCGCGCCGCCATTGCGCCGCCCCGCCCTGCGGGCTCTGCCCGGCGGTCGACCGGTCGCGCCTTCGCGGCCCCCGCCCCGATCGCGCCGCCGGGCCGCTGCCGCCCCGCCGGTACGCCGGCGCCTGGTGGTGCTGCTCGTCATCCTCAGCCTGGCGTTCGTGGCCGTGGTCGCCCGGTTGGCGGTGGTCCAGGGCTTCGATGCCGGTCGCTACGCGGTGGTCGGCGAGTCCCAGCGCTTCCGGGAGATCGCCCTGCCGGCCGAGCGGGGGGCAATCTTCGACCGCAACATGGCGGAGCTGGCCGTGTCCACCCGCCGCCAGACCGTGTGGGCCGATCCCAACGCGGTGACCGACAAGGTCGGCGCGGCGCGGGGCCTGGCCCCGTTGCTGCAGGTCGACGAGAAGGTCCTGAGCGAGAAGCTCGGCTCCGACACGTCGTTCGTCTACCTGGCCCGAAAGGTGGACGACGCCGTGGCCGAGGCGGTGAAGCGGCTCGACCTGGCCGGCGTCCAGTTCCTCGACGAGCCCAAGCGCATCGTGCCGTCCGGCACGCTGGCCGGCCCCGTGATCGGCCAGGTGGGTACCGACGACGAGGGCTTGTCCGGCCTGGAACTGCAGTTCGAGAAGGCACTCACCGGTCGGGCCGGTGAGCTGATGGTCGAGCGTGACCCCGGCGGCAACCAGATCGCCGCCGGCCTCCGCCAGCTCAAGCCGCCGGCCCGGGGCGAGGGCCTGGTGCTCACCCTCGACCGGACCATGCAGTACGAGACCGAGCGGGCCCTGGCCGACTCGATCGTGGCGTCCAAGGCCAAGGGCGGCATCGCCGTGGTCATGGACCCGACCACCGGCGAGATCCTGGCCATGGCCAACCTGGTGGTGGAGAAGCCCGGAGCGGCACCGGTGGCGTCGGAGGACAACATGGCCCTGACCCGGGTGTACGAACCGGGCTCGACCAACAAGGTGGTCACCATTGCCGCCGCCCTGGAAGAGGGCATCGTCGACCCCACGACCCGGATGAACGTGGCCGACAACTTGGCGGTGGCCGACACCACGTTCCGCGACTCCGAGCCCCACCCCCTCATGTGGTGGACGACGGCCGACATCGTGGCCCACTCCTCGAACGTGGGCACCATCCAGATCGCCCAGCGCCTGGGCAAGACCCAGATCGACCGGTACCTGCGCGAGTTCGGGTTGAGTGAGCGCACCGACCTGCGCTTCCCGGGCGAATCAGGCGGGCTGATGCCCGACGTCGACGAGTGGTCGGGAACGTCGATGGGCAGCATTCCGATCGGCCAGGGCGTGGCCGTGACCGCCGTGCAGATGCTCGGCGCCTACAACACCATCGCCAACGGCGGTACCTACGTGGCCCCCAGCCTGGTCAAGGCCACCGTCGACGCCGCCGGCAAGGTCCATCCGGTCAAAGCCCCGGCCACACGCCGGGTGGTGTCCCAGGGGACCGCGTCCAAGGTCGCCGGCATGCTGGTCGGCGCCGTCGACGTCGGAACTGGGACCGCCGCCCGCATCGAGGGCTACACCGTGGCCGGCAAGACGGGTACCGCCCGCAAACCCTCGGAGACCAAGGCCGGGTACAGCGACAACTACATGGCCAGCTTCGCCGGATTCCTCCCGGCCGAGGCCCCCCGCCTGTCGGCCATCGTGATGCTCGACGAGCCCACACCCTATTACGGGGGGATCGTGGCCGCCCCGGTGTTTGCTGCCCTGGGCAGCTTCGGTATCCGGAACTTCTCCATCCCGGCGTTGCCTGCTCCGGCCGGCGCCACCTCTCCCGGCCCGGCTACTACGCTCGGGATCTCTCCGACGAGACCATAGGGACTGCGTGCAACTCAGTCGGCTGCTCGGTGACGTCGAGGTGCGCGCCATTCGGGGAGATCCCGAGGGCGCCGAGGTCGTGGCCGTCAGCCACGACTCCGATTCGGTCGCGCCCGGCGCCCTGTTCTGCTGCGTGCCGGGATCCCAGGTGGACGGCCACGCCTTCGCCCCCCGGGCGGTGGCGGCCGGTGCCGTCGCCCTCCTGGTCGAGCGGCCCCTCGACCTTCCCGTCACCCAGGTCGTGGTCGACGACGTGCGCCCGGCCATGGCCCGGGCCGCGGCCGCACTCCACGAGCACCCCTCCCGGCGCATGGAGGTGATCGGTGTCACCGGTACCAACGGCAAGACGACCACCACGCACTTCCTCCGGTCCGTGCTAGAGGCCGACGGCCGCAGGGCCGCGGTGATCGGCACGCTGTCGGGCGTGCGGACGACACCAGCCTCGCCTGAACTCCAGGCCCACCTGGCCGAGCTGGCCGGAGAGGGGTTCGAGGCGGTGGCCATGGAGGTCAGCTCCCACGCGCTCGTCCAGCACCGGGTCGACGCCGTGTCCTTCGCCGTTGTCGTGTTCACCAACCTCAGCCAGGACCACCTCGACTTCCACGGCACGATCGACGACTATTTCGCGGCGAAGGCATCTCTGTTCGACCCCGGCCGGGCTGCGGTGGGCGTGGTCAACGCCGACGACGCTTGGGGCCGGCGACTTCTCGAGTCGGCGCAGCTCCCGACCCGGCCGTTCTGGTTGGCCGATGCGGTGGACCTCGAGCTGGACCGGTCCGGCAGCAGCTTCCGGTTGGACGGCGAGCCCGTGCGTCTCCGCGTGGCCGGAGCAGTCAACGTGGCCAACGCCCTGGCTGCCGCCGCCGCCGCCCGGCAACTGGGCATCGAGGCCGCGACCGTGGCCGAGGGGCTGTCGAGCCTGGCGTCGGTGCCTGGCCGGAACGAGCCCGTGGACCGGGGCCAGCCGTTCTCGGTGCTGGTCGATTACGCCCACACCCCCGACGCTCTCGAGCAGACCCTGGTCGGAGCCCGCCACATGGCCGGCGGTGGCCGGGTGCTGGTGGTGTTCGGCTGCGGCGGCGACCGCGACCGGTCCAAGCGGCCGATGATGGGCGAGGTGGCCACCCGCCTGGCCGACCTGGCCGTGCTCACCTCCGACAACCCCCGCAGCGAGGATCCGCTGGCGATTCTCGACCAGGTCCGCGCCGGTGTGCGCCGCACCGAGGTACTCGTGGTCGAGCCCGATCGCCGGGCGGCGATCGCCGTGGCCCTGGGCGCAGCGCAGGCGGGCGACGTGGTCGTCCTGGCCGGCAAGGGCCACGAGGCCACCCAGGTCACCGGGTCGGACACCCTGCGTTTCGACGACCGGGTCGTCGCCGCCGAGATTCTGGGCGAATCCGGGGGAGCCACGTGGTAGCCCTCCTCATCGCCGGGGCGGCGGCGCTGCTGGCCGCCATCCTCGGCACACCGATCCTCATCCGGGCGCTCCAGTCGCGCGGCATCGGCCAGCAGATCCGCGACGACGGGCCCCAGGGCCACTTCTCCAAGGCCGGCACGCCCACCATGGGTGGCATCACCATGGTCGGAGCGGCGGCCTTCGGCTACGCGGCCAGCCATCTCTACACCGGCGCGGTGTTCACCGCCGCCGGTGTGCTGGTCGTGGCCGTCATCGTCGGGGCCGCGGCGGTGGGCCTGCTCGACGACTGGATCAAGATTTCTCGGAACCGCAGCCTGGGGCTGAGCAAGTCGGCCAAGTCCGGGGCGCTCATCGCGGTGTTCGGCGTCTTCGCCGTGCTGGCCGTCTACAAGGCCAAGGTCAACACCGACCTGTCCTTCGCCCGGTCACTCGACATCAGCCTGCCCAACGTCGGCTACATCCTCTGGGCCCTCCTGATCCTCCTGGCCATCTCCAACGCGGTGAACCTCTCCGACGGCCTGGACGGGCTGGCCGCCGGCTCGGCCATGTACGGCTTCGGCGCCTTCGTGTTCATCGGGTTCTGGCAGTTCCGCCATCCGGAGTGCTACGGCGTGGGCCCCGCCCTCGACCTGTCGCTTGTGGCCGCGGCCCTGGCCGGTAGCTGTGCCGGCTTCCTCTGGTGGAACGCGGCCCCGGCCAAGATCTTCATGGGCGACACCGGCTCGCTGGCCCTGGGCACCGGGCTCGGTGCTCTGGCCCTGACCACCAACACCCAGCTCCTGCTCCCGGTGGTCGGCGGCCTCTTCGTCATGATCACCATGTCGGTGGTCATCCAGGTGGCCGTGTTCCAGGTCTTCCACCGCCGGGTCTTCCGCATGGCTCCCATCCACCACCACTTCGAGCTCGTCGGCTGGCCCGAGACCACGGTGATCGTACGGTTCTGGATCCTGGCGTCGCTGTGCACCGCCGTCGCCATCGGCCTCTTCTACGCCGACTTCCTCCAAAGCGGGTGCCGGGGGGCCAGTCTTGGCTGATCAGATCGGGAACCAGGGCGACGGCGGGCCGGGCGAGCCCATCGAACCGGAGGACCTCATCGGGCAGACCGATCGGGTCGGGGCGGACGTGGCGGTCGAGTCGCACGCGCCCCTCGATCGGGGGGAGCCGGACGTGGCGGTCGAGTCGGACGAGCCGGACGAGCCGGACGAGCCGGTCGTGGCTGACGAGCCGGTCGTGGCTGACGAGCCGGATATGGCGGACGAGCCCGAGCAGGTGACCCACGCCATCTCTGCGCCGGCGGCGCCGCCGGTAATGGCGGCTTCCGCCGCCCCGCCCCTGCTCTCCACCTCGGGCTCGACCGCGTCCCAGGAGCGGGCACTTGTGGTCGGGCTCGGCCGCAGCGGCCAGGCCGTGGCTCGCCACCTGTTGGTGCGGGGCGCGCGCGTGGTCGCGGTCGACGACACCCCCGGCGACGACGCCCGGCTCGCCGCCGCCGCCCTCGGCGTTCAGCTGGTGGAGCGGCCCAGCCTCGACACCCTGGCCGGCCTGGTCGTGCGGGTCGACGTGGTGGTGCCGAGCCCAGGAGTCCCCGCCGCCCATCCGGTGCACGGTCTGGCCCGAGCGGCCGGCGTGCCGGTGCGGGGCGAGGTCGAGCTGGCGTCGAGGTGGTCGATCTGCCCCTTGGTGGCGGTCACCGGTACCAACGGTAAGACCACGGTGACCAGCCTGGTGGCCGAGATGCTGATGGCGTCGGGGATCCCGTCGATCGCCGCCGGGAACATCGGCCTGCCCCTGAGCGACGCGGTGGCCAACGAGGAGCTCAAGGTCGTCGTGGCCGAGGTGTCGTCGTTCCAGCTGGCCTTCGCCGAGACCTTCCGACCAGTGGTGGCCGTGTGGCTCAATCTGGCTCCCGACCACCTCGACTGGCACGGCGACGTCGAGTCCTACGTGGCGGCCAAGGCCCGCATCTGGGCCAACCAGGGACCGGCCGACGTCGCCGTCGTCAATGCCGATGACCCGGTGGTCATGGCCCGGGCCGCAGGCGCCCCCTCGCGGGTGGTGACGTTCGGGCTCGGGCTCGGGCCTTCTCCGGCGCCTGCGCACTTCAGCGTGGTCGACGGTTGGTTGCGGGGCCCCGAAGGGCCGTTGTTGGAGGTCGCTGCCCTGGCGCGAGCGCTGCCCCACGACCTGAGCAACGCCCTCGCCGCCTCGGCCGCAGCCCTGGCTGCCGGGGCGACGGTCCAGGGCGTGCGGGCGGCGCTGGCCGGCTTCGCTGCCCTGCCGCACCGGCTCACGCTGGTGGCCTACGCCGGCGGCGTGCGCTGGTACGACGATTCCAAGGCCACCAACCCCCACGCGGCAGTGGCGGCGGTGCGGGGCTTCGAGTCCGTGATCCTGGTGGCCGGCGGCCGCAACAAGGGCCTCGACCTGGCCGCCCTGTCCGAGGTGGCCGACCGGATCCGGGCCGTCGTGGCCATCGGCGAAGCAGCGCCCGAGGTGGCCGCGGCCTTCGAGGGACGCACGCCCGTCCATTCCGCCGGGTCCATGGTCGAGGCGGTGGCGGCGGCCGCGGACGCCTCCCGTCCCGGCGACGTGGTGCTCCTGTCGCCCGGCTGCGCGTCGTTCGACTGGTACCGGTCCTATTCCGAGCGGGGCGACGACTTCGCCGCCGCCGTCCACGCCCTCTTGGAGGCCCGTCATGCCCACTGACACACCGACGCTGCCCCGCAAGGCCGCCAAGGGGACGGCTCCGGGGCGGGCCAAGCCCGCCGTGCCCTCCAGGCGGGCCAAGCCCGCCGTGCCCGTCGGGCGGGCCAAGCCGTCGAGTTCCAAGCACGCCGGCCCGCCGGGGGCCGACTCGGGGTGGGTGCTGCTGGCCGCAGTGGTAGCCACGCTGTGCACGATCGGGCTGATGATGGTGCTGTCGGCCTCGTCGGTCGAGGCGCTGCGGAGTTACGGCGGCGCCTGGGTCTTCTTTCAGCGCCAGCTCATCTGGGTGGGCATCGGCGCTCTGGTCCTGGCCGGGGCGTCGCTGTTGGACTACCACCAGTGGCGACGGGGCGTGATCCCCCTGCTCGCCGGCTCGTCGGTCCTCCTTGTCCTGGTCCTCCTGCCGGGGGTGGGCATCACGGCCGGCGGGTCGACCAGGTGGCTTGGCACCGATTCTTTTCGCATTCAACCGTCGGAGCTGGCCAAGCTCGCCGTCTTGTTGTTCGGGGCCGACCTGCTCGCCCGCCGGGCCGAGCTGGTTGGAAACTGGCAGAGCGTCATGCGGCCATTGCTGGTGACGTCGGGACTGATCGCCGCCCTCGTCCTCCTCCAGCCGGACATGGGCACCGCGCTGCTCATGGTCTTCGTTGTCTTCGTTCTCATGTTCGTCGGGGGGGTGCCCCTCCGGCCGATGGCCGGCCTGAGCGTGTTCGCGTCGGTGGCGTCGGTGGTCCTGGCCAAGGCCGAGGACTACCGGTGGGAGCGGGTGTCGTCGTTCCGCGACCCCTTCGGTGACTTCGAGAACACCGGGTACCAGGTGGCCCAGTCGCTCGTGGCGCTGGGCACCGGCAACGTGGGTGGGGTGGGCCTGGGCGCCAGCCGGGCCAAGTGGGGCTACCTGCCCAACGCCCACACCGACTTCATCTTCGCCATCGTGGGCGAGGAGCTCGGCCTGATCGGCACGTTCGGGGTCGTGGGCCTCTTCGTGGCCTTCGCCGTGCTCGGCATCCGCGCCGCCCTGCGGGCGCCCGACCGGTTCGGCTCCCTTCTCGCCGCCGGCGTCACCGCCCTGGTATGCGGGCAGGCGGTGGTCAACATGGGTGCCGTCACCAGCCTGTTGCCGGTGACCGGTGTGCCCCTGCCCTTCGTGTCCTTCGGCGGGTCGTCGCTGGTGATCACCATGCTGGCCACCGGCGTCCTCCTCAACATCGCCCGCCAGGCCCGACCGGCGACCACGTGACGTCGAGCGCAACGTGGGCGGTCATCGCCGGGGGCGGGACGGCGGGCCACGTCGTCCCCGGCCTGGAGGTGGCCCGGGCCCTGGTGGCCCGAGGCCACGCGCCATCCAGCATCCACTGGGTCGGCGGCCGGCGGGGGACCGAAGGGGCAATGGTGGCCGAAGCCGGCTTCCAGGCCACCCTGCTCCCCGGGCGGGGCATCCAGCGCCGGCTGACCACCGAGAACCTTGGCGCGGCCTGGGGCCTGGCCTGCGCCGGCGGACAGGCGCTGGCGTTGATCCGGGCCCGCCGCCCGGCGGTGGTGCTGGCCATGGGCGGATGGGCCAGCGTGTCGTGCGCCATGGCGGCGGTGGGTTGGGGCGTGCCGGTGGTGGTGGCAGAGCAGAACGCGGTGCCCGGCGCGTCGAACCGCCTGGTCGGCCGCTTCGCCAAGGCCGCGGCCGTGCCCTTCACCGGCACCCCGCTGCCCCGGGCGGTCGTGACCGGCAACCCGGTGCGGGCCGAGATTCTGGCCGTGGACCGCAGCCCGGCCGGACGGGCCGCGGCTCGGGCCGCCCTGGGCCTGCCCGAAGACCGGACCGTGGTGGCCGTCTTCGGCGGCTCGCTCGGCGCCCTGCGACTGAACAACGCCGTGCTCGGCGCGCTGGGAACCTGGGCGGACCGGGGCGACCTGGCCGTGCGCCATGTGATCGGCGAGCGTGACTGGTCACTGGTGACCGCTCAGGTACCCGACCTCCCCGCCGGCGGCCTGTTCTACCAACCGGTGCGCTACGACGACCGGCGCGAGCTGTCGCTGGCCGCGGCCGACGTGGCCGTCTCCCGTGCCGGAGGCAATACGGTGGCCGAGCTGGCCGCCGTGGGCCTGCCGTCGGTGCTCGTACCTCTGCCCGGCGCCCCGGGCGACCATCAGACGGCCAACGCCCGGCACCTGTCCGATGCCGGCGCGGCGGTGCTGGTGGCCGACGCCGATCTGTCGACGGCCCGGTTCGTGGGTGAGGTCCAAGGCATGCTCGGCGACCCGGTCCGGTTGGCGGCCATGGAGGCAGCGGCCTCGGGGGCCGCTCGTCGCGACGCGGCTGAGGCCGTCGCCGCGTTGGTGGAGTCCTGTGCCCGGCGTTGAGCCTGTCGACCTCTCGCGCCCGCGGTCGATCCACGTCGTCGGACTCGGCGGCTCGGGCATGAGCGCCATCGCCGAGGTCCTGACCGCCATGGGCCACCGGATCTCCGGTAGCGATCAACGCCCGTCCCCGGTGCTCGACCGTCTGCGGGGGCTCGGGGTGGACGCACGCGTGGGGCACGACGCGGCCAACGTCGAGGAGGGCATCGACGCGCTGGCCATCTCCACCGCCATCGGTGCCGACAACCCCGAGGTGCAGGCGGCATGGCGATCGGGCATTCCGGTGCTGCGTCGCGCCGACGTCCTGGCCGCCCTGACCCGCCGCCGGCGCACGATCGCCATCGCCGGCACCCACGGCAAGACGACGACCTCCGCCCTGCTCTCCTGCGCCCTCGCCGACGCAGGCCTCGATCCCTCGTTCGTGGTCGGCGGCGAGATCGCCGGGTTCGGCACCGGCGCCCGATGGGGGAGCGGCGAGTGGTTGGTGGTGGAGGCCGACGAGAGCGACGGCACCTTCCTCGACCTCGAGGTGGAGATCGCCGTCGTCACCAGCGTCGAGCCCGATCACCTCGAGCACTACGGCGGCTTCGACGCCTTGATCGACGCCTTCAGCCTGTTCCTGAGCGGCGGGGGAGCGCACCTGGTGTGCGCCGACGATCCGCTGGCGGCCCGCCTGGGAGCGGCCTGCTCGGCCACCACCTATGGTTTCGAGCCGGCCGCCAACCTGCGGTTGGTCGACTACGAGGCGAGCCGATCGGCGACCTCGTTCACCCTGGTGAGCAACGGGAGCGAGCTCGGTCGGGTGCAGGTGCCGATGCCCGGACGCCACAACGCCCGCAACGCCACAGCGGCCATCGGCGCCGCCCTCCAGGCCGGGGCGACGTTCGACGCGGTCGCCGCTGGTGTTTCGCGGTTCGCCGGGGTGGGCAGGCGGTCGCAGGTTCGCGGTGAGCGGGCCGGTGTCACGTACGTGGACGACTACGCCCATCTGCCCGGTGAGGTGACCCCCGCGCTGGCCGCAGCCCGCGAGGGAGGGTGGCACCGGGTGGTCTGTGTCTTCCAACCCCACCGCTACAGCCGCACCGAAGCGCTGTGGGCTGACTTCGCCGACGCCTTCGCCGACGCCGACGTAGTGGTCGTCACCGAGATCTACTCCGCCGGGGAGCCGGCGCGCCCGGGAGTCTCGGGCCGGCTGGTGGCCGACGCGGTGCGCGACGCTCATCCGGGGGCCCGGGTGGAGTGGGTCCCGGAGCGGGCCGACCTCGTCGCCTTCCTGCGCAAGGAGCTGCGGGAGGGCGACCTGTGCCTGACCCTCGGCGCCGGCGACCTGACCACGTTGCCCGACGAGCTCCTCGCGTGAACCGGGACAGCCCGGAGATCGCCGCCGCCGTCGCCGTGCTGGGTGATCGGGCCCGCCGTGACGTGCCCCTCGGCCCGTTCACCACCTACGGAGTCGGCGGGCCGGCTGCGCTCCTACTCGACCTCTGCGGTCCCGCCGATCTGGCCCTCGCCCGCCGGGCGGTGGCGGCCAGCGGTCTGCCGGTGCTGGTCGTCGGGCGTGGCTCCAACCTGCTGGTCGCCGACCGGGGCTTTCCCGGCCTGGTCATCACCCTCGGCCCGGGTTACGCCGCCATCGAGCTGGGCGACCGGGCAGAGGGCGGGGGCGAGCCGCAGATGGTGCGAGCGGGCGGCGCGGTGAGCCTCCCGGTCCTGGCCCGACAAACCGCTGCTCTGGGCCTGCGGGGCCTGGAGTGGGCGGTCGGTGTTCCCGGTTCGGTCGGCGGGGCGGTCCGCATGAACGCCGGCGGGCACGGATCCGACGTCCGGGCCCACCTAACCCGAACCTGGCTGTTCGACCTGGGTGCCGACGCCGGCGCAGCCGGCGCGGAGGAGGTCGAAGCCGCTGATCTGGTCCTCGGCTACCGCACGTCGGCGATCACGTCGCTCCAGGTGGTCACCGCCGCCGAGTTCAGCCTGGTGGTCGGTGACCGGGCCGAAGCCGAGACGGACATCGCCGAGGTCGTGCGCTGGCGGCGGGAGCATCAGCCGGGCGGTTCGAATGCCGGCTCAGTGTTCGCCAACCCCGCCGGCGATAGCGCCGGGCGCCTCATCGACGCCGCCGGCCTGCGGGGTCATAGGCGGGGATCCGCGTTCGTGTCCCCGAAGCATGCCAACTTCGTACAGGTGGACAAGGGGGGAGCGGCCGACGATGTGCGGGTGCTGTTCGAAGAGGTGCGGGAAACTGTGGAAGCCCAATTTGGGATCGTCCTGACGCTGGAGAACCGCCTGGTCGGGTTCGATATCTCACCGTCAAGTGGAGGTTGATGATGGACCCCCGGTTCCGTCGACGTTGGGTTGAGGTCCGCCGCGCCGAAGGCCGTCGCCGGTTTCGCGTGCTGGCCGGCATCACGGCCGTAGTCGCCGTGGGTTGCGTCGGCTGGACGGCTACCGACTCCGCGCTGCTCGACCTCGATCACGTTGTCATCGAGGGTGCGGTTCACACTGCGCCCGAGGACGCCCGCTTCGCTTCCGGCCTGCGCCGGGGCGAGCCCCTGCTCGACATCGACCAACGCCGGGCCGCCCTGGGCGTCGCCAGTCTGCCCTGGGTGCGGGAGGCCACCGTGGTCCGGCGGTGGTCAGGGGAGGTCCGCATTCGGCTGGTGGAGAGGGAACCGGCGGCGGCCATCGCGTCCGTGGCGGGCGGCGCCGCGCTGGTCGATGGCTCGGGTCGGGTGCTGGAGTGGGTCGACGCCGCACCGCCGGGACTGGCGGTGCTCGCCGGCCTGCCGCCGGCCGGCCCGGCCGGATCCACCCTGGCTCCGGAGGGGGTGGCCGCCCTGGCCGTCGCCGTCGCCCTTCCCGCCGAGCTGAGGGCCCGCACCGCCGGCGTGGCGCCGGCCGACGGCGGGCGAGGCGAGGTCGACCTGCGCCTGAGCCCCGAAGCAACGGTCCGGATCGGCCCGGCCAACGACCTCGACCGCAAGTTCGCCGCCATACGGGCGGTGCTGGCCCAAGTCGACGTGCGCACCCTGGCGGTGCTCGACGTGCGCCGGCCCGACAGCCCCGTGTTGACTCGTCGTGAGACCCCCACTAAAGTTTCGACCCCAAGGGTAGGTTGACATAACACTCAACCTTAAGTCGACGTAGAGGTGGGTTGCGGGCTGTGGCCGTACGAGAAGTGGCAGGAGCCGTAGCACGACCGATTGGTAGGAAGGTCGGGGCTGCGCCGGCGAAGGCTCGTCCGAAGAACGTCAAACCGTCAGGAGGGCCGATGATCGGCGCACCACAGAACTATTTGGCAGTGATCAAGGTGGTCGGGATCGGAGGCGGCGGCGTGAACGCCGTCAACCGCATGATCGACGCCGGGCTACGGGGCGTGGAGTTCATCGCCGTCAACACCGACGCCCAGGCGCTGCTCATGAGCGACGCCGACGTGAAGCTCGACATCGGTAGGGAGCTGACCCGCGGTCTCGGGGCCGGCAGCGACCCAGAGGTCGGGGCTCAGGCGGCCGAGGCCCATCGCGACGAGATCGAGGAGGTGCTCAAGGGCGCCGACATGGTCTTCATCACAGCAGGCAAGGGCGGCGGCACTGGCACCGGCGGTGCGCCCGTCGTGGCCGAGATCGCCAAGCAGCTTGGCGCCCTCACCGTGGGTGTGGTCACCCGGCCCTTCGCCTTCGAGGGCCGCCGGCGCTCGGTCCAGGCCGAGACCGGCATCGCCAAGCTGAAGGAGAAGGTCGACACCCTCATCGTCATTCCCAACGACCGTCTGCTGTCGGTGTCCAACGACAAGACCTCCGCGCTCAACGCCTTCAAGATGGCCGACGAGGTGCTTCTCCAGGGCGTCCAGGGGATCACCGACCTCATCAACACCCCCGGCCTGATCAACACCGACTTCGCCGATGTGAAGATGATCATGACCAATGCCGGCTCCGCCCTCATGGGCATCGGGTACGCGTCGGGCGACGGCCGAGCCCTCAACGCGGCGCGGGCGGCCATCGCCAGCCCGCTGCTCGAGGCGTCGATCGAAGGGGCCCGCGGCATCCTGCTCAACATCTCCGGTGGCAGCGACCTCGGCCTGTTCGAGGTCAACGAGGCGGCGGAGATCATCCACGAGGTGGCCCACCCCGACGCCAACATCATCGCCGGCATGGTCATCGACGACGCCATGGGCGACGAGGTGCGGGTCACCGTCATCGCCGCCGGCTTCGACCGCTGGGACGAGAGCCCCGACGCCCCCCGGGCCGACGCCCGTGCGTCGGCGCCCCTCGGGCTCGGCGCCGACGAGAACGACGACGACCTGTTCGGACGGGACCGCAGCGCGGTCGGCTTCGAGGACGAGGACGACTTCGACGTCCCATCGTTCCTGAAGT
>JBBQRO010000007.1:0-54769 GCA_038214685.1 Acidimicrobiales bacterium
GGGGCTGTCGGGTGCCGGGGTGTGACCGTGATCGCTGGCTCCATATCCATCACGTGGTGCACTGGGAGGACGGCGGGGTCTCCGACACCCATAATCTCCTGGCCCTGTGCCGTCGACATCACCGGCTCCACCACCTCGGCCGTCTGGGCATCGCCGGCGATGCCGACGATCCCGACGGGGTGATCTTCACCGACGGGCGGGGCTGGAGACTGAACGGCTGCGGGCGACCGGTACCCCCGGGGCGGTCGGTGGAGGCCGCCGCAGTTGAGCTCGGCATCGCCACCGGGGCATGGTCGCACCCCACCGGGGAACGCCTCGAACCCGGGGCTGTGTACTTCAACGAGCCGGCGGGGCGGCCGGCGTGAGCTAGGGCGTCATCCGAGCTGCCTGACCGACACGGCTCATAGGATGCCGGCCGAGCCCGGCGTCGGCGGCCACCAGGGCGTCTAGCTGCTCGCATCGCTCGGTGGTCAGCTCCGAGTCAAGGCGCTGGCGTATCTCATCTTGGGCGTGACCCGGGCTGCGGACACCGCCCGCGTGGCGGCCGTTGACCTATCGGGCGTAGCGGCTGAAGGAGACTGCGGCCACCCGATCTGCTTGGCCACGATCGCCCTTCCGGTAAGGGAAACTGCTGGGCCTGCACCACGGCCAGTCCGCCCCAGCGCGGCCGACCAGTCCGGTGGCCAACCACAGAGCTCCTGGTCATCCGCTCAGATCACCCGGTGGGCGCCGGCGTAGACGTTCATGGTGTCGCCCCGGAGGAAGCCCACGAGGGTCATGCCCGCCTCCTCGGCCAGCTCGGCGGCCAGGTTGGACGGAGCCGACACCGCGGCCAGGAGGGGGATGCCCGCCATGAGCGCCTTCTGCACCAGCTCGAAGCTGGCCCGGCCCGAGGCCAGGATCACGTGTTGCCGCAAGGGCAGGAGACCGCCCATGGCCGCCCAGCCGATCACCTTGTCGAAGGCGTTGTGGCGGCCCACGTCCTCCCGCACGCACATCAGCCGGCCGGTGGCGTCGAACAGCCCGGCGGCGTGGAGCCCGCCGGTGCGCTCGAACAGCCTCTGGGCCTCCCGCATCCGACCCGGCAGCGCGCACAGCAGGGACGCGTCGAGGCGCAGCGGGTCGGCACCCACGTCGTGCACCGACCTTGAGCGCACACTGTCGATGCTGGCCTTGCCGCACAGCCCGCATGAGGACGTGGTGAGGAACGGGCGGGCGGCGTGCTCCGGCGGCGGCCGCACGCCGGGAGTGAGAGCCACGTCGAGCACGTTGAACGCCTGGGTGTCGGGGCCCGGGCAGTAGCTGATGGTGGCCACGTCGGCCCGACCGGCGATGAGTCCCTCGGACAGGAGGAAGCCGGTGGCCAGCTCGAAGTCGTTCCCCGGCGTCCGCATGGTGACGGCCAGCGGGCGACCGCCGACCCGGATCTCCAGGGGCTCCTCGGCCACCAGCGAATCGAAGCGGATCTCGCGGCTATCCTCGGCGATCCTGGTCACCCGACGCCGGGCGGTGATGGGCATGAGCGCAACCTACCCAGACCGCTACGCCGAGGCGATGGGGCTGGAACTCACCCAGTCGGAGGTCGACGCCGTCCTCGACCTGGCCCGGGTGGTGGCCCATGGCAGCGAGCGCCGCTTCGCCCCGCTCTCGACGTACCTCGCAGGCCAGTTCGTGGCCGAGAGGGTGGGGACCGGCCTGCCCCGGGCCGAGGCCCTGGCCGAGGCCATCGCCATCGCCGAGCGCGCCCTGGCGTCGGCGTCGGGCGCCGACACGGGCAACTCTGCCGAGTGAGCAGCGCCCGCAGGCTGATCGCCTCCTGGCCGGTGCTCCGCCAGCTCACCGGGCCTGACCGCCTGGGCCTCGGTGAGGCGGTGCAGTCGGCCACATCGGCCGCCTTGGAGGCCCGGACCGACACGGCCGACCGGGTGGTGAAGTCCATCTGTCCCTACTGCGCGGTGGGTTGCGGCCAGCGCATCTTCGTGAAGGACGAGAGGGTCATCCAGGTCGAGGGCGACCCGGACAGCCCCATCTCGCGGGGCCGCCTGTGCCCCAAGGGCTCGGCCACCAAGCAGCTGGTGACCGGTCCGAGCCGCGAGTACAAGGTCAGGTACCGGCGCCCCCACGGCACCGACTGGGAGGAGCTTCCCCTCGATCGGGCCATGGACATGATCGCCGATCGGGTGATCGCCACCCGGACCGCCACCTGGGACGGACCGCACCGACGCACCCTCGGCATCGCCAGCCTCGGAGGAGCCACCCTCGACAACGAGGAGAACTACCTCATGAAGAAGCTCTACACCGCGTTGGGTGCGGTCCAGGTCGAGAACCAGGCCCGAATATGACACTCCTCCACCGTCCCCGGTCTGGGGACGTCGTTCGGTAGGGGCGGGGCCACCGGCTACCAGCAGGATCTGGCCAACTCGGACTGCATCCTGATCATGGGCTCCAACATGGCCGAGTGCCACCCGGTGGGGTTTCAGTGGGTCATGGAGGCCAAGGCCCGGGGCGCCCGGGTCGTCCACGTCGACCCCCGCTTCACCCGCACCAGCGCCATGGCCGACATCTTTGTGGCCATCCGGGCCGGCAGCGACATCGCCTTCCTGGGGGCCATCGTCAACCACGTCCTGTCCAACGGGCGGGAGCTGCGCGAGTACGTCACCGCCTACACCAACGCCTCTGCGATCATCGACGAGGACTACCAGGACACCGAGGATCTCGACGGGCTGTTCTCGGGCTGGGATCCCGAGGCCCGGGCCTATGACCCGCAGAGCTGGCAGTACGCCGAGGCCCCTCTGACCGATCCCACGCTCGAGCACCCCCGCTGTGTCTTCCAGATCCTGAAGCGACACTTCGCCCGCTACACCCCCGAGCTGGTCGAGGAGCTGTGCGGCGTACCGCGCGACCAGTTTTTCGAAGTCGCCGACGCACTGTGCGACAACTCCAACCGCGAGCGCACGACGGCAATCTGCTACGCCGTGGGGTGGACCCAACACACCGTCGGCGTCCAGTACATCCGCACCGCCGCCATCCTCCAGCTCCTGCTAGGGAATATCGGTCGCCCCGGCGGGGGGATCATGGCCCTTCGGGGCCACGCCAGCATCCAGGGCTCCACCGATATCCCGACGCTCTACAACATCCTGCCGGGCTACCTGCCCATGCCCCACGCCAACCTGCACCGGACCCTCGCCGACTACCTCGACGCCAACATCGCGCCGGCGGGGTTCTGGGGCAACGCGGATGTGTACTTCGTCAGCCTGCTCAAGGCCTGGTGGGGCGACGCCGCCACTGCGGTCAACGACTGGTGTTACGACTACCTACCGTTCATCACCGGCGACCACTCCACGTACCGGACGGTCCTGGACATGGCCGACGGCAAGGTGGCCGGCTTCTTCGTGGTCGGCCAGAACCCGGCCGTCGGCTCGGCCAACGGCCGGCTCCACCGCTTGGCCATGGCTGAGCTGGAATGGCTGGTCGTGCGGGACCTGGTCGAGACCGAGACGGCCACGTTCTGGAAGGACGGCCCCGAGATCGACAGTGGCGACCTGACGACCGCCGACATCGCCACCGAGGTGTTCCTCCTCCCCGCCGCCGCCCACAGCGAGAAGGACGGCAGCTTCACCCAGACCCAGCGCCTGCTCCAGTGGCATCACAAGGCCACCGAGCCGGCGGGCGACTGCCGGTCCGAGCTGTGGTTCTACTGGCACCTGGGCCGGATCATCCGGGAGAAGCTGGCCGGCTCCACCGACGCCCGTGACCGCCCGGTCCTCGACCTCACCTGGGACTACCCGCTGCTGGGAGACACCCAGGAACCCGACGCCGAAGCTGTGCTGCGTGAGATCAACGGCGTGGGCCCCGACGGTCGTGCCGTCTCCGGCTACACCGCCCTGGCGGCCGACGGCTCGACTGCATGTGGCTGCTGGATCTACAGCGGGTGCTACGCCGGCGACGTCAACCAGGCCGCTCGGCGCACGCCCGCCGCCGACGACGACGCCCTGGCCCACGGGTGGGGATGGGCATGGCCGGCCAACCGCCGGGTCCTCTACAACCGGGCGTCGGCCGACCCGGCGGGGCGCCCGTGGTCGGACCGCAAAGCCCTCGTCTGGTGGGACGACGACGCCAAGCAGTGGACGGGCCACGACGTCCCCGACTTCGTGGTCGACATGCCGCCCGACTACGTGCCACCCAAGGGCGCCACCGCCGAATACGCCCTCCGGGGCGACGACCCCTTCATCATGCAGACCGACGGCAAGGGGTGGCTCTTCGCCCCCAGCGGCCTGGTCGATGGTCCCCTCCCTACCCACTACGAGCCCCACGAGTCGCCCTTCTCCAACCCGCTCTACGCGCAGCAGGCCAACCCGGCCCGGCAGATCCACCGCCACCGCCACAACCGCTACAACGACGAGAAGCCGGCGACGAACTACCCGTTCGTGATGACCACCTACCGGCTCACCGAGCACCACACCGCCGGGGGGATGTCGCGCTTTCTCGCCCGCCTGGCCGAGTTGCAGCCGGCGATGTTCTGCGAGGTCAGCCCGCAGCTGGCTGCCGCCCGGGGTCTGGTAAACGGCGGGTGGGCCACCATCACCTCCTCCCGCACGGCCATCGAAGCCCGAGTGCTGGTGACCGACCGGCTCAGGCCGCTGCGGGTCCAGGGCCGCGATCTGCATCAGGTCGGCCTCCCCTACCACTGGGGCTGGAAGGGCCTGACCACCGGCGACGCGGCCAACGACCTGTTCCCGCTCGCCCTCGACCCCAACGTCCACATCCAGGAGGTCAAAGCGGCCACCTGCGACATCGCTCCGGGGCGCCGGCCCCGGTGACCCGCATGGGGTTCTTCACCGACACCTCCATCTGTATCGGCTGCAAGGCGTGCGAGGTGGCCTGCAAGGAGTGGAACGACGTCCCCGAGAACGGCTTGGACTTCCTGGCCACGTCGTACGACAACACAGGCGGGCTGGGCGCGGACACGTGGCGTCATGTGGCGTTCATCGAACAACCTCTCGCTGTGCCGGCCATCGGCGACAACGGCATTCGCTGGCTCATGAGCAGCGACGTCTGCAAGCACTGCACCCATGCCGCGTGTCTCGATGTGTGCCCGACCGGGGCGTTGTTCCGGACGGAGTTCGACACGGTGGTGGTGCAGCAGGACGTGTGCAACGGGTGCGGGTACTGCGTGCCGGCGTGCCCGTTCGGGGTCATAGACAAGCGGGAATCCGACGGGCGGGTCTGGAAGTGCACGCTCTGCTACGACCGCCTCACATCGGCGATGGAGCCGGCGTGCGCCACCGCGTGCCCGACGCAGTCGATCCAGTACGGGCCCCTCGACGAGCTCCGTGAGCGGGCAGCCGGGCGCGTGGGTGTGCTGCGAGATGCCGGCGTGGCCGAGGCCCACCTGTACGGAGCCGACGAGGACGACGGCGTCGGCGGGTTCGGGGCATTCTTCCTGCTTCTCGACGCGCCCGAGGTCTACGGCCTCCCTCCCGATCCGGTGGTGACCACCCGCGACCTGCCCCGGATGTGGAGGGCGGCGGCCGTTGCCGCGCTGGCCCTGGTCGGCGCGGTCGCTGCGGCCTGCGTCCGGCCCCGGTGACCGCCGTCGACCCGGCGCAGGGCTACTACGGCCGGCCCGTCCTGAAGGCGCCGGTCTGGAAGCCGGCGATCGCTCTCTACTTCTTCACCGGCGGGCTGGCCGGGGCGTCGTCGACCTTGGCCCTTGCCGCCGGCCTGACGGGCAACCGTCGCCTGGCCCGCTCCGCCCTGGTGGCGTCGGCGGCCGGCATCGCCGCCAGCGGGCCGCTCCTGGTGGTCGACCTTGGCCGTCCGGCACGCTTCCTGAACATGCTGCGGGTGGCCAAGCCCACCTCGCCCATGAGCGTGGGCAGCTGGATCCTTGCCGCCTTCGGGCCGGCATCGGTCGTGGCCGCGGGCTGCGAGGTCGCCGGGCGGCTACCCCGCGTGGGCCGGGCCGCGAGCGGGATCGCCGGGGCGCTGGGCCCTGCCGTGGCCGCATACACCGCGGTGCTCGTGGCCGACACCGCCATCCCGGCCTGGCACGACGCCTACCGAGAGCTGCCGTTCGTGTTCGTCGGAAGCGCAATGGCCAGCGCCGCGGGCTCGGCCATGGCGTGCACGCCTGTTGCCGACGCCGGTCCGGCCCGACGCCTCGCGGTCTTGGGTGCGGCACTGGAGGTGGGCGCGTTCCGGGCCATGACATCCGGGATCGAGGACGTGGCCGGCCCCTATCGGGATGGTCGAGCGGGCCGACTGGCCCGGGCCGCCGAGATCTGCAGCGCCGCCGGTGCCCTGCTCGTCCTCGCAGCCGGCCGCCGCCGGGCCGCGGCGGCGGCCGCCGGCGGGCTCCTGTGCACGGGCAGCCTCCTCACCCGGTTCTCGGTGTTCCGGGCCGGGTTCGAGTCCGCCGACGACCCATCGGCAACCATCAGCCCGCAGCGCCGCCGGGCCGACGCCACCGCGCGTCCTACCTGAGCACGGGGGCCTCACCTTCGCTCACCCGGGCTCGTGCCCCGGGAGCTCTGACGCTCCCCCCGAAACGGGTGTACTTTTGACGTTGGCGCACCTCGTTGTGTGTGCTGGCCTTCCCGGCACGTCGCCTCGGACCCCGGTAGCGCGTCGTTGGCCCCAGGGAAAGCAAACTGATGCCAGCTTCTTCGTTCCGGAAGTCCCCGCGGTAGTCGCCGTGGACAACCTTGCCACCGCCTCGCCGGTCCCGTTCACGGATGGGCCGTCGTCGGGCGCGTTTGCTCGGGTTGCCGCCTTGCTGCATGAGTCTCGACGCCAGGCACCGGACCAGCTCGGCGCGTTCCTGGGTCGAAGCGTGGCTGCCTTCGGGATGGAGGACCTCTCGGTGTACGTCACCGACTTCGAGCAGCGTCGCCTGGTGCCGATCGGGGGCTCAGCGGAGATGGGCTCGATCGACATCGACGACTCAACCGGGGGGCGGTCCTTCACCACCGCCAGCCAGATTGGTGAACCGGCCGAGGGTGGCGAGCGGCTGTGGAGCGTGGTGGTCGATGGGGCCGCCCGCCTCGGGGTGATGTGCGTCACGATGCCCATCGTCGACGACGACGCCCGGACCTTGGCCGACAGCCTCGCCGGGGTGGTCGCCGCGCTGCTCATCACCCGAGGCCAGTGCACGGACGCCTACACGTCGCTGCGTCGCACCGAGAAGTTCAGTTTGGCGGCGGAGATGCAATGGGACCTGCTGCCGCCGCTGAGCCTGGACAGCGGGCGGGTGTCGGTGGCCGGGCTGATACAGCCTGCGTATGAGGTCGGCGGCGATGCATTCGACTACGCCGTCAACGGCGACACTCTCGACTTCGCCGTCTTCGACGCCATGGGTCACGGACTGGTCTCAAGCCAGCTCGCCCATCTCTCCGTGAGCAGCTATCGCCACAGCCGGCGCTGTGGCTTCGATCTCGAGGCCACCTACCAGGCCATGGACGCCGCCGTGGCGGCCAGGACCACCGGAGAGGAGTTCGTCACCTGCATCCTCGGACGACTCGACCTGCTCGACGGGCACCTCGCCTGGATCAACGTCGGCCACCCGCTGCCGCTCCTGGTCCGCTGCGGCAAGGTCGTGGGCACGCTGTCATGCGCGGCGACGATACCTGCCGGGCTCGGCCTCGGCGGGGTGACCGAGATCGCCCACGACGCCCTGGAGCCGGGCGACCGGTTGTTCTGCATCACCGACGGTGTGGTCGACTCCCACCGCCCAGGTGGCGAGGACTTCGGTGAGGAACGGCTCATGGCTCTGCTCTCCGAACAGTCCCAAGCCGGTTTCGACGCAGCGGAGACGGTTCGCCGGCTGTCCCATACCGTGCTCGACCACCACGGTGTGCTCAGCGACGACACCACCGCCTTCCTTATCGACTTCCACTCGTAGCTCACGCGCGGGGCCGGATCAGCCTCGTCCATGACCGGTATTGCGGGAGGTTCTGCCCTACGGTGGCCGACGTGAAGCGTCGACGACTCCTCGCAGCCATGGCGTGCGGCGGTTTCGCCCTCAGTGGATGCGGAGGGAGCGGCGGGGACCAGGTCGTCACATCCCCCTCGCAGGCCACGGGCTCGACCCAGCCGAACATCTCTGCGGCCGCCCCCGATGGCTCCGCTCCCGGGCCGACGACCTCGGCGCCCTCCCGCACCGGGACCGGCGTCCTGCCGAGCGTGAGCGTCGACGATGTCGGCGCCGGGACCAAGGTGGACCTGGCGTCGCTCTCGCCGTCGAGCCAGCCGTTGCTGGTGTGGATGTGGGCGCCCCACTGACCGGTCTGCCGCCTGGAGGCTCCAGGCGTCGAGCAGTTCGCTCGAGCTCATGGCGACCAGGTGACCGTGGTCGGCCTCGGCACCCAGGACAATCTCAGCCAGGCGCGCGACTTCGTGCAGCGCTACGGTGCCACCTTCCAGATGCTCTGGGACTCCTCGTCGAGGTCGTGGCGGGCCCTGGGTGTCGCCGGCCAACCTGCCGCCATCCTGCTGGCTCCTGACGGGTCGGAGATCAAACGCTGGCTCGGTCCGTTCGACGAGGCGGAAGTGCTGAGTTTGTCCGCCCGCTACTGAGGGCCGGAGCCGACGCGTGATCGACGCCCCCCTGGCGTTGGCCTTCACCGCCGGCATGGTCGCCGCCTTCAATCCCTGTGGCTTCGCCCTGCTGCCGGCGTACCTCTCGTTCTACCTCGGCGTCGACGGCGATGAGCCGCCGGCCGCAGGCGCGGCCGCCCTGCGGGGCGTCGCCGTGGGGGCGGCGGTCACTGCCGGGTTCGTCGTGGTCTTCGGCATCGCCGGCACGGTCGTCACCCAGCTGTCTCTGTCGATCCAGGGGTTCACCCCCTGGCTCACCATGGTCCTCGGGGCCGTCCTTGTCGTCCTGGGGCTGGCCATGCTCAAAGGGTTCCAACCCAGCCTGTCCCTTCCCAGGTTCGGGCGACTCGCCGAGGGGCGGGGCCTCGGCTCGATGTTCCTGTTCGGCATCTCCTATGCCACCGTGTCGCTTTCCTGCACACTCCCGGTGTTCCTCACGGCCGTGGCCGCCACCTTCGGTGAGTCCAGCCTGGTCGCCGGCATGGTCGGCTTCGTCGCCTATGCCTTCGGGATGGGCGCCGTCCTGATGGCCTTGACCCTGGCCGTGGCCCTGGCCCGCCGGTCACTCGTGGCCGGCATGCGCCGGGCGCTGCCCTACGTCTCCCGGGCCTCCGGCGCCCTCCTGGTGGTGGCCGGCGCCTACGTGGCCTATTACGGGTGGTACGAAATCGCCGTCAACCGCAACGTGGATGCGCCCGCCGGCCCGGTGGCGTTCGTCACCGGCCTATCCGGCGACATCTCGACGTGGGTGCAGGACACCGGCGCGGTTCGCATCGGCCTTCTCGCCGCCGCACTGGTCGCCGCTGCCATGGTGATCGGGTACCGGCGCTCCCGGGGAGCCGGTACCGAGCCGGACCGCCCGGTTGCCAGACCCGGGAGCTGAGGTGCGTGGTCGGCACGCCCAGCATCGGCGCCATCGCCGCCGGGGTGTTGACACATGCGGGTATTCGCACTCTAGAATGGGTATGTGCCAACCGCCCGACCCCAGGCCACCGACGCCAGGCTGGCGGAGTCATCGGCGGGCATCTCCGATGCGGGCCTCGAAGCGGCCGCCGAGCTGCTGCGGGCGCTCGCCAATGCCCATCGCTTGGCCATCGTGACGGAGCTCAACGGCGGGTCCCGTTGCGTCCACGAGCTCGTCGATGCCCTGAGGGTGTCCCAACCCCTGGTTTCCCAGCACCTGCGCATCCTGCGGGCCAGCCACCTGGTGCGCGCCGAGCGGCGGGGCCGGGAGATCGCCTATTCCCTCGGCGACGAGCACGTGTTCCACATCGTGCATGACGCCGTGATGCACGCCACCGAGCGCCGGCCGTCCGGCTGAGCCCCGTCAAGAACCGACCGACGAAAGCCCGAATCATGAGAGCCCCATCCATGAAAGGCAGACAATGACCATCACCCACCCGGTCCATACCGAGCACGACCACGCCCACGACTCCGGCTGTGGGCATGTGGCTGTCGATCACGGCGACCACACCGACTTCCTCCACGACGGTCACGCGCACAGGTCGCACGATGGTCACTGGGACGAATGCGAGCCGGCGGTCCACGTGGCCCACGACACCCACGACCACACCCACGACGCCGGCTGCGGCCACGAGGCCATCGACCACGACGGCCACACCGACTACCTCCACGACGGCCACCGCCACGCCAGCCATGACGGCCACTGGGACGAGCACTGAGCCCCGCCGACCTCCTTTCGACCAAGCCGGCGAAGGGCCCCCGGGAGCAGGCCGACGACGACCGCCTTCATGGCGCGGCGGCAGAGCGGGTGGGAGCAGTCGACCAGCGTTACACCGCCAGCCGTCGGGCGCTCGTCCAAGCGCTGGTCGACGCGGAGCGCCCGCTCACCATCGGCGAGATCCTCGCCGGCGCCACCGGTATGCCCCAGTCGTCGGCCTACCGCAACCTCACGGTCCTGTGCGAGGCCGGCGTGGCCCGGCGCCTCCCGGGCATGGACGATCTCGGCCGCTTCGAGCTGGCCGAGGACCTGGCCGGCCACCACCACCACGTGCTGTGCGCGACCTGCGGCACCCTGGTGGACTTCGCCGCCTCGACCCGCCTGGAACGGGCCTTGGCCGAGGCCAGTCGGCAGGTGGCCGAGGAAACCGGCTATGAGATCACCGGCCACCGCCTCGACTTCGACGGCCGCTGTCCCCACTGCATTTGAGCAACTCACATGTGGGGCACATGATTGTATGGTCTCCACATGAAGATGCTGCAGATTCGGAACGTCCCTGACGACCTCCATCGGCGCCTGAAGGCACGGGCGGCGATGGAGGGGACGTCGCTGTCGGAGCTGGCCCTGGCCGAGTTGCGCAGATCACTCGAGCGCCCGACCCGGCGAGAGCTGATCGAACGGGTACAGGCTCGCGAGCGCGTCGCGGTCGCTGAAGCGGCGGTCGACGCGGTGCGGGCCGGGCGCGACGGCCGCTGATGGTGCTCGACGCGTCGGCGGCCGTCGAATGGCTTCTGCAACTGGCGCGCGCCGACGCGGTATCCGAGCGGCTCACCGCGTGGGACGGGGCGCTCCACGCCCCGCACCTGCTCGGCGTCGAGGTGGCCCAGGTCGTGCGCCGCTACGCCGCAGTCGGCGACATCACCGCCCAGCGGGGTGCGGACGCCCTCACCGATCTGGCCGACCTCGACATGGTCCACCATCCGCACGAGCCGCTCCTGCCGACCATGTGGCGGCTCCGATCGAACCTCACGGCCTACGACGCGGCCTACGTCGCGCTGGCGCTCGTCCTCGACGTTCCCCTGCTGACCCTCGACGCCTGGATTGCCGCCGCGCCCGGCCACGGCGCCGCTGTCGAGCTCGTTCGCTGAGGGCCGCTCAGGCAGTGCGGGCCCGCCGGCGGCGGGGGTCGAGGATGGCGGTGAGGGCGAAGGCAGCCGAGGCCACCAGCACGATGGTTCCGCCAGGGGCCAAGCCGCCCGCCCGGGCAACCGCCAGCCCTACGATGACCGATCCGACCCCGATGCCCACTGCCCAACGCAGCGTGGACGCGAACGACCCGGCCACGCGCTGGGCCGAACCCACGGGCAGCACCATCAAGGCGGCGACCAACAGCACCCCGACCACCCGCATGGCCGCCACCACAGTCACTGCAGTGAGCGCAGCCAACCCCAGGCTGAGGGCGTCGACGGGGAGGCCGGCCACCCTCGCCGCCTCCTCGTCGAGCACGACCGCGAACATGGCCCGCCAGGAGACCGCTATTACGGCCAGTATGCCCACGCCGAGGACACAGATGCTGAGGGCGTCGGCGGGACTGACGGTGAGCACGGAACCGAACAGATAGGTGAGCACGCCGGCGTTGAGCGACCCGGCCAGGCCGGTGAGCACGACGCCACCGGCGATGCCGGTGTAGAAGAACACGGCCAAGGCGAGATCACCGCTGGCCCGGCGCCGCAGCCGCAGCCACTCGATCGTCATGGCCCCGATCACGGCCACCGCCAGAGCGGTCCACAAAGGGCTCACCCCGGCCAGCAGGCCGGCGGCCACCCCGGCGAAGGCCATGTGGCCCACGCCGTCGCCCATGAGCGACAGCCGCTTCTGCACCAGAAACGTCCCGATGAGCGGCGCGCAGGCGCCGACCACGATCCCTGATGCCAGCGCCAGCTGCATGTACTCGCGATCGAACGGCCATGGCAGGGGCAGCGTCAACCGAGCCCCTCCAGCCACACCGGGAGATCGGTGCGGTGAACGCCGAGACTTACCCCGCCCCTGGTCAGATCCGACGGTGGCCCGTCGAAGACCACTTTGCCTCCCCGCAACAACAGCAACCGGTCGAGGTCGTCAGCCACCGCCCCCAGCTCATGGGAGACCAACAGCACGGCGACGCCCTCTTCCCGGCAGCGGGTGACGAGGGCATCGCGAAATCGGGACTGGGACTCGGCGTCGACGCCGGCGATGGGCTCGTCGAGCACCAGCAACTCGGGATCGGACACCAGGGCCCGGGCGATGAACGCGCGCTGCTGCTGGCCACCGCTCAGCTCGGTGATCGGAACGAGGCGGCGATCGCTCAGGGCGACGACATCGAGCGCCCGCTTCACCCGTGTCGCGTCGTCGGGGCGCGGCCGCCGGGCCCAGCCGCGGCGGGCCACGCAGCCCGACGCCACCACCTCCTCCACCGTCGCTGGCAGGTGGTCGACCAGCAGTGCCCGCTGGGGCACGTACCCGACCCGCCAGCGCTGGCGCAACGACCCCGACGGCTCGCCGAAGAGGTGCACCGTGCCGGCCTGGGCCGCGGTCAGACCGAGGGCTACCCGCACGAGGGTCGACTTCCCCGATCCGTTGGGCCCCGTCAGGGCCACGAACTCCCCGGCGCCGACGTGCAGGCTGACGCCGTCGAGCACCGCGTGACGCCCATAGGCAAAGCGCACCCCGTCGAGACGGAGTGCATGAGGGGGCGCCTCGGCTCCCTGACCCCCGGTCAGCGGCACCCCAGCGCCAGGCGCAGAGCTGCGAGGTTGTCGCGCATGACCGAGACGTAGGACTTCCCCGCTCTGATGTCGTCCTCGGAGAGGCCCTCGAGCGGATCCAGTACGGCGGTGCCGACTCCGGCCTCCCGGGCTAGGGACTCGGCCACCTTGGGTGAGACCAGCGTCTCGTAGAAGACGGTAGTGGTCCCCTCTGCCCGCACCTTGGCGGCCAGCTCGCCCATGCGCTGGGGGTTGGGTTCCGACTCCGGCTCGAGGCCGGCGATCGGTTCCTGGGTGAGGCCGTACCTCCCGGTGAGGTACCCGAACGCGGCGTGAGAGGTCACGACCGACGTGCGGTCGCACCGAGCGAGCCCCTGGGCGAAGGCGGAATCGAGGTCGTCGAGCTCCCGGCTGTAGGCGCCGGCGTTGGCCTGGTAGGCGGCCTGGTTTGCGGGGTCGGCCTGGGAGAGGGCGGTTGCCACCCGGGCCACCATGGCCTTGAACAGCGACGGGTCGAGCCAGACATGAGGGTCGACGTCGAGCTCGTCGTCACCGGGGGCCGCAGCACGCAGATCACCGACCTCGGCGAGAAGGTCCACCGTCGTGCCCTTCGACCGGCCGGCCACCGTCTCCAGCGCGGGCTGGAAACCCCGGCCGAAGAAGAGCACCACGTCGGCGTCCTCGATCCGGTCGACCTGGCGCGAGCTGAGCTCGAGGTCGTGGGGCTCACCACCGGCCGGCGTGACGTTCCTCACCTGCACGCGGTCGCCGCCCACCCGCTGAGCCGCTTCGAAAAGCGGGTAGAAGGCGGCCACCACCTCGGGCCGCCCGTCGCCCTGCGCCGCCCCTCCCCCGCCGTCGCCGCACGCACCCAGGACGAACATCGCCACCAGTACAAGCACGACTCTTCGCATCGACCCTCCATCGAGAATGAGAACGTTTCTACGATAGCGCGAAGGCTGCCGGGTGGACGCACCGAGCGGCGGCCCTATCCCGGGCCGTCGCCCACCCACGCCGCCCGCAGCAGCGACCGGAGGACGGCGTCGTCGACAGGGCGGGGGTTGGGGGGCGCATCGGCGGCCACTGCCGCCGCCACCTCGGCGATCCCCGACTCCGGCATGCCCAGCTCCGACAAGGCCATCGACAGGCCCATTCTCACCGCCAGGTCGTGCACGCCGGTGGAGGCCCGGCCGGCGCCCACCGCCACCGCCATCCGGGCGGCCAGGGCACCGAGCACGGGCTCGTTGAAGCCCACGACGTGGGGCAGGACCGCGGCGTGGGTCTGGGCGTGGGGCAGGTCGTAGCGGCTCCCCAGCTCGTGGCAAAGCCGATGGTGCAGGCCGGGCCCGGCGGTGGCCAGGGCCATGCCTGCCTGGCAGGCCCCGACCAGGGCCCGGCTCCGGGCCTTGGTATCCCATGGCTCGGCGACGGCGGCGGGAAGGGCCTCGCACAGGGCCCGCGCCCCATCGAGGGCGAGGGGCCCTGAAAGCGGACTCGCTCCTTCGACCCACAGTGCCTCGAGGCAATGGGCCACAGCGTTCATTCCACTGGCTGCGGTCAGCAGGGGCGGAAGGGAGATGGTGAGCTCGGGGTCGTAGATCACCGTCCTGGGCAGGACTCCGCTGTCGACTCCCGTCTCCCGGCCACACGTCGACGTCACACCCCAGACGGGTGTCATCTCCGAGCCGGCGTAGGTGGTCGGCACCGCAAGGAGCGGGAAGCCGTGCCGGGCGGCGGCCTTGCCCAAGCCGGTGGCCGACCCGCCGCCCAGCGTGACCACCCCGTCGGCGCCGACCTTCCGGGCGTCGGCCACCACCTCCTCGGCCAGGTCGGCGGGAACGTGCCGGCGGACGCCGTCGACCCGCCAGGTGAGCCGATGGTCGAGGGCGGCCGCCAGGATGTCGGCTTCGGCACGCGAGGACCGTGACGCAATGAGCACGACCTGCGACAGCCCGAGGCGGTCAAGCTCGTCGGCCAGCCCATGACGCGCCCCCGGTCCGAACACCACACGGGACGGCAGGCCGTCGTAGGTGAACCGGGAGACCGTCACCGGCCGACTTCGTCAACCGCTGAAACCGACCTGTCCATCCCCGGCATTTGAACAGTCTGTCGCAGGACCTGGAGGAGTACATTCGCGGCATGCACGGCAGATGCGGACGATGGTCGACCGCGCCCAGTATCCCCCGCGGTCTGAAGCACTTCCGTCCTTGAGAAGAAGCTGTGATGTCCTCATCATTGGGGGCGGGTTCGGCGGGGCCACCGTCGCCCGCCACCTGCAGGAACTGCTGGCCAAACGCGGCCGGCCCGGTGGGCCGCGGGTTCTGTTGATCGCCCCGGAGAACTTCCTGCTCTTCGCTCCGCTGCTCCCGGAGGCCGCATCGGGCACCATCGAGCCCCGTCACGCAGTGATCCCCCTGCGGGAGATGCTGCGACATACCCAACTGCTCGTCGGTGAGGTCACCGGCATAGACCTCGAGGACCGCACCGCGGTCGCCGAGGACCTGACCGGTGCCAGGCACGAGATCTCCTGGGGACAGCTCGTGCTGTCTCCGGGCTCGGTGCCGAGCGTGATCGCCGTGCCCGGGCTCAACGAGCACGCCGTCGGGTTCAAGACCCTCACCGACGCCATCTGGCTGCGCAACCGCGTGCTCCGCCAGCTCGAGACCGCCGACGCCACCGCCGACCCGGCCCGCCGGCGCGAGCTGCTCACCTTCACCTTCGTGGGCGGCGGCTACGCCGGCGTCGAGGCCCTCGCCGAGATGGAATCGCTGGTCAACGACGCCCTCCACACCTATCCAGGGCTCGGCCGCGACGACCTGCGCTGGGTGCTCGTCGAAGCCCGCAACTCCCTGCTGCCCGGCCTCGACCCCAGGCTGGCCCGCTACAGCGAGGCCCACCTGCGCCGGCGGGGGGTCGAGATCCGGCTCGAGACCCGCCTGGAGTCCTGCGTGGACAAGAAGGTGGTCCTCTCCGATCCCTCGGTGACGCCGTACGTGTCCGACACCATTGTCTGGGCCACCGGACAACGCCCGTCACCCCTGGTCGCCGGGCTCGGCCTGGCCACCGACGAAGCCGGGCGCCTGATGGTCGACGACCACATCCGGGCCATCGGCCGCCTCGACGTCTTCGCCCTGGGCGACGCCGCCGCGGTGCCCGACCCCGACGGCGGCATCTGCCCCGGGACGGCCCAGCACGCGGTGCGCCAGGCCAAGGTGTGCGCCCAGAACGTGGCCGCCGCCCTCGGTGTGGGCCAACCCACTCGCTACATCTACCGCAACCGGGGCCTGGCTGTGACCCTCGGCCGCAACCAGGGCACCGCCCAGGTCTACCGGTTCACCTTCACTGGCGTGGTGGCCTGGTTGATGGGTCGGTCCTACCACCTGCTGATGATGCCGGGCCTGGCCCGGAAGGTCCGGGTCGTCGCCGATTGGACCACGTCGATGCTGTTCCCCCGCGACCTCTCACAGCTCGGCTCCCTCGGCCGCCGGGCGCCCATCGAGTAGGGCGCGGGCGGGCGACGACCGCGCGCCTCACCCGGGCGGTGTGAGCGTGGCCCACGTCTGGCTGATGGCGGACGGGTGGGGATCGAGATCGACGCCGCGACGCATGCCGTAGATGTGAAACACACTGGCGAGCGGGACGACCGAGTAGTCACGGTTCACCACGATGGCCATCATGGCCGCCGTCGCCCGCTGGACGTCGTCCCGGTTCGTGGCCGTCGTCGACTGGGCGGCGAGCACCGCATAGTCCGGGTCGGGCGCCGTTCGAGAGGACAGCAGAAAGGCCGGGTTGGCGTCGTTCTGATTCGGCGTGGCCAGCTCGATGTCGTACCCGCGGTCACGATTCTCCTCCGAGGTTCGGATGTCGAACGCCTTCCTGACGCTGACCTCGAACCCCACCTCCTTCAACTGGGCCGCTACCAGCCGCAGCCCGGCCTCGGGCGCAGCCGGCCCGCCGATGAGCATCAGGGACAACCGGCGCGGTCCGTTCGTCCTCACCCCGTCGGTGCCGCCCTTCCAGCCGGCGTCGTCGAGCACCTGGGCGGCCCGGGCCGGATCGAACGATCCCGCCGTCACCGACGACGCCGAGGGGCCCAGCACCGCCGGCGGCGCCGTCCAGCGCCCGGCCTCGCCATTTCCACCCAGCACCTCGGCCACGTACCGTTGCCGGTCGACGGCCAAGGACACGGCCTGGCGAACCGGCCGATCGGCCCCGAGCGCCCCGGCCGCGTTGAAGGTGAGCACCTGGGTAGCGCCGGGACTGGCCTGGACCAGGTGGAATCGCGCGTCGGCCCCGACCGACGCCGCCGCATGGCGAGGGAGGCCGGTGACCATGTCGACCTGGCCGGTGCGCAGTGCATCGAGGCGCACGTCGGGGTCGGGCAGGAAGCGGAAGGTGAGCCGCTCGGCCCTGGCCTGGTCGCCCCAGTAGCCGTCGAAGCGCTCGACGACCACCTGGCGGCGAGGTTGGTAGTCCACCACCTTGAACGGCCCAGTGCCGATCGGCGGCGTCGAGTCGTTGTGGGCGTCCCTGGGCACGATCGGCCCCTCCGGGTGCACCAGCTGCTCGGGCAGCCGCATATTGGGCGACGAGGAGACGAAGTCCACCGTGCGGTCGTCGATCTTGACCACGCGGTCGAGTGTGGCCGAGACCGACCGGAGCATGAGCTGGCGCCCGGTCCAGGACCAGACCACATCGTCGGCGCCGAAGGGTCGGCCGTCATGAAACGTCACCCCGGGGCGGAGGTGGAAGCGCCACGTCGTTGGCTCGACCAGTTCCCAGCGCTCGGCCAGGCCGGGCCGCACGGTGTAGTCAGGGCCCAGCGACAGCAGTGGCTCGTAGACGCCAACGTTCAGCTCGCCGGCGGCGAAATGCCTGGCGGTCGGGCCTTGGCCGGTGAGAGGCCAGATGTCCTCGCCCACGCCGATGCGAACCTCGCCCGGTCTGGTCGGCCCGCCCGCCGGCGGCCCAGCGTCGCCGCCTCCGCCGGAACACCCAGCCAGGCCGGCCAGAACCAACGCCCAGATCACCAGCCCACTGCGCAGTCGTGTCGCGATGGCGAGGATCGTAGAGGAGCGGCCGGCGTTAACGTGAGGGGTGTCGATCCTGGGCCGGGCCCGAGCGCTGCTGGCGGAGGTGATCGAGCCGGCCGTCTTCGGGCCGGTCCACGGGCTCGACGTCGCCGCCTCCCACCTTGTCGGCGAGCCGGTGCCCTATGACCAAGCGGTGGCCGGGCACTTCGCCCCCTTCGACGTCGGAGGGCCCTGGGGACCGAGGTGGGGCACGACGTGGTTCCGGCTCCGGGGCGCGGTTCCTGCTGCGTGGGCCGGCGAGGAGGTCGCCCTTCGCTTCGAGATGACCGAACCGGCCGAGGGCCTGCTGTGGCGGGATGCCACGCCGCTGGTCGGCTTGTCCTGGCTGCGGCGAGACGTGGTGCTGCGGCGACGGGCCGAGGCGCTGGAGCGCGTCGAGCTGTATGTGGAGGCGGCCGCCAATCCGGCCGTGCCGGCCCACGACGCCCGGGTCGACTGGCCGTTGCTCCTCGCCGACCCCGGGGGGGCGCCCGGCTTCGCGCTGACCCGCTGCCAGCTCGCCGTCCGCCGGCGTGAGGTCTACGACCTGGCCTGCGATCTGCGCACCGCCCTCGAGCTGGCCGAGGCGGCCGAGGCCACCGGTACCGACTTCGCCCTGCTCGAGCCGCTGGCCGCAGTCCTCGGGGCCGTCGACGTGGACGACGTGGTCGCCACCGCAGCTGACGGGCGGGTCGCGCTGGCCAAGGTCCTCGGCCGCCCCGCCGTGGCCGGCGCCCATCGCATCAGCGCCGTCGGCCACGCCCACATCGACACCGCCTGGCTCTGGCCGGCCCGGGAAGCGGCACGGAAGTGCGCCCGGAGCTTCGCCAACGCAGTTGCTCTCATGGAGGAGTACCCCGAGTTCGAGCTCGTGTGCTCCGCCGCCCGCCACCTGGCCTGGGTCGAGGAGCGCTACCCGTCGCTGTTCGCCCGCATCGCCGACCGGGTGGCCGCCGGCCAGTTCCAACCGGTCGGTGGCATGTGGGTGGAGGCCGACTGCAACGTGCCGTCAGGCGAATCGCTGGTGCGACAGATCGTCCACGGCCAGCGCTGGTACCTCAGCCGGTTCGGGCACGAGTGCCGGGAGGCCTGGCTGCCCGACGGGTTCGGCTTCCCGGCCAGCCTCCCCCAGATACTGGCTGAGGCGGGCATGGGATGGTTCGTGACCCAGAAGCTGTCCTGGAACGAGGTGAACCGCTTCCCTCATCACACGTTCTGGTGGCAGGGGCTCGACGGCACCCGCGTGCGGGCCCACTTCCCGCCGGCCGCCACCTACAACGGCGACATGTCCCTGCCCGAGCTGCTGCGGGCTCCGCTGGCCCCGGGCGCAGGGGCCCGGTCGCTCTACCCGTTCGGTCACGGCGACGGGGGCGGCGGGCCGACGCGCGACATGGTGGAGGCGGCGCGCCGGGCCGCCGACGTGGCCGGCGCCCCTCGCGTGGCCATGGCGGGCCTGGCCGAGTTCTTCGCCGCCGTCGAGACCGACCCCGCACCCCTGCCGGTCTGGGTCGGCGACCTCTACCTGGAGAAGCACCGGGGCACCTTCACCAGCCAGGCCGCGGTCAAGCTCGGCAACCGTCGGGGCGAACTGGCTCTCGGCGCCGCCGAGCTGTGGTCGACGGTGCGCCCCGACGGCGCCCCGTGGCCGGCCGAGGAGCTCGACCGGGCCTGGAAGCTGCTCCTCTTGAACCAGTTCCACGACATCCTGCCCGGCTCGTCGATCCACTGGGTGTACCGCGACGCCGCGGTCGACCACGCCGAGGTCCAGGCCACCGCCACCGGCCTGGCCGGCGGCGCGCTGGCCGCGCTCACGGCGGCGGTCGACACGTCTGGCGCCGCCGAGCCGGCCGTCGTGTACAACCCCACCGCGGCCACCCGCCGGGAGCTGGTGGGGACGGTGATGGCTCACGTGCCGGCCATGGGCTACGCAGTGGTCGACCTGGCCGAACCGGCTGCCGGCCTGGCGGTCGAGGTGGGCGATGGCTGGATGTCGAACGGGTTGCTCCGGGTCCACTGGGACGGCGCTGGTCGGCTGACCTCGATCTGGGACGAGGAGCACCAGCGGGAGGTCGTCGTCCCCGGATCGGCGGCCAATGTGTTCCACCTCCACCACGACCATCCGGCCGAGTACGACGCCTGGGACGTCGACCGCAGCTACCTGGACGCCTATGAGGACCTGGCCGGCCCGGTGGCGATCGAGTTGGTGGAGGCGGGCGAGGGCGGGCGGGCCCGGGTGCGCTTCAGGCGCAGCTTCGGGAACTCCACCATCGACCAGACCATGGTGCTGCAGGCCGGTTCCCGCCGCCTCGACTTTGTCACCGACGTCGACTGGCACGAGCGCCACCGGTTCCTGAAGGTGGCCTTCCCGGTGGCTGTCCACACCGACCGGGCCACCTTCGAGATCCAGTTCGGCCACGTGAGCCGACCCACCCACGAGAACACCTCGTGGGAGCAGGCCCGCTTCGAGGTGTGCGCCCACCGCTGGGCCGACCTGTCGGAGGCCGGCTACGGCGTGGCCCTGCTCAACGACTGCAAGTACGGCTACGACGTGCGGGCCAACGTCATGCGCCTGTCACTGCTCCGGGCGCCCACCGCCCCGGATCCGGTGTGCGACCAAGGGCACCACCGCTTCACCTATGCCCTGCTCCCCCACGCCGGCGACCCGTTCACCGGCGGGGTCCTGGAGGCGGCGGCATCGCTGAACACGCCGCTGGTGGTCGTACCGGTCGCCTCCCGGCCCGGGCTCCTGCCGGCGTCGATGTCGTTCGTGTCCGTCGACGACCCGGCCTTCGTCGTGGTCGCAGTCAAGCGGGCCGACGACGGCTCTGGCGACGTCGTCGTGCGGGGCTACGAGGCCTGGGGTGGCCGGCGCGGAGTTCGGCTCCGCGTGGCCATGCCCTTCGCTCGGGCCAGCCGTACCGACCTGTTGGAGCGCGGGCGCGAGGACCTCGCAGTGGAAGGCGATGCCGTCGTTCTGGTGCTCCGCCCTTTCGAGCTGGTCACGGTCCGGCTGCACACCTGACCGGCCCCCGGCGCTACCGGAACCGGGGCTCGACCATGCGGGCCAGGCTCTCCAGCTTGTGGACTCGTTCGTCGTGGCCGATCTGGCGGAACAGGTCGGCCAGGGAGGCGAAGGCGCCGTACTCCTCGGTGAACGGGCCGTCGTAGGTGGTCTGCTCCCACTCCGGGTGCTCCTGCACGAGGAGGGCGTACTCGTGCTCGGCGTGGTCCTCGAAATCGACGTTCAGCCGGTAGCTCCACGCCGGCCGGATCACGTACAGCGCCCACGACAGGTGGTAGTAGGCCAGGGCGATGAGCTGGGGGAAAAGCCGGTAACGGACGAAGTTCTCCCGCTTGCCCGAGCGCTCCACCAGATCCTCGAGGATGAGGAGGTGCCACTGCTCGTTGTCCTGCTGGGCCCGGCTCTCCCCCACCCGGTCGAAGATGCGGCGGGCGAAGGTGGGACGGGAGTACCGATGGGTCACGGCCACGTAGGCCACCTGCTCCCATGCCTGGTACGGCACCCGGGCGATCACCTCGAGCACCTTGAACTTCGACAGCGACCGGGGCCGGCCGTAGACCACGTCGAGCAGCACGAACAGGGCCCGGGCCGCCGGTCCGTACCGCCGGCGAGGCGCGGCCAGGGTCACTTCCTGCTCGGCCCGCAGCTGTTCGGGCGTCAACTTGGGTGGACCGGCGAGAACCCCGGCACCGACGCTTGTGAAATCGCTCACAAACACACAGTACCGACCGTGGGGTCGCTATCCCGCCGCTATGCCGGCTTCTCGGCGTGCCCGCCGCTATGCCGGCTTCTCGGCGTGCCCGCCGAACTCCTTCCGCATGGCCGACAGGATCTTGTCGGCGAAGTCGCCTTCGCCCCGGGAGCTGAACCGCTCGTAGAGGGCGGCGGTCAGCACGTAGGCCGGGACGCCCTCCTCGACCGCGGCCATCACGGTCCAGCGACCCTCGCCCGAGTCCGACACCCGACCGCTGAAGCCGGCGAGGTCGGGGTCCTTGTGCAGGGCAGAGGCGGTGAGGTCGAGGAGCCAGGAGCCGACCACGCTCCCCCGGCGCCAGACCTCGGCCACCTCGGTGGTGTCGATGTCGTACTGGTAGGCCTCCGTTGAGGTGAGCGGGGCGGTCTCGGCATCGGCGGCGTGGGCCTGCTTGCCCACATTGGCCTTGTGCAGGATGGCCAGACCCTCGGCGTAGGCGGCCATCAGGCCGTACTCGATCCCGTTGTGGACCATCTTCACGAAGTGGCCGGCGCCGTTCGCGCCGCAGTGGAGGTAGCCGTGCTCGGCGGGCGACGGCTCCCCCTCCCGCCCCGGCGTGCGGGGCGCAGCGTCGACCCCCGGGGCGATGGTGGCGAAGAGGGGCTCCAAGTGGCGGAAGATCTCCAGCTCGCCTCCCACCATGAGGCAGTAGCCCCGTTCGAGGCCGAACACGCCGCCGCTGGTGCCCACGTCGACGTAGTGGATGCCCTTGGGCGCCAAGGCCGCCGCCCGCTCGATGTCGGCGCGGTAGTAGGAGTTGCCTCCGTCGATGATGATGTCGCCAGGCTCGAAGTACTCGGCCAGATCCATCACCGTCGCCCCGGCGAAGGCGGCAGGCACCATGATCCACGCCGCCCGGGGCGCCGTCAGCCTGGCCGCCAGGTCCTCGAGCGACGAGGCGGCGATCGCCCCCTCGGCCTCCAGCGCCATGACTGATTTCGGGTCGACGTCGTAGACCACGCACTCGTGGCCGTTTCGCATGAGGCGGCGCACCAGGTTGGCGCCCATGCGCCCCAGGCCGATCATTGCCAGCTGCATCAGCGGCTCCTTTCCCGGTCGAGCGCCCACAGTATGCGGTCGGTGTCACCCTCCTTGAGGGCCACCACCTAGAATGACGGGGCTGGCGGCCCTATCGCCGCGGCAGCCCTACCGAAAGGCCAGTTCATGCCCGCGCGCCAAGACCTGCGCAACCTCGCCATCGTGGCCCACGTGGATCACGGTAAAACTACGCTCGTCGACGCCATGCTGTGGCAGTCCGGCATCTTCCGTGACAACCAGGACGTCAACGAACGGGTCATGGACTCGATGGACCTGGAGCGGGAGAAGGGCATCACCATCCTGGCCAAGAACACCGCGGTGCGCTTCCATTCCGAGAAGCTGGGTGAAGTGAAGCTGAACATCGTGGACACGCCCGGCCACGCCGACTTCGGCGGCGAGGTGGAGCGGGCCCTCACCATGGTCGACGGCGTCCTGCTCCTGGTCGACGCGGCCGAGGGCCCCCAGCCCCAGACCCGCTTCGTGCTGCGCAAGGCCCTGGAGTCGAAGCTGCCGGTGATCCTGGTCGTGAACAAGGTCGACCGCCCCGACGCCCGGATCAAGGAGGTGGTCGACGAGGTCTACGAGCTGTTTCTCGACCTCGACGCCGACTTCGAGCAGATCGAGTTCCCGATCGTCTACGCCAACGCCAAGGCGGGCTGGGCCACCATGGAGCAGGGGGCCACGGGCACCAACCTGCAGCCCCTCTTCGACCTGCTGATCCAGCGCATCCCGGCGCCGGAGTACGACGAAGAGGAGGCCGGGCACCCCCTCCAGGCCCTGGTCACCAACCTCGACCGGTCGCCCTACCTGGGCCGCCTGGCCATCTGCCGGGTACGCGAGGGCGTCATCCACAAGGGCGAGACGGTGGCCTGGTGCAGGGCCAACGGGTCGATCGAGAAGGTCAAGATCGTCGAGTTGTACGTCACCGAGGGCCTCGAGCGGGTCGACGCGGCCGAGGCCGGGCCGGGAGAGATCATCGCCGTCGCCGGCCTGGCCGAGGTGACCATCGGCGAGACCCTGGCCGATGCCGGCGACCCCCGGCCACTGCCGGTCATGCTCATCGACGAGCCCAGCCTGGCCGTCACCATCGGCATCAACACCTCGCCGCTGGCCGGCCAGGACGGCTCCAAGATGACCGCCCGCCAGGTGAAAAGCCGCCTCGACACCGAGCTGGTCGGCAACGTGTCGCTGCGGGTATTCCCCACCGACCGTCCCGACACCTGGGAAGTGCAGGGCCGGGGCGAGCTCCAGCTCGCCATCCTGGTGGAGATCATGCGCCGCGAGGGCTTCGAGCTCACCGTGGGCAAGCCCCAGGTCGTGACCCGGGAGGTCGACGGCAAGACCCACGAGCCGGTCGACCGCCTGTCGGTCGACGTGCCCGAGGAGCACCTGGGCACCGTGACCCGCCTGCTCGCCACCCGCAAGGGCCGCCTGCAGCAGATGGTCAACCATGGCACCGGTTGGATCCGCATGGAGTACCTGATCCCGGCCCGGGGGCTGATCGGCTTCCGGACCGAGTTCATGACCGAGACCCGGGGTACCGGCATCCTTCACCACGTCTTCGAGGGCTACGAGCCCTGGCACGGTGAGCTGCGGACGCGCGACCGAGGCAGCATCGTGGCCGACCGCCGGGGCGTGACGAACACCTTCGCCCTGATGAACCTGCAGGACCGGGGCGAGCTCATGGTCGGCCCCGGCATCGACATCTACGAGGGCATGATCGTGGGCGAGAACTCCCGGTCCGATGAGATGGACGTCAACGCCTGCAAGGAGAAGAAGCTCACCAACATCCGGTCGTCGACCGCCGACGAATTGGTGCGCCTGACCCCGGCCCGCACCATGTCGCTGGAACAGGCGCTGGAGTTCATCGCCGACGACGAGTGCGTGGAGGTGACCCCGAGCGCGGTGCGGCTACGCAAGGTGATCCTCCCGGCCCAGGAGCGGGCCCGGCGCCGCCGCCCGTCGAGAGCACGTCCTGCGTAGAGATAGAAAAACTTATAGATGTGCCTTGCATTTACCGGGCCGCATCTGTCAGAGTGTGCCTGGCGCCCTCGTCCGCCTGGTCCGCCGTCAGGCGGCCGGGGCGCCACTCTTCTTGTGTCGCCGGTGGAGCTTTTCGAAGCTCCCGGCCGGGGTGCCGCCTCACTGCCGGCGACCGGTAGCGTGGGGGGCCGGGTACAGACATTGCTCCCTCCCGCGTCACTGCTCCGTGTCTCCTCGAGAGGAGCGCCCTTGACATTGCCGGCGCCGGCTCGCCGTTGGCCGTTCCTCGACTGGGACGGACCAATTCCCGTCGCCCACCGGGGCGGTGCCGCGGAACAGCCGGAGAACACCATGGCGGCATTTTCCGCCGCCGTGGCCCTCGGCTACCGGTACGTGGAGACAGACGTGCACGCCACTGCCGACGGGGTGCTCCTGGCCTTCCACGACCACACCCTCGACCGGGCGACCGACATGGCCGGCACCATCGCCGAGCTCCCCTATGCGACCGTGCGCCAGGCCCGGGTCGGCGGCCATTCGATCCCGCGGCTCGAGGAGGTACTGGGCGCCTGGCCGGAGCTGCGCATTCACATCGACGCCAAGCACCTGGCTGCCGCTGCGCCGCTCGTCGGCGCCGTCGACCGCGCCGGCGCCCACGACCGGGTGTGCGTGGGCGCCTTCAACGACCGCACGGTGTCAGCCCTCCGGCGCCTGAGCCACGGCCGGATCTGCACGTGGATGGGCCGGGCGGAGATTCTCTCGCTGCGCCTGGCCAGCCTCGGCGTGCCTACCCCCCGCTCGGCCGCGGGCTGCGCCCAGGTACCGGTGCGCCAGGGGCGGCTGCCGGTCGTCGACCGGCGGTTCGTCGATGCCGCCCACCGGCGCGGAGTCGGCGTGCACGTCTGGACGATCGACGAGCCCGACGTCATGAACCGGCTTCTCGACCTCGGTGTCGACGCCATCCTTTCCGACCGGCCCACGGTGCTCAAGCAGGTCCTCACCCAACGCGGCCTCTGGAGCTGAGCGATGGAACCCGATGCCGGCGCGGAGAATGACGACCTGCGACTGATGACCCTGATCGACGGAGTGGATGCGCAACTCCTGGTGCACATCGAGCGGGTGGGCGGCCCTCCGGATTGGTCGAATGGAGGGTCACCGAGGCGTCCCCTGGCCGCTGGTATTGTCCACGACGCTCACCCATTGTCGGCGGGGAAAGCGAGAAATACCGTGGCCAAGAAGTCCGCTGCACCGGCCGAGAAGGCGCCTCGTTCGATGTCAGATGCCCACAAGGAGGCCCTCGCCGAGGGCCGGGAACAGGGACGGGCGGTGCGCCGCTATCTGGAGGCGCTCGAGGCGAACAAGCCCAAGCGTGGCCGCAAGCGCACGCCCGAGGGCATCCAGCGCCGGCTCTTCGCCATCGAGGAACGCCTGGCGTCAGCCGACGCCCTCAGCCGGCTCCATCTGGCCCAGGAGCGCATGGATCTGCGGGCCGAGCTGACCTCGTCGTCCGACGGCGTGGATATCGGCGCCCTCGAAGCGGCGTTCGCCAAGGCGGCCGGGCCCTACAGCCAACGCAAGGGCATCGGGTACGACGCCTGGCGGGCCGCCGGCGTGGAGCCGCGCGTGCTCAAGGCTGCCGGCATCGGCCGGGGGCAGTAGCCGGGCCCACCGATCACCCGATCGCCCGTCGCACGGCGCGGGTGGCCACGGCCACCGCGTCGAGCGACGGCTGTGGCTCACTCTCGATGTCGCGGAGCAGCCGGGTGAGCTCGCCCACGTGGCCGGCCCGGTCGACGAGGAACCCGAGCACGGCCTCGGGCGCGGCCTGGCCCGGACGATCCAGCAGTGCCCGCATCGCCGCCGCCCGCCGCAGGTGGTCGAGATCGTCGATCAGGCCGCGCCACGCCGCTGGGCCCCAGCGCCCGTCGGGCGGGGCCTGACCGAGGCGGGCGCCAAGCCGGTCGATGCCGAGTGATTCACCCAGCTGGAGCACCGCTTCGGCCACGTCGGTGACCGGGCGCATGGTGGACCGGGCCAGGTCGGCGGCATCGGGGCCCACCTCCAGGTCGGCCAGGGCGGCCCACCGCAGGGCCATGGCCGGCTCGACCCCGCGTTCGACGAGTACCTCGGCCCGACCGGCCCGGAGCCGGTGCCGATGCGGCGTGCCCAGGCGATGCGCAGCCGCCGCCAGCTCGGCCAGCGCGGCCCGGTCGCGACCCACGGTGGCGGCGATGTCGCCCGTCTCGGCCCGTCGGAGGTAGTCGCGGGTAAGGGCCTCGATGAGGTCGGCGATCACTGGCGCCACTGCCAGGAGCACCTGAGCGGGCGGGTTGGCGTCCGCGCCCTCGAGCGCGGCCCAGCGAGCGGGTGCGTCGATCACGCTGCGGGCGATCCAGTACCCGGCGGCGATCGCCGGCGGGGGGGCACCGGTGTCGCCGGCGAGACGGGTGACAAACGTCGGCCCCATGCGGTTCACGACGTCGTTGGCGACGACCGATGCGATGAGCTCCCGGCGCAAGCGGTGGCCATCGAGCAGGCGGGGGAAGCGCTCCGTCAGGCCGCTGGGGAAGTAGGCGACCAAAGCGGCCCGCAGGGCGGGCTGATCGGGCAGTTCGGAGGCCAAGAGGCCGGCGGCCAGGCTGCGCTTGGCCCCGGCCAGCAGCACCGACAACTCCGGTCGGGTCAGGCCTGCACCCGCCGCCTCCCGGGCCCGCATCTCCGTCGCGGACGGAAGGGCTTCGACGGTCCGGTCGACGACGCCCGCCGCCTCCAGGTCCTCCATGAGCGACTCAAAGGCGGCCATGCGCCCCGCGCTGGTGGCGGCGGCCCGGGTGAGGGCCATGCTCTGGAGGGCGCAGTCGCCCAGCACCGACTCCACCACGCCTCCGCAGGCCTCTTCGAGCACCCGGTGACGCTCGGTGACGGTCAGCTCACCGGCCTCGACGGCCGGCTGGAGCAGGATCTTGAGGTTGACCTCGTGGTCGGAGATGTCAACGCCTGCCGCGTTGTCGATGGCGTCGGTGTTGACGTGGCCGCCCCGCCGGGCGTACTCGATGCGCGCCCGCTGGGTGAAGGCCAGGTTGGCCCCCTCCCCCACCACCCGGGCCCGGACCGACGACCCCTCGACGCGGACGTCGGCGTTGGCCCGGTCGTCGATGTCGAGGTCGGGCTCGGTGCTGGCCCGGACGAACGTGCCGATCCCGCCGGTGAAGAGCAGGCCAACCGGTGCCTGAAGGATGGCCCGGATGAGGTCCGGGGCGGTGACCTCCGAGCTCTCAACCCGCAGGACGGCCTGGACCTGTCCACTCAGGGGGATCCGCTTGTCAAGGCGGGACCACACCCCCCCGCCGGCACTGATGGAGGACCGGTCGTAGTCCTGCCACGAAGACCTGGGCAGGGCGAAGAGCCGAGCCCGCTCCCGGTAGGACAGCGCCGGGTCGGGAACGGGGTCGAGGAAGATGTCACGGTGGTCGAAGGCGGCCACCAGACGGATCTGCTCCGACCGCAGCATGGCGTTGCCGAACACGTCGCCCGACATGTCACCGATGCCGACCACCGTCACCGCTTCGGCGTGCACGTCGATCTCCAGCTCGGCGAAGTGGTGCTGAACCGCCACCCACACCCCCCGAGCCGTGATCCCCAGGCGCTTGTGGTCGTAGCCGCTCGAGCCACCTGACGCGAAGGCGTCGCCCAGCCAGAACCCGCGCTCGGAGCTGACCCGGTTGGCCAGGTCAGAGAGCGACGCCGTGCCGCGGTCGGCGGCCACCACCAGGTAGGTGTCGTCACCATCGCGTCGGCGGGGGACAGCCACCACCTTGCGGCCGACCACGTTGTCGGTCACGTCCAGCAGGCAGGCCACGAAGATCTCGTAGGCGGCGGCGACCTCTGTCGGCGACCGCGGGGTGGCGCCCCGAGCCTGCTGCTTCACGACGAAGCCGCCCTTGGCACCGGTGGGCACGATCACCGCGTTCTTGAGCACCTGGGCCCGCATGAGGTCGAGAATCTCGCTGCGGTAGTCGTCGACCCGCTCGCTCCACCGGATACCGCCGCGGGCCACTGGCCCCCAGCGCAGGTGGACGCCCTCCACCACGGGTCCGTGCACGAAGATCTCCCGGAACGGCACGGGCCGGGGGATCCCGGGCACGGCGGCGCTGTCGAGCTTGATGGCGAGATGGTCGCCGCCGCTCACGTACCGGTTGGTGCGCAGGGTGGCGTCGACCAGGGCGAGGAAGCCCCGCAGGATCCGGTCGTGGTCGAGCCGGGCCACGACATCGCAGCCGTCGACAACCCGCTGGCGCAGCTCGGCGACCACCGCCGGGCCGGCATGGCGTGCCGGGTCGAACAGGGCGGCGAACAACTCCACCAGCGCAGCAGCGATCGGCGCGTTGTCCACCAGGACCTGGTCCACGTAGTCGGTGGTGAAGGTGGTGCCGACCTGGCTGCGGTACCGGCGGTAGGCCCGCAGCACGGCCACGTCGTCCCAGGCCAAGCCCGAACGAAGCACCAGCCGGTTCAGCGTGTCCGCCTCGGCCCGACCGTGCCACAGGGCCATGGCGGCGGCAGCCAGCCGGGGACCGTCCCTCTCGACGTCGAGCGTGCCCTCCGGATCACTGACCCCGAAGTCGTGCAGGTGGGCCCGGACATCGTCGCCGCCCAGGGCGAAGGGCCGGTCCTCGATGGCCCACAGCCCGAGGCTCTCAAGGATGGGGAGGAACCCCGACAGGTCGATGCCGGCGCCGGTGGTGAAGACCTTGAGGCGGGCCCGCGGCCCGTCGCCGGGACCGGGGCCGGCGGACAGGACGATGCGGATCCCGTCGTTGCCGGCGAACAGCTCGTCGAGCTGGACGACGTCGTCGGCCGCCCACCCTGGATCAATTGCGTCCCGATACCCGGGCGGGAACCATCCGGCCCATGTCCCGGCCAGGCGGGCACCATCCCGCTCACCGGTGAGGGAGCCCAGCGCGGCGACGAGCTGCTGGTCCCACGTCCGGCACAGGAGGCGCAGCTCACGCTCCAGGGCGTCGAGAGGCGGGATCGGTAGGGCGCCCGGCACGTGCACGACCAGCCGCACGATGGCCTCCGGGCGGTCGCCCAGGGCCACGTCGGCGTCGACCCGGTCACCGTCGAGCTGAGCCAACAAGAACCGCTCGAGCCGGCGGCGCAGCGCCGGGTCGTACATCTCCCCGGGTACCGACAGGAGGGCGGAGACAGTGGAGTTGCCCGGGTCAACCCGAACGAGCACCCGCACCTCGTGCTCGTCCTCGGCGGCCAGAAGCTCGACCAGCAGGCGGCGCAACGACGCCACGTCGGACTCGAACAGGAGATCCTTGGGCAGGACCTGGAAAAGGGAGATCAGCGCCGCCTCGTCCTGACTTCGCTCGACCACGTCCTCGAGTTCCAGAACGCTCCGGAGCTTGAAGCGCAGCACGGGGGTGATCGCCGCCGGCTCAGCGTTGGCCTTGGCGGTGAAGACGCCGACCACCCGGAACACCGATACGTCGTCGTCGCCACCCGCCGCTTGCTCCGCCACGTCGATGCAGTGCATGAGCACCTGCCGGTGCACGGTGCTGACCTCGGAGGTGCGCACGATCCGCAAAGGACCGTCCGACCCGGAACCCGGCGCCCGCGCCCGCAATGCCGCGTCGGGCCGGGCGAGGACGCCGAGGGCTCCGGCCACCGCGTTGTCGGGCCCGACCAGGCGGCAGCACCCGGACAGGACGAAGTTGCCGTCGAGCAGCCATTCGAGCAGCGCCGCTGCCTCCACCGACTCCTCCCCCGCGTCGGCTGACGACCGGGCCCGGGCGGCTGCCGCCGCCACCTGCTCCCGCATGTCCAAATAGTCGCCCGTGGCCGAGAACACATCGGCGAGTACCGCCTCTAGCGCGGCCGCCACCCTGGCGCGGGCCGGCTCGGGCACCCGGTCTCCCAGCTCCACCTGCAGGAAGGCCTCCCGCTGGGCCGCGGGGCGGGCCGGAAGGATGGCGAGCAGCCGGCCTTCGTCGCTACGCCGGCTCCCGAAGACCGGGTGGAGCTGGCGCACCACCTGGTGACCGAGCCGGCGCAGCTCCTCGGTGACGCTGGAGACGATGAACTGGCGGTCGGGGCAGCTAACCTCCACCACTGAGCCCGCCGGGCGCCCACCGTCGAGGGCGACATCGGGGTCGAAGGTCCGGATCCGGAACTCCTCCGGACCGCGAGCGTCGACGAAATCGAAGCTGTCGGCAACGGCCGCGGCAGTGGCGGCCGGGTCGGCCATGGCCAACTGCGCCGGCGGCACCCGGCGCAGCACGGCTCGAGCGAAGTCGCGCAGGACCGCCAGCCGGTCCTGCGGAGCGCCCAGCCGGTCGAGGACCGAGGCCAGGGAATCGTCGCCCTGCTCCTCCTCGCCGGCCGATTCGCCCACCGTCCTCCCGTTAGTGCCCGGTGCGAGCGTACCTCCGGTCGCGGCTGCGTCGGCGTATTCCTAGGCGACATGACCACGTCGGAAGGGTCGCCGGCCACTACGCTTACCCGGTGGCACATCCGGCCGAAGTCCGTCGCGCCGGTCGGCGACCCGGCCCCTGGGGTAGCCGCCTGCGGGTCGGCCTCGTGGTGTTCCTGGCCCTCTGCGTGTTGCTCGTCGGCAGCAGCTACTTCTATTTCCGCCACCAGCTCAGCCGCCTGACCCGTCTCGACATACCCGGTCTGGCCGACGACGACGCCGGCAGAGTCATGAACGTGCTCATGGTCGGTTCCGACAGTCGCGAGAACGCCACGGGCGACGTTGCCGACGCCATCGGAGTGGGCGACGACGGCACCGCCGGCCAACGCAGCGACACGATCATGGTGCTGCACATCGATCCCGCCCAGCAGAAGGCGGCCATCCTCTCCATTCCCCGGGATTTCTACGTCCCCATACCCGGACAGGGCGGCCGGGACAAGATCAACGCCTCCTTCGCCATCGGCGGGCCCCAGCTCCTGATCCAGACGATCAAGGATGCTCTCGGCATCGAAATCAACCACTACGTCGAGGTCGACTTCAACGGAGTCGAGCGCATCGTCAATGCGGTGGGGGGCGTGAGCGTCTACGCCGATGCCCCGGCCCGCGACTCCTTCACCGGCCTCGACATACCCACGGTCGGGTGCAACGCGCTCGACGGCTACCAGGCGCTCGCCTACGTTCGCAGCCGCCACTACGAGACCAGGGAGCGAGGGCGCTGGGAACCCGGCTCGGGCTCTGACCTCGACCGGATTGGCCGGCAGCAGGACTTCATCCGCCGCATGCTGAAGAAGGCGGTGTCGTCAGGATTGAGCAACCCCCTGACCCTCAACCGGCTCATCGGCATCGGGATCGACAACGTCCGCGTCGACCAGCAGATGTCGACCAAGGACATCGCCAACCTGGCTCGCCGGTTCCGGTCCATCGATGCCGACTCCGTCGACATGCTCACCCTGCCGACCACCAGCGCGTTCATCGGCGGCGCCGACGTGGAGCTCCTCGACACCAAAAGGGCCCAGGAGTTCATCGACCGCCTCAACGGGATCAGCGCCGCACCGGTGTCGGTCAAGCCGGCAGAGGTCGCGGTCCGGGTGCTCAACGGGAACGGGGGCGACGCATCGGCATCGGTGGCCGCCACCTCGCTCACCTCGGCCGGGTTTCGGGTGGCCGGTACCGGGAATGCCCTGAGCTACGACTACGCGGCCACCATCGTGCAGTACGCGCCAGGCCAGCAGGCCAAGGCCAACTTCCTACGCAGCGTGCTGTCCGCCGGCGCCACCATCGAAGAGGACCGCACCCTGTTCGGCGCCGACGTGGCGCTGGTCCTCGGCCTCGACTACACCGGCCTGAAGGCGCCGGCGCCGGCGCCGGGGGCCTCGACCACCGTGGCCCCTGTCCCCGGTGCCCCCAGCACCACCGCCGCTCCCGTCCGCACCTGCTGAGGCCAGCGCGGCGCGGTCTCAATCCCCGCTCGGGTCCTTGCCCGGGAGCTTGATGCCCCGGTCCTTGGCCCATTGCCTCGGGTCGTGGGCCTCGGAGATCGATTCCTCGGCGGCCTGCCGGAGCACCTCGGCCCGCTCCTCCCGGGTTGATGCCGGCCCGACCTTCAGCGACAGGTACGACAGCCCGCCAATGGGGATCGGGAGCCAGAAATTGACAAGTCGGTACACGACCACGCCCAGCACCGCAGTGCCGCGAGGCGCGCCGAAGCCGACGAGCGCCGAGGTCAGGACGGCCTCCACCACTCCGAGACCGCCCGGGGTGAGGGGGACGGCGGCCAGCACGTTGGCCAGCCCGAAGGCCACGATCAGCCCGTCGAAGTCGACCCGGTACCCGAAGGCGGCCACGAACACCCAGAGCGAGGCTGCGTCCAGCAGCCAGTTCGCCGCCGCCCATAGCGTGGCCTTCACCAGGAGCTTCCGATCGGCTCCCAACAGGCGCAGGCGTTCGGCGATGCGCTGCAGCACCCGACCCACGCCGGCGCCGTCGAGCATCGGGATCCGGTCGGCCAGGCCGCACACCAGCCGGGCCACCCGGTCTTCGCCCCGGGTCAGCAGCCCCACGGCCAGGGCGAAACCACCGATCAGCAGGGCGCCGACGATGGCGGCTGTCCCGTACAGGGGATTGAACCCACGTCTCGGTATGGAGATCAACAGGCCCAGCCAGAGCAGCACGTTGAGCACGAGGGCCGATCCCAGTCCCTGGGTGGCCAGGGCGAAGCCGGCGTCGGTGCCCCGCACCCCTGCGCCGGTGAGCAGGCGGTAGCCGACACCGGCACCGGCAGCGGAGCCGCCCGGCACGATGTGGCTGGCCGCCATGGTCGAAAGGTCGATGCGCAGGAGCGTCGACAGCGGCGGCCGGCCGGCCGGGGGCAGCACGGCCTGGGTGAGCTTGGCGTAGGCGCCGATGGCCAGGGCCTCGAGCAGGACCCCGAGCAGCAGGTAGGGGATGCTGACCGACGTGAGGAGGTCGAGGGACTTCCGGGCGCCGGCGATCTGGGGCAGGACGAGGTACTCGATCACCACGAGAGCCACGAGCACAGCGACGACACGCCTGATCGATCGGGGCAAGCGAGCACGGGTCACGGCCCCCACTGTCCCCCGTGGCGGCGGCCCGCCGTCGGCATCCGTGTCCGGAGGCCAGAATCCGGGCGATCAGGCCGGCGGCGCTGCCCTGCGGCGACGGCGTTCCCAGAGGACCAGCGGTCGGCGATAGCGTCGGCCCATTGAGCGATGAGGGATTCGACGGCAGCGTCTACGACGTGGTTGGTGGCCGGCCGTTCTTCGTCGAACTCGTCGACGGCTTCTACGCCGGGGTGAGCGCCGACCTTCTTCTTCGCCCTATGTACCCGGAGGATCTCACAGACTCCCGGCGCCACCTGGCCGGGTTCCTCACGCAGTACTGGGGCGGTCCCTCCACCTACAGCGACGAGCGAGGGCACCCTCGCCTGCGCATGCGCCACGCCCCCTTCGCGATCGGCGACGCGGAGCGGGACGCCTGGCTGCGCCACATGCTCGGGTCCCTGGACACGGTGTCCACCACCCGCGGCACGCCCGTGGAGGCGGTGGCCCGCATCCGCGCCTACCTCGCCGACGTGGCCGACTTCCTCGTCAACACCCGGTGACGGCCCCACAGCTCCCAGCCGGCGGGATCGGCAGGCCGTCCGTCGGTCTAACGACCGGGAGCGAGGGAGGTGGACGCCATGCAGCAGGCCCGGGGCTCTACCCGCGTGCGCTGCTCCTCAAGGGAGAGAAGTCCCAGCCCGGAGAGAAGGCGCACCACCGGCCAGATCGGGTCGAGCAACCCCGTGCGGGCGGCAGCCGGATGGGCATGGTGGGAATTGTGGTAGCCGTGGCCCAGCAACAGGAGGGATATCCACGCCAGGTCGTAGCCGGGGAAGTCTGGATGGGGCTTGCTCCCTGACCGGTGCCCGACGGTGTTGACCATGCCCATAATGCCGAGGTAGCTGACGAGGTGGACGGCCAGCGCAGTCAGAGTCTGCGCCGGCCCAATGGTGAAGAGCCAGAAGGCGAAGAGGAGGGAGCGGAGGACGAGGGGGATTCTCCCCGCTGACGGGGCGGTACCGGCCGGCAGCCGCCGCCTGGCAACGGCGACCAGATAGGGGGTGCCGACCAACACCGAGAGGAAGCTCCGCTGCAGGGGTGAGTGAGGATCGAGCGGCGTGTCGGCGTAGCGGTGGTGCAGCCGATGGACCCCGGCCCACGTCTCGGGATGAACCCCGCCGGCGACCTGCATGAGGCCGGCGAGGACCGACGCCAGCGCCGGATGGATCCGGAAGGCCCGGTGGGCGAGGCAGCGATGGCAGTAGATCTCTGTGACGAGGCACGTGAGAATGCCCGTGACGAGGCCAACGAGTACTCCGGTCGGCACAGGGGAATCTTACTGGTGCCGGCCCGCTGCGGCCGGTGGTCGCTGCCGGCGGGTAGAAGATCCCGCTTCCGAAGCGTCGTGACTTCCCCGGCCCGCCCGCGCCAGCGCTCGGCACCCCACCCTCGACACCTGCGGGACTGACGGCCCTGCGTCGTCAGATCAAGCGGGCTGCGGACCAACCAGTGCGGCGTGCTGCTCGGCGTGGCCGGGCAGGACGCGCAGTAGAACGGTGCCGTCGTCCTTGACCTCGATGATCTGAGCGATGGCCGGATCGGCGTCGTCGTCCCCGACGAGCAGATAGCGACCCGCTCTGATCTCGGTTCCGGGCGCTGCATCATCCATGTGGGCGTACGTGAGCCCGCTGTAGACCCGGGCGAAGTCGACCCACATCTGCCAGGGGAGCGGTTCCATCCCCCTATTGTCTGGCCGATGGCCGGGCTTGACAACGCTCATGGCGTCCGGCCTGGGTTGGGCTCCGGCGCAGCGAACGCGCCATCGAGCCGTGCCAGCGTCGTAGCGTCGAGGTCCGGAAGGACGATGTCGAAATGAGGCCGATCGCCCGTCGCCAGGAAGGCGAAGCCGGCCGCCCTCACCGCGCCGACGGTCGACATGCGAATCTGCCGGTACCGAACCAGCTCGTCCAGCGAGCCGCACAACTCCCCCACCGTCTGGTCCAGCGCGAGGAAGACGGAGACGCCGAGGAACCCCATGGCGTCGAGGCTTCGGGTGGCGGTCCGAGCGACGGTTGTCGGGTCGAGTCCGTTCATGCCACCGCGCACGACAACGACTGCGTCGGCCGGCGGCTCCTCCCCACGAAGCAGGACGAACTTCATCTCGCCATTCACCTCCCCCGATCCCCAGCAGCGCGTGCTTCCGACGGCCGTGCAGCGTACGCGCTGGTCTGGGACCGCAACGGCGCTCGCGAGAAGCCCTCCATGTGTCCCCTCGTTTTGAAGACCTGCTCTCGCACAGTCACGAGTTACCAGGAACTCCGTGACCAAACCGTGACCCTCTGCTCACAGGCAGCAAGGGCGGGGGTCCGGAGACCCCCGCTGACCTGCTCTTTTGTGGTCGGGCTGGGGAGATTTGAACTCCCGACCTCTTGGCCCCCAGTTGCAATCCGACCACTTTACGTAGTCACTCCTCGTACCTGCTCGTACCGCCTGACCTGCGGGTTTACCGCCTGGAATGCTCGTTCATGACGCTTCGTGTTGGCCTATGGCGCGGATTTTGCATACATTTTCCATACATCGCAGGCGCGACCCGGGCGAACAAGCCGTACCGGGCCGTGAGGTCGACGTCGGCATAGCGGGGTTTGCCCAAGGTCACCCCAGCGATCACGTCGACGTCTCGACGCCCCGAACAGGTCGACAGTCGGCGGCCCCTGCCCCTCCGGCCGGCGCTATAGTGACAGGGGCAGGGGCGCCCGTGGGCACGGCCGCGATTATGGGGTGGCCTTCGACCTGGCTGGACGAGCCGCCGAGAGGTACTTCAACGGCACTTGTCGGATGCGCGATGCCGGGCGGGGAGCGAGGGAGATGGGTGGGCCATCTCCATCCGGCGGACGATCGAGCGTTCGAGCCTTGGGACCGAGCAGGCGTTATCGGGGCTTCGGACCCTTGCGCTTCGTCGTGGTCGTCGTCGCCGGGACGGTTGTGGTTGTCGACGGCGGTGTTGTGGACGTCGTGCTGCTGGTCGTCGAGCTGGTTGTGCTTGTGGTGGGCAGGGATGACGTGCGGAAGGGCCCCTGCACCTCGTAGGTAATCCCCGAGCCGGTCCCGGTGGGGCCGCGTTGGGAGCTGAAGTACAGGCGTGTCCCCGAAGGATCGAAGGCTGGACCGGTGAGCTCCGACCCTGCTTGGTTAAGCACACGAAGGAAGGCGGAGGTTGCGCCGTTTGGTTCGAGGATGACAAGCTCGAGGTTGCCGGGGTCCTCCGCGATGAAGAGATCCCCGGACATCGATCCGACGATGTTGTCCACACCCGTGAGGATGGGATTGGGCGACGTGCTGACGTCGTAGATGACGCTGATCGTCTGGGGTTCAGCCGCTACGTTGAGCTCCCACACCCGGTTGTCGCCCTTGGTCGTGAACCACACCTTGCCATTGGCGTACCACGCCCCTTCTCCGCCGTTGAAAGCCGTGCTCGTCACGACCTGGTAGCGGGTCGCAGTTCCCGCGCCGCTCGGATCGGGCACGGTGGACCAGCCGACGGTCGAGCCGGAGACTCCTGCGACCTCGAGCGTTCCCGCCGCCAGGTCCGGCCAGACCGATGGGTGGAAGCGGTAGAGCCGGCCGTCGGGCTGGTCCTCGGTGAGGTAGACGTAGCGGCCGACCGGGTCGACGGCGGCCGCCTCGTGGTTGAACCTGCCCATGGCCGGGCGGGCCACGGCGGGATTGACGCCCAGCGGGTCGCACTCCCACACCTGTCCCGTCGGGGTCTCCTCGCACGAGAGCCAGGTGCCCCACGGCGTGGGTCCGCCCGCGCAGTTGCGGTTCGTCCCGTTCAACACTCGGTAGGCATCGACGACGGAGCCGCCGGATTCGAAGCGCAGCACACCGACGCCGCCGGCACCACTTCCCACCTCGCTGTTGCATGTGTACACCCAGCCGCTCCCGGGAGCGGCGAAGCAAGCGCCGCCATCGGGCGCGGCGTGCCAGGTGTAGCCCGTTCCGGAAACGAGTTGGCCGCTCCGGGCGATGACGCGCGATGAGAAGCCGGCCGGCAGTTGAATGGCTGTCGGTGGAATCGGCGGCGAGCAGCGCCCCGTAGGGGCTGTCCGCAGCCCAGGCGCCCTGCAGCGCCGAGCCGAGGACTCGAGGACCCGCGGCGACAGCACCGACTCCCAACAGGCCTAAGCGCAGGAAACGACGGCGGTCCACGGGAGCCTCCTATCCGGCAACGACTTCGTGCGTCACCGAACAGTTCAATATCGGCACGCCGCCTGTGCTTCTAAAGCGGTGATCGTCACCGCGCCGCTGCCCACGCCGCAACCGAGCAAATGCCCGGTTGTGGCGGTGCTGGCGGCTAGCTCGCCATCCGGCAACCACCCACAATCGTCGACCAGTGTCCGGTCGGTGTGGGGAGGCTCAGGCAGCGGGTCTCTATCCGAACTGCTTTTGGCGTGGGAGAAGGAGTCCCGCAACCGAGCCGCGCAGAGGGCGGCATCGATGGCGCTCTTCGCCGCCGGTGGCTTCCTGGGAATGTCGTCGTCCGGAGACGCCTGAAGCCTGAGGCGCACGTGAAGGTATTGTCCCGCTCAACGCCACCACGCGGCCGTCCTCTCCGTGTCCGGAATTGCCGGCTGCGGAGCGGGTGCATGAGTGCCCGGTGATTCGCAAATGCCGGTGCGGCGCGTTGTGCACCCGCGACCCGCCGAACCGGGACGCAGCGGACGTGGCCGATGATCATCCCCGCACAGATCGGGCCGATCCCGTAGACCTCGGTGACGGTCGCCCAGACGCCTCCACCGCCACCTTCACCCGCTTCGTCGATGCCTTGAGCGCGGCGTCCAGCCAGGTGATGTCATCGACGAGCTCGGCGGCGATCAGCAGCCGGCAACGCGTCACCTCGTCGACGGCTTCGACCCCGCTGAGCAGGTCGTCTGCCTTTGTCACGGTCATCTCGGAGGCGATCCCGCCGCGATGGAGATCGCCCAGCAGCGCGTGCAGCCGGGTGCAGTGGGTGTTGTGCAGTCGGCCACCTTGCGGCGAAGTCAGATGCAAACCACGCCCTCCGTTGGTCAATGCTCGGCGAAGCGGTCGAAGGCGGGGGGATATTCGACGTGACCACGGATCGATGGGTCGTATCTGGACAAGCGGAGCACCTGCGACGCCTCTGGAGGGGCCCACGACGGGAGCGTGATCTCGATCCCGTAGAGCAGGGAATGTTCAAAGCCGAGGCGCCCATAGAACTTCGGGCTACCCTCCAACACCACCACCGGCTCGTCGAGTGCGTCGGCCTCGGCCGTCACCTTGCGAACGAGCGCCGACCCAATTCCTCGTCGCTGAAAGGCCGGGTCGACCGCGAGCGGCGACAGCATCGCGATGGGGCGTTCACCCCCCAGCGTGTAAAGCGTGGCGTAGCTGACCATCACGTGGCCGATGACCCGTGCATCGATCTGGGCAACTACGGACAGTTCAGGAATGAAGTACTCCGACTGACGGATGTCCTCCACCAGCGCGGCCTCCGCGGACGAGCCGAACGCACCTTCAACGACCACCGAGATCACCCGGTGATCCTCGGGCCGCTCTGTCCGATATCTCACTCCCCCGGAGCCCGGGCGCTCGTCGTCTTGGCGGAAGGCAGGGGACGTCACGTCCGACACGCCACACACCCCAACACGCTCATTCCCGTCGGCCCCCTCGGCCCGGCCGATGGGCCACCGGGACCGCCGTTGGTTCCCATCGTTTCAACGGTACCGGCTTTGCTGTTCGCAATCACCAACTGACGACGGCGTGTCGACGGCCAATCCGGCCGCCGGCGTCACTCAACGACGGGTGGGTGGGACCCCGCTCGCTGCGCTCGTCGCTCACGTACCTCCCGTCCCGCCCCACCGTGACACCTCCCGGGAACGGCACGTTCCTCGCGCCCGATCACGCCCAGGGCGACTTGCCGAGCGACCCGTGCGGAACTGCCGGTTCAAGCGCTGCCTCGGCGGGCAGAGGAGTCCGAAACGACGCGTTCACGCGTTGTAGCGACCGGCCGGGTCGGCCGCGGTCGCATCGCATGCCGTACCCTTCGTGATGTGGATGTCGCTGGAGTGTCGGTCGACGAGGAGGCACTCGCGGTGGTGTGCCGTCGCTACGGAGTGGCGCGACTTGAGGTCTTCGGCTCGGTCGGCCGGAATGATCCTCGCCCCGATAGCGACATCGACGTACTCTATGAGCTCGCACCGGAGGCGCGGTTGGGATGGCGCATTGAGGATCTCGCCGACGACCTGTCCGCCACCCTCGGCCGGCGCGTGGACCTCGTGTCTCGCAACGCGCTCCACGAGCGGCTTCGCAACAAGGTGCTCTCCGAGGCGCGTCTTCTGTATGCGGCGTGACCTCCTACTCATCTCGGAGATGATCTCCGCCGCCGAGCAAGCTCGATCTCTTGTCGCTGATGCGGATCTCGGCGCTCTCGGCGACGACCGTCAGCGGCGTGACGCGCTGCTCTGGAACTTCACCGTGCTCGGCGAGGCGGCTGCACAGGTCGATGCCGAGGTGAAGGCTCGTTTCCCGCAGGTCGAATGGCTCCAGCCGACGCGGCTTCGCAACCGCATCGTGCACGGGTACTGGTCGATCGACCTTGAGATCCTCCACACGACAGCGACTGACCTGCTCCCAGCCTTCGTAACACAGCTTCGAGCCGTGATGGCCGAACTCGAAGGCGAAGGAAGCTGAGCGATGGGTCTCTCCCGGGGCATCCGATAACGCGATCGCCTTGATCGCTGAGGACGCGGGCGCGCACCCATCCGACAATGCTTGATGTTGCGCTACCTCCACCGTGGGGGTCCATCCGGAAACGACCGAGCACCGCAGCCTCGGAGCGTCATCGAGCGCGAGGTACGTGCCGAAGTCGTGCGGGTAGTCCCTGTCATCGCATGCCGATCATTCGCCGTCTCGACCGAGGTCGCGCGATTGCTGCGACGGCGGTCCCGCCGGCGGCGCCCCTCTACCGGGTCTGGACGTGATTGGCTTTTCCCTCGTCTGACTTATCGGCGGAGGCTCGGTAAAGGGCGAAAACTTGGAACTGCAAACTACGAGTGGCCGGCGGAAGGCTGTGCTTGGACACCCGACGAGTTCTACAGCCCCATGCCGAGGTCGAGACCTTGCCTCTCCACTTCGAGGGCGAGGTGCCTGACGTCGCGGACGTCCGCAAGCTGGCTCTCCCACGTGCCGGGCTCTGCGACCACGGCGGCCGGCACAGGATCGGCCTCCGCACCGAGACGGATCAGGTCGTCTGGCCACCCGCGGACACAGCCCTGGTCGTACACCCGAGCGAACATGCCCTGGTGGGCGGCGATGCCAGCCGGGTCTCGCCAGACGCCCCGGTCCCGATCCCTCTCGATCTCGCTGGCCAGGCCGCACCAGACTCGCTGACCGCCTCTCGTCCGGGAGCGGCCCGAGTGCCTGTCTGATCGGCTCCGCATTCTCCAGTCCGATGGCGATGGCCACGACGCGCTCCGGCCGTGTCGTGTCGAGCGCCAGGTCCAGCTCGCGAACGACCGACTCGAGCCGTGCTCGCTCGGGAGCGACGGCGGCAACGGCGGCATCTCGCTCTTTCGCCAACGCTCTCTCGGCCGCCAAGTCCTTCACATCGCGGGCCAGGGAGTGCGTCGCCGACCTCATGACGCCCGCGGTGTGGTCGAGTCTTGCGGTCGCCGACCGGATCGCCGTCTTGTCCTTACGGCCCCAATGACGCTCCTGCGCCACGGCGAGGGCCTGCTCGGCCTCGTCCCGGCGGACCCGGGCATCTCCCAGCGCCCGCCGGCCCGATGCGACGCGAGCCTTGGCCAGGGCCAGCTCCCTGCTGCGATCCGGCGGCAGTGCCGCCTCGATGGCGGACAGGTCGTCGACATAGGTGGCCCGGGCACTGCGTAAGCGGTTGATGCCGAAGGCCAGCGGGTCGCCTTGGCGCACAGCGCCGAGGATCACCGATGCCCGGTGATGGTCCAGCTCGGCCTGGATGCGGGTCACATCGCCGAGCCGCCACCCGTGGGTGCCGTCCCAGGTGGCGCGCTCTCCCGCCGCCCGTTCCAACGCCGCCACCCTGGCCTCGGACTCCCGGACCTGCGAACGCGCCGCCCCGAGCCGCTTGGTCGCCTTCTCCAGTTCCGCGACGGCCACGGCGTGAGCCTCCCGGCCTTCGCGGCGGATGCGGGCCAACCCGCCGGCCTCATGGAGACGCCGGGTCGCTCCCCCCGAAGAACGCTTCTGCTCCCTCCAGGTCATGGCGAGCTGAACGGAGCGCCTCCTCGGCGCGGATCAGGTCGCGACGACGGTCCGGGGGCCGGGTGGCGACGATCGCCTGCTGGGCCGCAAGCTCGGACACAAGCCGGCGCTCCGTGAGGGAGGGGTCGACGCCGGCGGCAAAGGTCTTCAGTTCGGCCCGTTCCAGGGCCTGGAGGACCTCCTCGTCGGCCGTGCGCCGCTCGGCCAGGATGCCGCCGTAGTCCACGTCGATGACGCGCGAGACGTTCCATGTGTGGGTGGGAAGCTTCGTGCGGCTCTGGGCCACGTAGCCCTTGAAGTTGTCGAGGGCGGCGCTGCCCAGCACGTGGACCTGGTCCCAGGTGCCGCCCTGGGAGCCGTCGACGGTTCGCTCCCAGGCATGGGACAGGTTGGGCGTGCGATCCCGCCGGCGGCCCTCGACGAAGGCGGCGGGCAGGGTCGCCGTGCGACCGTCGTCGACCGTGACCGCCAAGCCGGCGGGCGTCGCGTGCTCCACCGTCGCCGTCGTGCCGTTGTGGAGACGGGCGGCGCCGGCGCCGAAGCGGGTGTGCAGGAGGATGCGATCGCCGGCGGCGTAGCGACGAGGATCCGGCCCCCAGCCGGTGCCGGCGAGGGACTGTCCCGCCAGCTCGCCCCGGGCGGTGCGGAGCTCCCGGATACGGTCGGCCAGGTCCTCGCAGTCGGCGTGGCTGGCGGCCAGCACGGCCACCGCCGTGGCCCCGTGGACATCGGCGTCGGACACCGCGGCGGCGGCCAGGGCCTGGCGGGTGGCCTCCGACGTCTCCAGCTGGTGCTCCCAGCCCGCCTCGGAGCGGATGGCATGGCTCCCGGCCACCTCGCCCTGGCGGTAGGCAGCCAGGGCCTGACGCTCGGTCGGGTCGAGCTGGCGGCGGTTCTCGGTCAGTACCGGCGCGGGGATGGCGCCGTCGCAACCCAGGCGGTCGATCTCCGCTGCCAGCCCGCCGGCCCGCACCGCCTGGGCCTTGCGCACGTCGCCCAGGGCCCACAGCTGGGCGCCAGGGGTGGACGCCACTGCGCCGAGGACGATCTCGGCATCCGCGGTCGAGGTCTGCGACGCCTCGTCGAGGACCACCACGGTCCCGGGCCGTAGGGCGCGACCGGCGTCGAGGTCGATCCCCAGACGGGCGATGGTCACCGCCTCGATGCCGACGGCGCGCAACTCGCACACCGCCTGGTTCGTGGTGGCCACGCCCAGCACCGGGCGACCCCATTGGCCGCGGCCACGGCGCCGGCGTGCACGGCGGTGGTCTTGCCGAACCCGGCCGGGCTGATCAGGCTGTGCAGCGCCGGGCCCGGCCCGCACAGCGCCCGCACGGCCTCGGCCTGGTCGGAACCGAGCCGGGGTTCGCCGTCGATGGCCGAGGCCACCGCGTCGTCCGGCAGCTGCACCGACGCCGCGGTGGTCAGCGTTGTCAGGTGGCCGAGGACCCGGTCCTCCAAGGCCCGGTGGCGCGCCGTCGACCATTCCGGCGGTCGGCGTCGGGTGGCGGAGAGGTCGACCTCGACCAGGCGCACGACGTGCTCGGAGGACAAGAAGTCGCCGGCCAGTTCCTCGATGCGGGCCACGTCGAGGCGGCCGGCGCCGAGGGCGGCGATGGCGGCGACGACGTGGGCCTCGTTGAATCGAGAATCTCGCGCGCACATGCCCTCCTCGGCGTCGAGGAGGTGGGCGAAGACCTCATCGCGGCCCAGCCCCGGGTGGGCAGCGTCTCGTCCGCGCACCAGAGCGAGCACCTGGTCGGGCCCCTCCAGGCCCACCGCGGCGGCCTCGGCGGCCCAGTGCCCCCGGAGCAGCTCCGGGGTGAACCCCCGTTCCTTCCGGTCCCGGGTGTCGAGGGAGGCGGCCTCGTCGGCCCCCATGCGTGCCGCCGGGCTCTCATAGCGCTGCCCCGCCGCCTCCAGGTAGGCCTCGATCTCGGCGCTGCGCTTGGAGTAGGCCCGCAGCTGCTCGGGGGGAAGCCGGCCATCTCCCGACAGCCGTGGCGGTCAGGGCCCCAGGTCACCTCCAGGCGCTCTGTGAGGATGCGCCGCAGCTCCTCCTGATAGATCGACCCCGCCGCCCTGGCCCAGTCGTGTAGCGGCCCGGCGTCGGCGCTGCAGTGGCTCCCGTCGGCGCGCTCGACGATGTTGGGGATCAGGCAATGGGTGTGGAGCTGGGGGTCGCCGGCCCGACGGTGCGGTGCACGAAGGTGGCTACCGCCCAACCGTGCGTGGGGACGCGGGAGCGGACGCCGGCGACCTGCTGGCGGGCGAAGGCCGCCTTGGACTCCAGGTAGTCGAGGGCCACGGTGACGGCCTCGACATGGGCCAGCGACACCGTCGTGGCCACCTCCTGCGAGCCGAAGGCCCACAGTAGCGAGGCCGACTTGGGTGCCGAGAATGTGGCGTCGAAGGCGTTGACCTTCCGGGCGCGCTGGTCGGCCAGCAGATCCATGCCGGTCACCGGGTGGTGGCCCTCGACCATGGCCCGGAGCTGGTCGTCGCCGACCACGCCGGTGAGGTTCAGCTCCTTGGCCCAGCGGCCAGGCCACACGCCGGGCGCCTCGCCCGAGCCCATGTAGTAGTCCTCCAGGCCGGAGGCCATCGAGGTGATCAGGTGCTCGGCGTCGGTCAGCTTCACCAGCGTCAGCACGACGACCACCGGAGGTTGCCACCGACGCTGCACGGCGGCGCGGCAGGAGCCTCCCCGGAGGGGTGGCAAGTGTCTGAAGCTCGTGGGGTCGGTCCGAGAAGGGATTCGATGCTGCCGAGGTACGTTCGGTTGCTGCGGTCGACGCTCGCGCTGCTGGCGCTCGCGCTGCTGACGCTGGCTCGACTGCCCTTGTCATCGTGCTGGTGCGAGGGACAGTCGATGGCGGAGGAGCCGATGTCGGTTTGATGATCCCGGGTGACGACGTGGTGGTCCTGGACTTGACTCATCTTCTGCGCGTCCTGCCGGTGCTGGAGTCGTTCGTGTCGCAGTCGATCGGGTCGAGGAGGCTCAGTTGCGGGCTCGGCGCTATCGGCCTGCTGCTGGAACGGGGAGCTGCCGGCCGGTCAGACAACGATCCGGCGGCGCCGTCCGTTGACACGGAGGTCGCCGGCGCAGGTCGGGTCGCTGCCGGGCGCGCTCGGGGTCTGGTTGCCGTCCCGCCGGCCGGGGCGTTGAAGACAGACCCGGCTCGATCCCGTCGGCGACTGGACCACGAAGAACCGCATGCGGACTTCCCGCATTCGGATTTCCGTCATGCGGAACTCGCGCGTCCGGAGCGACGACGAGGCCGGTGGTGCCGACGATGCGGTACCGGGTCGACGCGAACCGATGAGTGCCGGGTGACCGGGACTGCGCCCGCTCGACGATGCCCAACTCCGCCAAGCGGCTGACCGCCGCCCGGACTCTCGGCGCGGAGACGCCCAGCTCTCCGGCCAGGCTGTCCGGCCGGGCATCGACGGTACCGTCGTTCGCGGACTGCGACGCGCCCCGGGCGACGAGCTCCTCCAGGACCGCCCAGGCGATGGGCCCGACGAGCCGTCGCACCTCTCGTCCCAGGCCACGACCGCTCAACTCAGCCGGACGGGGGCCGTGATGCTCGACATTCATCTTCGGCGAAGCCAACGACGGCGCGCCGAGGCTGAAGCACCGCCTCCACGAGGTCATGGAGTACCTGGACCCGGCGCTGATGACGCGCGCCCAGCGCCAGATCCATGACCTGGCGAAGCGGCGTCTCCTCGCCATGGTCGAGAAGGCAATCGGCAACCTCGGGACCTGGCAGCACACGTTGCGGGCTATGGCGGACGACCTCGCCGTACTGGCCGCGGAGACCGCCGAGAACCTGTCCAACTCCTTCCCCGACGTCAATGCGCAGGATGTGGCTGCGCTCGTGACGGACGAGGTCGCCGAGTGACGACCCTGCGCTACCGCGCTGCGGTGGACAGCAGGTGGGCGTTCGCCGACACCGGGCCAGGCAGGGGGCGCAGGTGGACGACGTCGTCCGCGCCGACATCGACGACCTCGGCGACCGCCACCGCCGTGCCGCGACCGGCCACGACGTAAGCGCCGGCAACAATCCTCGAAGGGTCGGTCGCCTCATCGCGGAAGGTCCAGGACATGCCGGTGTCGTCCTGGGTGTTCCAGTCGACGTCGATGTCGATGGCCACGGTCATGGCTGCACCTCCTCGGCCTCGTAGTAGTCGTTGACTCGACGTTCATTCTCGCACCGGAGCAGGCGGAAGATGTCCTCGTCGAGGTCCGGCAGCATCAAGGTGTAGTGCGGCCGCCGGAATGTGGGGCGCAGCTCGACGCCCGACCGCCGCAGTGCGCCGGCTGTCATCACGGTCAGGACATCGAACCTTCGGAGGAGGCCGCCGGCCAACGCGTCGATGTCCGCTTCGTTCGAAGCACCGAGGACCGAGACGCCGTACTCGCCGAAGCGCCGGTAGGTGCGGATCGCGTCGCGCCGCAGCGTCTCCGCGGCAAGCTCGTCGCCCCGCACCAGGAAGAGGCCGTCGTCGGGCGCTGGCTCCCGCCGGACCCGCAGGGGGCTCAACGGGACCGCTTCGTCGGCCCGAACACCTTGTCGAGACGGTCCCCTGCTTCCCTGTGCTGTTCGGTGACGGTGTGGGTGTAGGTCCCCAGGGTGTTGCCGATGTCGGCGTGGCCGAGGCGCTCCTGCATGACCTTGTCGTCACCGACCACCACCCGACCGACCGACTGAGCGGTGTGGCGGAGCCCCTTCGGTGTGATCCGGGCGACCCCGGCCGCCTCGATCAGTCTTGAGCTGCTTGAGGACGGGCTTGCCCCTCTCGATCGGGAGTTGCTGGACGACTTCGAGCTGAAGCTGCTCGAAGTCGACATCGACCCACCGAAGCCCCAAAATCTCCCCCCGGCGCATCCCCGTGACCAGGCACAGGTGAAACGCCGCGTACAGCCGGTGCTCAGACGCGACGTCGAGGAACCTCTTCGCTTCCTCCAGCGTCCACCCCAGCTTCTTCGGGGCCCGGTCGAGCTTGGGCGGCTGCGTCAGCACCACGGGGTTGCGGCCCAGCCGGCCCCGCTGCACCGCCTCCTCCAACGCCATGGACAGGACTTTGCGGACGAGCCGCGCCGAGGTGGCGCCGAGTCGCGGTTTGCCGGCCTTGTTGACGCTCGTGAGGGCGCTGACCCACTCGTCGGCGACCTCGGCGGTGAGATCACTCAACCGGACCGCCCCGATGAGCGGGACGATGTGGCGGCGAACTGCCCACGTGTACTGGTCGAACGAGCTGGTCTCGATGCGACCCTGCTTGGACGGCAACCACACCTGCTGGAGGAACTGCGCCACTGTCTCTGTCGCCGTGCCCGCACGACCGGCGAGCACCTCGGCCCGGTATGCCGTCGCCTCCCGCTTCGTCCGGAACGTCCCGAGCTGTCGGACCCGTCGGAGACCTGTCGTCGGGTCGTACCCACCCTGGCGGACGACCCACTTGCCCCGCTGCTTCTGCACCTCCGGTGCACCCGCCGAAATCCACTCCACGGGTCAATTCAAGCGTCTGCCTCCATACATTCTGCATACATTGCCTTGAGAAAAGAAGAGGGGGTGCTTGGCGCACCCCCTCTGACCTGCTCTTTTGTGGTCGGGCTGGGGAGATTTGAACTCCCGACCTCTTGACCCCCAGTCAAGCGCGCTAACCAAGCTGCGCCACAGCCCGTACCGGTCCCCGACTCTAGTCGCAGTGGCGTGAGGCGTCCCCAGAGCCATCGCTGGGCAGAGATGAGGGCATGAAGACGACGCTGACCCGGACGTTGCCCGCACTGTTGCTCGTCCTCGCTGCGGGACAGCTGACCATGGCATCGGGAGCCGGTGCCCAGACCGGGCAGTCGAGCATGGTGCAGGTGGAGCAGAAGCTTGCATGGCTCAGGTACGACGTCGGTGCCGTCGACGGCACCGTCGACTCCGACACCCGAAGCGCCATCCTGGCCTTCCAGAAGGTCAACGGGCTCCAACGCACGGGTGTGCTCACCGACGCCGTCGCCAACCAGATCATGGCGTCCACGGCCCCACCGCCGCCCATGGTCTCGAACGGCGAGCCCAACCGGGTCGAGGTCAGCCTCGCCCGCCAGGTGCTCTTCCTGTACGAGAACGGCAACCTGACCAGGGTTCTCGCCGTCGCCACGGGCACGTCGGTCACGCCGACCCCCACCGGCGCGTTCCGCCTGTTCAGGTTCGAGCCGGGCTGGCATACCAGCCGCCTCGGTCGCCTCTACAACGCCACGTACTTCGTCGGTGGCTACGCGATTCACGGGTCGCTATCCGTCCCCGCCCAGCCAGCGTCGCACGGGTGCATCCGGATCGCGATGAGCGCCGCCAAGTGGTTCCCGTCGCACGTCGGGAGGGGCACACAGGTGGTCGTGATCCCGAACTGAACCGATCGGCTCAGAGCCTGTGGATCACCCAGGCGATGCCCTGCACTGCCCGCCAGCCCAGGTAGATCGTCACCGAAAGAACGAGCAGCTTGAAGTGCCACGGCGTCTTGGGTGGGGTGGTGTCGACCGACTGCCCGCACGTCGGGCAGGTGTCGCCGTCGGCCAGCTCCACCGGCCGCCAGTAGTGGTCACAGTCCTCACACGTGGGCATGACCGGCGGGCTCAGGTACGGCGGACGGCAAGGATGGCGACGTCGTCACGGATCGGGCCGGTGGCGAAATCGCGAGCCGCCGCAAGGAGCGACTTGCACAGCACGTCGGCGGAGACGCCGGGGTCGCGTCGGATGTGGGCGGCGATGCGCTCCTCCCCGAACAGCTGGCCGCCGGCGCGGGCCTCGGCCAGCCCGTCGGTGTAGAGCACCAGCAGGTCGCCGGGGTCCAGGGCCACCTCGCGACTGCTGTAGGACGCCTTCGGGTTCAGGGTCAGCAGCGGGCCGGTGGAGCGCAGGGGCCGGACCTCGCCGTCGTGCCACAGCCAGGCCGGCGGGTGACCGGCGGAGGCGTAGCGCAGGGTTCCCGCAGCCTGGTCGAAGACCACCAGGCACAGCGAGACGAACTCCTCGTCGCGGGTCTGGGCCGAGATGACGACGTTCAGCTCTTCGAGGGCCTGGGCCGGGTCGCGGTACTGGCGCAGGAACACCCGCAGGAGATACTTGACCTGGAAGGCGGTGATAGACGGTTCGATGCCGTGCCCGGAGACATCGCCGATGACCGCCGCCACCCGCCGGCCCCCGGTGGGGGTGATGTCGTAGAAGTCGCCGGCCATCAGCCCGGTACCCGGCTCGTAGGCCCGCCCCACCTCAAAGCCCTCGAACTCCGGCAGCTCCTGAGGCGCCAGCCGGGCCGCCCACCGCCGTGGCGCCAGATCCTCCTGTGTCAGCACTTCCTCGGCCCGCCGCTCCAGGCTGGCCCGCTCCTCGATGAGGTCGGCCTCGGAGAGGAAGCGCTGGCCCCACACCATGGTCATGACGACGGGGATGACGAGGAGCCCCTGGGTGAGGCGAGGCCAACTACCGATGAAGGCTGCGCTGGCGGAGATGACGGCCACCACGGTGTACAGCAGCGTGGTGTGGACCTCCTTGCGGTACGCAGAGCGGGCCAGGCTGGCCGCCATCGTCCCCGACGGGCCGCTCCCTTCCAGCAGCCGGCGCCACGATCGCTCGAGCCGCCGGGCCGATCGGGCCCAGATGACCGCGGCCACCACGCAGGCGAACGAGACAACCAGCAGAATTGGATAGTCGACGGCCATTCCTATCAGCTCGTCCGGCTGCGGACGCGCAGCTTGAGGGGGGTCGGCCCGAAGCCGAAATGCTCGCGGATCCGACGCTCCAGGTAGCGCAGGTAGGGCGCAGGAAGGGCCCGGTTGGTGAAAAGGGTGAACGTGGGCGGGTCGGTGGCCCCCTGGGTGGCGTAGAGCACCCGGGCCCCCGGCGCCGGCTGCTGGGCCTGCGCGGCCTGCACGACCTCGTTGAGCTCCCGGGTCGGCACCCGCCGGTGATAGGCCTCGATGGCCTCCTGGATGGCCGGAAGCGTCTTCTGGACGCCGCTTCCGGTCAGGGCGCTGATCTTCAGCACCGGCGCGTAGCCGAGGAACGCCAGCCGGTCGGCGACCTGCTCGCTGATGTCGGCCCGCTCCGCTGCGCCCAGGAGGTCGAACTTGTTGAGGACGATCAGCACCGGGCTGCCGGCCACGTCGATCCGTTCGGCCAGGCGCTGGTCCTGGTGGGTGACACCCTCGGACGCGTCGATCACCAGCATGGCCAGGTCGGCCCGGTCGACGGTCTGCAGGGCCCGGACCAGGGAGTAGTACTCCGTCCCTTCGACGATCTTGCTCTTGCGGCGCATGCCGGCGGTGTCGATGAAGCAGAGCGGCCCGTCGGGCGTCTCGACCACGGTGTCGATGGAATCCCGGGTGGTGCCGGGCTGGTCGTGGACGACGGAGCGATCGTCACCGATCAGGCGGTTGAACAGGGTCGACTTGCCCACATTGGGCCGGCCCACCACGGCGATCGAGGGGACCTTGGCCCCATCGTCGGCGGGCAGCTCCTCGGGCCCCGGCGGCGGGAGCCGTTCGACGACGGCGTCGAGCAGGTCGCCGACCTGGCGGCCGTGCAGGGCACTGACGGCCATGGGCTCGCCCAGGCCGAGGCGGGCGAAGTCCCAGGCGTCGGTTTCGCGGTGTTCGCTGTCGACCTTGTTCACCACCACGATGACCGGCCGCTTCGCCCGGCGCAGAACCGTGGCCACGTTGTCGTCGTCCTCGGTGACCCCGACGACGGCGTCGGCCACGAAGAGGACGACATCGGCCCCCTTGATGGCCCGCTCGGCCTGTTCGCTGACCTTGGCGTCGAGGCCGTCGCCGGCGGCCATCCAGCCCCCGGTGTCGACGATGAGGAAGCGCCGGCCCCGCCAGTCCGACTCCAGCTCCTTGCGGTCGCGGGTGACGCCCGGCTGCTCCTCGACGATGGCCTCCCGGCGACCGACGATGCGGTTGACCAGGGTGGACTTGCCGACGTTGGGGCGGCCGACGATGGCGACCACGGGCAGGCTCATGCTTTCAGGGCCTGACGTAGGGAGATGCCGTCGGAGCGGATGACCTCGACCGGGCGGGGCAGGTCCTCGGGCCTGGTGCCGTCGAGGAAGAGCCCTCCCGACAGGCAGACGTCGGGCAGCAGGTAGCGGTGTCCTTCGGGCTGGGCGGCCAGTACGGGGGCCAGGTCCTCGCCGACGAGCAGGCCGGTCACGCCGATGTTGCCCCCGAAGAACCGGTTGGTGACGGGGACCACCCGCACGTCGGCCCGACCGAGCCCGGCGACGAGGGGCTCGATGACGGCGGCGCCGTACTCCCCGGTGAGGATGGCGACGGGTGCACTGCGACGGGGCGTGAGGGAGATAAGTCCGTCGGCGCGGGGCGCCCGGTAGCCCTCGGCCGGCGCCCCGTCGACCCACGCAAAGAAGCCGGGCTGCACGCCGATGCCCGACTCGGCCTCGACCTGGCCGGCCAGCTCCATCTGGAACGCCCGGGCCATGCCGATGCCGTTCTCGTGCTGGGGGAAGCCCTCGTAGGCGTCGGCCTCGGGGAACGGCCGCCCGGCCAACAGGTAGTACTCATCGGCGGCGAAGACCAGCCGCCGGCCCAGGACGGAACCGAAGACGTCCTGCCAGTCCTCCACGGTGTCGACGACGGACTCGGCCTCCTCGACGGTGTGGGGCCGCATCGCCGCCTCGGTGTTGTAGCGGCTGACCCCCAGGGGCACGATGCAGGCCGTCGCCAGGTCGGGGTACTCGTCGAGGATGCCGACGAGAGTGTCGTCGAGGACGGCGCCGTCATTGACGCCCGGGCAGACCACCACCTGGCCGTGGACCTCGATGCCGTGGTCGAGCAGGGCCCGCAGCCAGCGCAGGCTGGTGGCGCCCCGCCGGTTGCGCAGCATCCTCGACCGCAGCTCGGGATCGGTAGCGTGGATGCTCACATTGAGGGGGCTGAGCCGCTCGGTGACCACCCGTTCCAGGTCCATCTCGGTGAAGCGGGTGAGGGTGGTGAAGTTCCCGTAGAGGAAGGAAAGTCGGTAGTCGTCGTCCTTCAGGTACAGGCTCTGGCGCATCGCCGGCGGCAGCTGGTGGATGAAGCAGAACTCACAGTGGTTGTCGCAGGTGCGAACCTGGTCGAACAGGGCGGATGACACCTCGGCGCCCAACGGCTCGCCCTCGGCCTTGGCCACCTGCACGTCGAGCTCGAGGCCGCCCCGGCGCAGCTCCATGTCGACGTCGGCCTCGTCGGTCAGCAGTCGCCACTCGATGACGTCGCGGGGCCGGCGGCCGGACAGGGACACGACCTCGTCGCCGGGCTGCAACCCGGCACGGGACGCGGGGGATCCGGGCGCGACAGCGACAACCCGGGGAAGGGACACGCTCACAGGATACGGGACCACCGCAGGTAGGCTGACGGAGTGGATGTCGACCGGGTGCTGCTCGCTGCGCCGCGGGGTTTCTGCGCCGGCGTGGAAATGGCAATCAAGGCCCTGGGCTGGATGGTGCGGGTCTTCGAGCCTCCGGTGTACTGCTACCACGAGATTGTCCACAACCGCCTGGTTGTCGACCGCTTTCGCCGGCTGGGGGTGGTCTTCGTCGACGACGTGTCCGAGGTGCCGCCCGGCGCCCCGCTCATGCTCAGCGCCCACGGATCGGCGCCCGAGGTGGTGAAGGCGGCCCGGGCAGGGGGTGGGTTCGTGGTCGACGCGGTGTGCCCGCTGGTCACCAAGGTCCACCACGAGGTCAAGGTCCGGGCCGGGAAGGGGTTCTCTATCCTCTACGTGGGCCACGAGGGTCACGACGAGGCGGTGGGTACCATGGCCGTGGCCCCGGAGTCGACCCACCTGGTCGAGACCGAGGACGCGGTGGCCGCCCTGCCCGAGCTCGACGGACCGGTTGCCCTGCTGGCCCAGACCACGCTGAGCCACCAGGACTGGGCCGGCGTGCTCGCTGCGGCGCGCTCGCGGTTCCCGGACCTGTGGATGCCCGGCAGGAGCGACCTGTGCTTCGCCACCACCAATCGCCAGTCGGCGTTGACGGAGATCGCCGGCAAGGCCGACGCCATCGTCGTCATCGGCTCGGCCAACTCGTCGAATACCGTGGCCCTGGAGAAGGAGGCCCGCAACGCCGGCTGCGCCCGGGTCTACCGGGTCAATCGGGCCGACGAGCTGCCCGACGACCTCGCCGGCGTGGTCGGTGTGACCGCCGGGGCGTCGGCGCCCGAGGATCTGGTGAGGGAGGTGATCGCCCGCCTGAACCCGGCGCAGGGCATCGAAGAGGTCGCCGTCACCCACGAGGACGAGTACTTCCCGCCGCCCCCGGAGCTGCGCGAGCTTCTGGCCGCCCTCGACGCGGTGGCCAGCGTCACCCTCGGATCGCCCCCGCCGGCCAGGTCGGCCTTCGCCGAGGACCGCCTCCGGGCGGCCAGCGACGTGCTCGACGCCCTCGCCGCCGGCTGAGGCCGCTCAGGCGGTGAAGGCGAAGGGGGCCCGGACCTCGAACGGGCCGCCCGGGAAGGTCCATGTGGCGATGGCAGAGTAGGTGCCCGCCACCAATGGTGGGCACGGCTGCGTCTGGCAGGTCCGCGGGTCGAAGGGGATCGTGGCCGTGAGCACGGCACCGGGCACCAGGGCCGTCGGGCGGAACGCATCGGCGATCTGGGCAGAGTCGATGATCGGCCGGCCGGCGGGGTCGGCGAAGGTGGCGCGGAAGGTATAGCTGGTGTAGGAGCAGGCCGTCGACGAGCGGTTGCGGAGGGTGCTCTCCAGCTTCACCTGCTCGGTGGAACCGTAGGTGACCTTGTCGGTGGTGGCCGTCACCGCGATCTGGGCCGCGGTGCAGGGCATGGTGGTGGTGGAGGTCGTGGACCCCCGCGGGCCGGTGGTGGTGGTCAACCGGGCCACCGTGGTCGTCGTGGCCCGCCTCGCGGTGGTCGAGGTGACCTCGACCTGGGTGGTGGGCGGCGAGGTGCTGGGCGGCGAGTTGCCGGCGGAGGGCGGCACGGTGGACGACGTGGTCACGTCCGGCTGGACATCGACCGGTGCCGGCGCCACCGACGCCACCTTGGTGTCCGGATCACGGGTGGCGGCCACGGCGATGCCCACCCCGCCGATGAGCAACGCGGCCAGCCCCATCGCCACCATCCGCCCCGGTACCACCATGGGTCAACCTAGAACCTCCCTACGTGGTTGTCACGCGCCAATCTGGAAGGCGCTGCGGGCGGTGTCGGAGCCACCTTCCGTCCAGTCGGCCACGACGACGTGGGTGCCAGCCGGCACCTGCACGCACGCCGGTCCCGAGCAGTCCTTCTGGTCCCAGCTCAGACTGCTCGTAAAGACCTTGCCCGGCTCGGCCTTCGTAGGCATCCGATAGTCCGCCGTGGTGGCGAACGACCCCACGACCTTGCCGGCGACGTCCTCGACCCGGAAGTACGCCCGTGACGGGAGCAGGCAGGTGACGGTCGAGCGGTTCTCCAGGGTGGACGTCCAGCGGACCGTCTGACCCGGGGCGTAGCTCGACTGCTCCGTCGCCACGACAACCCTGACCCCGTCGGTGGCGCAGGCGGGGGTGGCCTGCGGG
>JBBQRO010000008.1:0-52547 GCA_038214685.1 Acidimicrobiales bacterium
GTGCGGTGGTCGGCGGTGCGGTGGTCGGCGGTGCGGGGGTCGGGGGCGCCGTGGTCGGGGGCGCCGTGGTCGGGGGCGCCGTGGTCGGGGGCGCCGTGGTCGGGGGCGCCGTGGTCGGGGGCGCCGTGGTTGTGGAGGGCGGTGCCGTGGTCGTGGTCGGCGCCATGGTCGTCGGCGCAACGGTCCCGCCGATCGAGGTGTCCGACGGCCGGCACCCCGTCATGATCACGAGCAACACGGCGGCGACAACGGCGGCACCGGCGGTCGGTCCGCCACGCAGCTGACGACACCAGGCCCGCGAAGCGCTGGTCCGGTCGGCGTGGTTGGGGAACAGTTAGGTCACTCCTTGCGGCGGATCGGGTCACGGCCGCCCGGTAGGACGCACTCCTACCCTGTCCTGGCCATGAAGAACCGTTGATGGCACAACGACCCAACCGGACCCTCAGCCGATCATCATCTGGCCTGCCGGTTGCTCCCAGCACGGGTCGACGAGGTGCAGAGCGGGGCGACGGCCTCCCCGCGACGACCATGAGGGAGCCGAGGGCTGATCTTCACCGTCCAGCCGCTCGACCCGTCGACCAGGCTCACGCGGCGCTGCGAGGGCGTCGAAGTCGATTCTCATGGCGACCGGCGACGTGCGGCGTCAGATGGAGCAGCTGGCATTCCAGAAACGCGGTGTCGACGTTGCGCCGTCACGCCCCTCAGCGCCGGTCGCCGACGCGGTCATCGCGCGCTGGGCGCGTGATCTTCCGACGGCGTCGGCGCAAACGCCCGGCCGGTGCCCGTCGGCCGACGGTGCGGGCCCGGCATCCTCTACGCCCCGGTGCCACACCACGCGCTGCGGGAACGGGATCCCGATGCCTTCCTCGGCGAACGTCGCCTTGAGGCGGGAGCGCAGCTGGCGGGCCACGTTCCACGGTGCCAGCGGCCTGGTCTTCACGACGAGGCGGATGGTGACCCCGTCGGCACCGAGCCGCTCCACGCCCCAGACCTCGGGCGGGCCGAGGACATCGGCCGACCACTCCGGGTCGAACGCCGTCTCGTCCGCCACCCGCTGCATGACGGACTCGGCGTGGCCGGTATGAGTGGAGCGCGACGTACAGAGTCCTGCACAGCGTCGCTGCGCTCTCCGGCGGGCCGCACGCTGCGTCGGGGACCTGGACGCCGACGCGAGCGCCGAGAGTGCATGCATGCGGGTACCTCCTCGTACTGGGTGAGTAGTGCGCGCGGACCTCGACCGCCGCCACCAGCCGTGGTGAACACGCTTCTGTCGCGGAGGCGTGGGCCGGGCCCGATGCCGCGGCGGCCTACGAGTTCGGCGCGCGCCTCTCTTCGAGGAGAGGTCCCCATCGCGAACGACGATCGGCATCCGAACGGGTCGCGGTTCCGTTCAATCCCGAAGTGTCGAGGTCACGGCTCGTCGGGCGGCGTCCGGAGGAGGACCGCGTTCAGCTCTCCGCCGACGAGCAGCCCGAGGGCGAGCACGTAGATCAGGCCCAGCAGGATCAGCGGTCCACCGAGCACACCGAACACCCGGTTTCCCTGGGACAGCGCGCCCACGCCGAAGCGGAATCCGAAGGTTGTCAGCAGCCACCACAGGGCCGTGAGGCCGGCGCCGGGAAGGTCGTTCCGCCAATGAGCGCCGTGCCTCGGACCGACGTGGTAGACGGTGGCCGACCAGGCGACCAGCACGAGCAGCACGGCGGGCACGCGCAACCAGTCCCAGGCCGTGGCGAACAGGGAGCCAACACCGAGCGCGTCGGCGACCGACCCGCCCGCACCCAGCAGGGGGCCGACGACGATCATCGTGACCATGACGGCCGTCATCGCCACAGTGCCGAGCGACAGGGCGACGGCGATGGCTTGGCGCCGGGGCCAGGCCCGGTCGTCCACCACGTCGTAGGCCACGTTGAGCGCCCGGATCACCGAAGCGAAGCCCCTCCCTGTGGCCCAGACGCCGGCCACTGCGCTGAAGGTCAGGAGCCCCGTCCGCTGCTTCGTGAACAGCTCGCGCACGACCTCGATGGTGCCCGCCGCGTCCTGGGTGAGCACCCGCTGCAAGAACTCGACGACGCGCTGTTGGGCTTGCTGGGCGAGGTCCCGGCCGACGATGGAGTCGAGAAAGCCGAGCATGGCGGCCATCACAAACAGCGCCGGGAACACGCTCAACACGACGAAGAACGCGACTTCGGCCGCCAGGCCGGTGATCCGGTCTCTCTTGGCGTGCTCGAACAGTTCAGCGCCCAGTCGCCGGGCCCGCCGCACATGCGGCCGGTCCCAGAGCCGACGCATCGCGGCGACATTCGGGATGGCTTTCACGCCCCAGAAAGCGCGAGCGCGGCGTGCGGGCCGTCGACGGCGGGGGCCAGGTGCAGATCGGCTCCCGAGGCCGGTTGAAGCCGGACGGGGCCGCCCGCTACCACACGCGCCGAGTGCGGATCGTCGTCTGAGAGAACGACGTCACGGGACGATGCCCGGGGACATGAACCCGAACCGCTTGTCGTATGCCGTCCGGACAAGCGCAAGATCGGCGCTCAGCAGGTTCGCGGCCTCGCACCCGGCGACGACGAGCTGCGCCTCCTCGACGAGGATGTTGCCCCGATCATGAAGGCCCGTCGAGCGGACCCCCTCGCGCAGGACGTCGAGTGCCTCCAGGAGGTAGATGCAGACGGTCGGGTGCGGCGCAGCGGCCCGCCTGGTCTCGTCGAAGGTGAGGCGCACGAGGTCGTCGAGGGTGGGTCGATGCGGGACCACCAGCCGCCTCCCGCCCTCGCCGGTTCGTCGCTCCGGGGGCGGGTCGCGGCGAAGCAGCTCGGCCAGCACCGCCGCAGCATGGAAGATGGCATCCTGTGCCGTCGTCGGGTCGTTGATCCCCGGCGAAAGGGCCTTGAGCGCTACGTCGGCGAGCTGGCGCAGGCCGTAGGAGGCGTCCTGGCGCATCGAACGGGTCTGCCCGACGGTGACCGCGGCGCGGATCTCCCGCTCCACTTCCTCCATGTCGGCCGGCGGCGGCGCGATGGTGCACAGCGGAGCGCCCTCGACCGCGTAGCGGCCGGGGTAGGTGTCGAGGCGCATGATCCCACCGTCGGGAACCCATCGGAGGAGTTCGTCGGCGTCGAACTGCTGCACCCAGCCGCTGCGCCCGAACCGGACGACACACTGCCGCCCGTCGAGGGCCTCCGTCGGGCCGGCCCGCCGGGCGCCGGGATCGGCGACGGCCCACGCATCCCGGGCATGGTCGACGGACTCCTTGCGGACCTTCTCGAGGATCTCACTGATGTCCATCGCATGGGCGGCGTGGTCGATGAACGCCACGGTGGCGAGGATGGTGGCGATGCCCAGGATGACGGCCACCGCCACCGACAGGTTCGGGATCACCGGGTCGCCGCTCTGCTCCAGGGCGGACCGCACCGACCGGAGCACGATGACGCAATAGGTGAAGGTGCCCACCACCAGCGCCATGACCCGCTTGTTGAACGGGTCGCGGAACAGCGTATGGACCACACGCGGCGAGTACTGGCTGGACGCCAGCTGGATGACGAGCAGCGAGACCGAGAAGGCGATGCCGGCGAAGGTGATGGTGGCGCCGGCGATCGTGCTCAGCAAGGCTCTGGCGCTCTCCACCGTGGAGGCCAGCCCGAGGGGTAGATCGGCCCCTCCCTGGTCGAACCCGCTGTCGACGGCGAGAAGGATCAAGCCGAGGGCGATGGCGCTCAGCACGGCCGCCATCGGGACGAAGAACAGGCTGGCTTGCAGGCGCTCCATCTGTGAGCTCAGGCGTAGGCGCATAGCGCATCCTCCCAGCCGCCAGTCGGTCCTCGCGCCGGGGTAGCCGACGCCGCCGACGCCCCGCTCAGATGGCGGTGTCTTGGTCGGCGGAAACGACCGCCGCGTAGGATCCCGCCCCCAGCAACGCGGTGGCGGGCAGCTCCCGATCGCCGAGGAGAAGGGCGACGACACTGCCGTCGGCGGGATCGAACACGATGTCGTCGACCGTGCCGATCTCGTTGCCCTTCTCGGTCAGGACGCGGGCGCCGACGAGGCTGAGCTTTCCCTTGCCCGCCTGCTCCTCCCGCTCGCCGGCCGGCTCGCGGAGCGCGTCGTCGTCGCTGACCAGGATCGCATCGGGCCCGAAGCCCGAGACTTGGCTCCAGTCCACGATGCGAGCCTTGCGACCGTGGCCGAGGACCAGGCCCGAGATCCTCCGCCGGCGGGCGTCGTAGAGGAGATCGGACACCGGGCCCAGCTCCTGGGCGCTGGCCCGGCTCACCACCTTGCGGCCTATCGTCTGGCGGTAGGTCTCGCTCATGACAGGCCCAGCCGGGCACGGAAGTCGTCGACGGACGCGCCCAGCCCCACGAGATCCTGGGTGACGAAGTCCTTCGTGACATCGGGGACGACGAGGGTGGAACCCGACACCGAGAGCTGCGCCGGCAGGGGGATGAAGCCCTTCCCCCCATCCGTCGTGTCGATCTGGTAGCCGATCACCTCGCCTTTGCTGCCGACGAGCAGGACGAGGTCGCGCACGGTGCCCAGGCTCACGCCACCCTCGGTGAGGACGTCGTCGCCGACGACGTCGCGCTTGGCGTCGGGGCTGCCGACGCCCTCAGGGGCGGCATCGGGCGATGAAAGGCTGGTCTCGTCACGCACCATGACCGCATGGCGCCCGATGGCGTGGATATCGGCTGCGGGCAGCACGGCGCGTAGGCGGCCGGCGAGAAATCCCCGCTTGTTCAGTGTCAGTCCGGCCAGGGTTCCCTCGCCCGGGCTGTAGATCACGTCCCGTACCTCGGCGAGGTCCTCACCCCCGTCGACGGTCACGACGGGCAGGCCCATGATCTCCGATGCGGTGACCAGCAGCCTCACGACTTGCCACCCGTGGCGATGATGCCACCACCCCGCCGGCGCCGGATGAGGATCACGATGGCGGCGACGATGATGAGGAGGACGACGAACAGGAGCAGCCAGCCGACTGTGCTCATGACTCACCGTACCCTAACGCCGCGAGGGGGCCGCGCACGGCCCGTCACGTGAGGGCCAGGCTCGGCGCCGCGGCGGCCCAACCAACGACCTTCTGCAGGTATGCCCCGTCAGACGGTCGAACCTCTCCACCGCAGGTGATGAGCTGCAGTTCGGCCTCGGCTGTCGAGCCGACACCCGGTCGGTGGGAAGTCGGACCTGGCGTAGCTCTTGGCGCTCGTCGCTCGGCTACGCCACAGTCCGCCCCGGTCGCCCCGCCCGCCGACCGACCTCCCAGTACAGCTCCCAGCAGGCTATCGATCCCGAGCATGCAGGCCGGCGTCGCCCGTTGTGCCGGGATGGCTCCGCTGTCGACCAGCAGGACCGCCGTACCCCGGCCGGCCAGGACGAGGCCAGTGCCGAGAGCGCCCCGCCGGCTGCTCGCCAGACCGGCGATGACGGCGATGATGCCGACGATGAGCGGGGTGACGGTGAACTCGACCGCTCCCGAACGCTGCAGGATGGCGTAGACCCCGGCGCCGACCAGGAACACCGACCCCGACGCCGCCTTGCGAACAGCGGACATATCTTCCTCCGGGCGCAAGGATGCGTCCACCCGTCCGACCCTACCGGTCGCCTGTCCGTCGCCGAGCCCTGCCGCCTCGAAGCCGTAATGGACGGACGGCGACGCGCAGTTGGCGAAAGAATCGCCAGCGAGCGATCGCTTCGTGATTCAGCGGTCGGGGTAGGTCTCCACCGTGGCCGGGACGATCATGGCGGTGGCCCCCGCCCTGCCGTCCACTGTCGGCGACGTCCCGGAGTCGGCACGGGGGGCATGGGACGGCGTCGTGGCGTCGCTGCCGCGCGTCGGCGTCGCCCTCGGCGTGCTCGCCGTCTGCGTCATCGCCGGGAAGCTCCTCCGCCCGCTGGTCCGGGCCCGATTGGCTCGCACCCGGACGCCGAGTTTCACGCGCGTCTTCGCCCGCCTCACCTCGACCGCAGCGACACTTTCCGGTGTCCTCCTGGCCACGACCATCGTGTTTCCGTCGGTGCGGCCGGTCGACATCCTCAGTGGAGCCGGTGTGCTGACGATCGCCGCCGGCTTCGCCTTCCAGGACATCCTCCAGAACCTCTTGGCCGGGCTCCTGCTCCTTTTCCGTCAGCCCTTCCGCGGCGGCGACCAGATCAGGATCGACGACCTGACCGGTACGGTCGAGGAGGTCAATATCCGCGAAACGGTCATCACCACCTTTGACGGCCGGAGGATCTTGATCCCCAACGCCAAGGTGTATACCGGCGTGATCGAGGTGCAGACGGCGCGGAAACAGATACGTTCCAGCTTTGTGGTCGGGGTCGCCTACGAGACCGACCTGGCAACCGCCCGCGAGGTCGCGGTGGCGGCACTCTCCGGGGTAGAAGGCATCCTGGCCGAGCCGGCACCCGAAGCCGTCTACGCCGCGCTCGACAGCTCCACGGTCGACCTCGACGTGCGGTTCTGGTGTGATGCCCGGCAGCTGGAGATGCGGCGAACGCTGGGGCGGGCGATCGAGGCGGTCAAGGCCGCGTTCGACGCCCACGGCATCGAGATGCCGTGCCAGGTGGTGGCGCTGCAGGGCACCACCAGCTTCGCCGCCGCGCTGCGCGGGGTTGCGGTGACACCGGGAGGCAGCGTCGCCGACGGACAGAAGGGACAGTCCGTGGAGCGGCCGACCGGAGAGCTGCGCAGCGACCGCCACGACCAGGATTGACGGGTTCGAGGCCCGGCGCCATAAGAAGCAAGGGGTTGCGGTGGTTCAGGCGGCCGTCAGCTGATCGAGGGCGGCCCGACCGATGGGGGCGGCCAGGGGGCTGAAATGGGGGTTGATCGAGAACGCGGTCGTCAGCTCGTCCTTGGCTGCGGTGCGGTCGCCGAGAGCGAGGTGGATCATGCCGGCGTGGTAATGGAACAGGGCGTTGCGAGTGCCCAGGGCCAGCGCCTTGGCCGACCACTCGAGCGCTTCGGCGTCCCTGCCGTTCACATGGAGAGCCCAGGCGTAGGCGTCGTTCATGTCCAGGAACGGGCGGTTGGCGATCCCGGCCTCGCCGGCGCGGAGTGCGGCGACCGGGTTGCCGTGGTTGGCGGCGAACAGCGTGGGCTCGACGTCGACCGCCACCCCATTGGCCTCGAACAGCGTCGTCACCGTGGCCAGTGTCTGGTACTGGTCCTGGGCCTCGGCCGTGCGCCCGAGGGACTCGAGCAGCTCGCCGAACTCGATCAGATACGCAGGCTCAGGGACGCGGGCCACGACCTGGGCGTAGTCGGCGACGGCGGCGTCGGCCTGGCCCAGGGCGGCCTGGGCCTTGGCCCGACCCTGGAGGAGGGGGACGTAGGACGCATCAGCGTCGAGCCCGCTCCGGTAGTGGGCGAGTGCCGCCTGCGGGTCACCGGCATTGAAGGCCAGCTCGCCGAGCTGGTAGCGGGTGAAGGCCCCGTCGGCGGGACCAGCCGCGGCGGTCAGCGCCCGCTGCATGAGTTCGGTGGCCTGGGCCACGTCGCCCCGCAGCTCCCAGGTGTAGGCGGCTCGGGCCAGCGCCGCGGTGCCGGGGCGGAGGTCGACCATGCGCTGGGCGGCCTCGAAGGCCTCGTCGTAATTGCCGAGCTGAGTCTCGGCGTCGTTGAGGGCGCCATAGAGCAGCGCGTTCGACGGGTTGATGGCCAACCCCCGCCGGGCCCAGTCGGCGGCGGCGACGAAATCGTGGCGTGCGCCGGCCAGGGCGGCCATGCCCGCGGCGGCGCCGTCGTTGTCCACCGCGTTTATCTCGCGGGACCGGTTGAGGACGCCTTCCGCCTTGGGGTAGTACGACGGGTCCCCGGTGGTCCGGGCCTGGCCGACGTAGGCCAGTCCCAGCGCCGCCCACGACGAGTAGTCCTGGGGCACCCGCTGCACCCTGGCCTGCAGGGCGACGATGGCGTCGGCGCTACGGCCGGGGCTCACGGCGACACCCGCACCGGACACCGATGACGGCCCCGGGCGGCGAGCCAACCCGAGGCCCCCGACGACGGTCAGCGCGCCGGCGAGGCCCAGCATGAGCAAACCTCGGCCGAGCGTACGAGCCTTCACCTTTGGACCACCGGTGCTGGTCCCGGGGTCGCCGTAAGGAGGCGGGCGAAGACCACCACGTTGTCCCGGTACTCGTCGCGCGCCCGGTCGAAGGTCCCGCCGCAGGTGATGAGGCGCAGGGTCGGCTCCGGCGTGGGGCCGTAGATGGCGTCGATCGGCAACTTGTCCTTGGGGTATTGGCGTAGGGCTTCCACGATGAACGTCACCGTCGAGCGGTCGCTGCGGCGCACCACGATCGGCTGGCCGGGAGTGAGCTCGCGCAGGCGGTAGAAGACCGCCTTTCCTTTGAAGGAGTCGACGTGGCCGACGACGACGGCGGCTCCCGGATCGCCCGGGGCGCTGCCGCCCGTCCACCACCCGGCGACACCGAAGTCGCCTGGGACATCGAGACTGCCGTCGGACCCGAGCCCCAGCCGGACCAGGCTGGAATCGACCCCGATGTCCGGTATACCGACTGAAAGGGGCACCGTTTTGGCGGCAGTGGCCCGCAGGTCGAGCGCTCTCCTTGGCCCGGGGAGACGGTCGCCCTCGAGCACCCCGGCGGACACCGAGGAGACCGCCGGCCTGGAGATCACCACGGCGACACCGGCGGCGGCCTGGAGGGGGGCTGCGATCGCCACCAGCCACAGCAGCCAGCGCGGCCTCACGGCCGGGCGCTGGCTTGCTGTGCCGGTGATCGCATCACCGGGCAACGGCTAGATGCGGTTGCGGCGCAGGGTGAACGCCCCGGCGCCAGCCAAAGCGATTCCGGCCATCCCAGCGGCGATGGGCAGCAGCGGGAGGGACGAGCCTCCGGCGGTACCGCCGGCGCCGGCGCCCACGCCGCCCGTGGGGGCGGCTTGGGCCGATCCCTTGGCAGCGGCTGATCCGCTGCCGGCCGAGCCCGTCGCCACCGACGGGCTGGTCCCGCCGCCGCCGGCCCGGTTCACCGCTGCGCTGTGGGGCAGGGCGACGTAGGGGAAGGTCTGGCCGAAGGCGACGTCGTTCTGGTCGACGGCGTCACCGGCGGCCAACGCCTGGACGATCGTGCCGGTCTTCACCGCGCCGGCCAGGGCCTGGATCTCGATGTCGACCACGTCGTCGGTGAGGCGCCGCCCGTTGGGGAACCCGGCGTTGTCCTTGGCCAGCACGCCCAAGCGGTTCGGGCTGGCGGTCGGGGCGATGCTCGTGTTGAGGCGCAGCATTTCGGAGGGCACGAAGTCGGCGCCCTTCTTGCCGTCACGGTTGAGCATCTGGGAGTTCAGGTCGATGGGCAGGGCCACCGTACCGTCGGGGGCCTTGCACTCCTTGCACAGACCGGTCAGGAAGATCTCGAAGATGTCGTTGCGGGGCGTGGGGGGCGCCGGCAGCTTGTAGATCTTCTCGATCAACGCCGGCAGGATCGGGGTCAGGACCTTGTCGAGGACGGGCTGGACGGTGCGGTCCTTGTCCGGCGTGAGACCGTTGAAGGCGTCCTTGAACTTGAGCGGGATGACGACCTCATTGATCAGCGGGTTGCCCAGGCGGGAGACCTGGACGAAGCCGTCGATCGATGCGGCACCGGCGGGGGCGGAGGTGACGCTGGCGCCCCTGCGCTCGGTGGTGCTCCACACGCCGATGACCGGGTTGGCGGTGGCGTCGCCCTTGATGGCCAGGGCCGACTTGGGCACCTGCACCGAGAGGGTGTTGACGTTGTAGCCCTTGAGGGTGTCCTGGCCGACCTTCTTCAGGTCCCCGCCATAGAGGAGGTCGAAGACCCGCAGGTCCAGGAAGAACGAGTCGTCGGCCTGGCCGGCGAAGGTCTGACCACCGTCGGGCAGCGGCTTGACCGCCTGCTGGCGCAGAGCGGCGTAATTGGGCATGGACGCCGTGCCGACGTTGGACGGGGCGACGATGGCGTCCTTGATCAGGCTCTTGGTGTTGCCGCCGGTGGTGAGCGTCAGCTCGTACGTCTGGTAGAAGTTCAGATTTGGATCATCGAGCCGGTTGACCGGCCCCGTGTTGTAGAGGAACTGGCCAGTGTCGTCGCGAATCTTGTCGGTAAAGGTCCAGGTGTAGGTGACGTCGGGCTTGGCGTCGCCGTCGTTGTCGACCAGGATCTTGTAGCGGGCGTCGGTGGCGAAGGGGTAGAAGTTCGGGCCGCCGTTTGGCTCCTGGAAGGGGATCCAGTTGGCAGACAGGGTGACGGTGTCGGGCTTGTCAGGGCTGACGAAGGCGTAGGTGTCGGTGTTGTCGGCCCTCGGGTCGCCGGCGATGAGCGGGGCCTCCCGGTGGCTCGACGCCGAGCCCACGCCAGGACTAAGAAGCGATGAGCTCCCCGCAGCCAGCAGCGCCAGCACCGAGGCACCCACGCCGATGCGTCGCATCCGGTGGTGCCGGCTCAGGGATCGGGATCTGTCGAGAACGTCGGGCATGCGGGCTCCTGGGGCTGAAGAGGTAACTGAGGGACAATGTGATTGGGAGGCGCGGGCGAGCTGCTGAGGACGGGACGAGCAGGACAATGGCGTCGAAATTGGGCAGGTGTGCAGCGCTAGTTGGCGCTTGACAGCGACGGAGTGCTCGCGCACACATTCGGGATCACCGGGACGGGCTACCCCGCTGTCCACCTACCCGGGGCCGGTACATTAGAACCGCATTTACCAGAGAAACTGCGGCCGCTATCTGACAACATCTCACGATCCGGACGGTCGTGATAGATCCAACGGACGTCGGTCGAACAGCTACTATGCGGCTGTCCGCCTTTGATCCGTATCTGACGCGGCAAGCGGATGACTCATTCTTCACACAGGGCGCCGTTGCCACCTCCGGAGCGCACCTGTCGGCGCCGGCCACAGCGGTCTTCAACCCATCGGCGGCGTTCACGATCGGTCCCGGACCAGAGTGGGACGCATCGCCTCCCCCGACACGCAGGATCGCCCAGGCCCATGCCGTTCTCTCGGCTCCCGGTCCGGATGGCTTCGCCGGGGACCGGGCCGCCAGGCCGCCCCATGGCGGCGCGACGAGCAGTTCATCGGAGGCTCCTCTCTGCCTCGGCGAGGTCGACGCGCAGCCGGCCCAGGCCTGAGCGGATCCGGCTCTTCACCGTGCCCTCGGCAACGCCGAGGAGGCGGGCGACCTCACGATAGGTGTGGCCGCCGAAGTAGGCCAGGGTGATCGCTTCGCGCTCCACCTCCGTCAGCGCCTCCATTGCCGCCCGGACCTCCCCGCCGATGGCGGTGTTCATGACGTCCTCCTCGAGGTCGTAGGGCGCAGGAGCGGCCATGGCGTGACGATCCTCCCGTGCCCGACGCGACCGCTCGGAGCGAACGACGTCTACCGCCTGGCTGTGCGCCTGGGTCAACAGGAACGTGCGCAGCGATCCTCGAGTCGGGTCGAAGGACTCCGGCCGGCTCCAAAGGCGGGCGAGGACCCCCTGCACCACATCCTCAGCCAGCTCCCGGCGGCGCAGCACCCGCAGCGCCATGGCGAACACGGCCCCGCCATGACGCCGGTAGAGCTCCTCGATCGCCCGCTGCTCACCACGCCCGACGGCGGTCACGAGCAGTGAATCACTGGCCGCGCCGACGTCGGACCTACCGAGGGCACCAGCGGAGGAGGCGTTGCAGATCCGGGTCGCCGATCGGGACCCGAGCGTGACGATGGGCGGCCGCGGGCGATGCCGCCTCCCGACAGCGCATCGGGCATCGAGCTGGGCGAAGGAGCGGCCTCCGCCCGACCACGAGGCGGTCAGTTCCATAGCGGCGGTCGCGGCGATGGCGCTGATGCACCCGGTGCCCACGGTGGCCCAGTCGAACCAGGGACCGGCCAGGGCGGTCTCCGGAGTTGCCACCCGGTCATGGCCCCCCTGGTCAACTCGGACTGCCCTGGGCGGTGATGGCCAGGAGCCCGCTCAGGCCCGTCATCTCCAAGACCTTCATCGCCAGGGGGCTGGGGGCCTGAAGGCGCAGGTCCCCACCCATCCCGCGCAGGCGTGCCGATGCCGCGACCAGCACGCTCAGAGCCGAGGAGCTGAGGAACGTCACCTTGGCGAGGTCGACGGTCACTCGGGGCATGCCCCCGCCCGCAAGAGCATCCAGCTCGTCATGCAACCGAGGGCCGGTGGCGGCATCGAGGTCCCCGACCACCCTGACCACTGCCTCCTCGCCGATGCGAGTGGTCATGAGATCGAACACGGGCGGCTTGGCCACGTCAGGGCCCACCGAGGCTGGCGGCCGACCATGCAGGGCCGAGAGTCCTCGGCGGGTTCCCCGCCGAAGGCCCAACGGTGCCGATCGGGGATCCGCTTGCGATGGTGAAACCTGCCCGGAACGGAGCGCTCTCGTGCGGCGTATGCGTCATTGCGGTCCCCTCGGTGCTCGGCCACTACTTGACCGTTCGCGCCTCCGGGGTCCAGGGAAGCGCCCTCAGATTGGCGTCAGATTGGAAGACGTCCAGTCCAACGGAAATCCCCCGAACGGTACTACACCTGCCCGATGCCCAGTGCGCGGTCGGCCCCGAACGACTGGTGGACCCGCCCCGTCTCACCAACCTGGCGGCCATTGGGTGAAAGGTTGGCCTGCGTTGGGAGGCTTCGGTTGAGCGCCCGCTGTTTCGGGCACCATCCCAGCAACGACTCACAGATACCAACGCAGCTTCAGGCACACGCAGTCCGTTGCCCCAGACCCCGTCACCAATGTGCGACCCCGGCGGCTGTCGGTCTCACAGCGCTCCCCCCCTCCAGGTCCTCGACGGCGTCGTCGATGAGCGGCTCGCAGTGCATGCCGGCCGGCGAAGGTCATCGTCACGCGCGCTCCCATTCAGGCCACCACCCGAATGAGCCGCCGTACATGCCCATCCCGCAGGTGTAGCGGTAGGTCCCGGGCTCGAGGTGGTTGCGCAGCACGATGCGACTGGCCCGCTCGAGCGAGCCCTGCACCGCCGGAGAGCTGCGTCATGACGTCCGGGCAGTAGCTGTCGTCCCTCCACCATGCGGATGCCGCCATCGAGGTGCCCGTGCGCCGTCTCCAGGCGGTTGAGTAACGAGCTGCGATGTTCGTACCCCTGGCGTCCTCGGAGCAGTGGACTGACCGGCCGCCCGGTGTGGCCCTTCATGAGCCTGCGGCTCAGCCCGGGAGGAGGCGGGCGGCATCGAAGGCGCCGAGGGGCCCCTCGGCGAGCACGCCCAGGGCAACCACCGCCACGCCGCAGGTCACCGCTGCCGTTTTGGCCCAACGGCCGAGCACGGGGACGGACCCCGCGAGGGGCTCGAAGTAGCTGGGGGCTAGCACTCGTAGGTAGTAGGCGAGGGAGACGACCGAGTTGGCCACGGCCAGGACGGCGAGCCAGGTGTAGCCGGCGTCGACGGTCACCGCGAAGAGCAGCACCTTGGCGGTGAAGCCAGCCAGGGGCGGCACGCCGACGAGGGACAGAAAGCTCACCACCAGCACGAAGGCCAGGACCGGCTGGGCGGAGGCCAGTCCCGCGTAGCTGGCCCGCTCGGTGCGTCCCCGCAGCTCGACGACCACGGCGAAGGCGCCCAGGTTGGCCGCCGCGTAGGCGGCCAGGAAGTAGAGCAGCGAGCTCACCGCCATGTCGCTGCGACCGAGGGCGACGACGGCCATGAGCCCGTAGCCGGCCTGGGAGACCGCCGACCAGCCGAGCAGGCGGCGCACGTCGTCCTGCCACAGCGCGGCCAGGTTCCCCAGCGTCATGGTGGCGGCGGCCAGCACGGCCACCAGCAGGCGCCACCCCACCCGGTCCTCAGGCAGGATCAGGGCCAGGCGGCCCAGGGCCACGAGGGCCCCGACCTTGGGGGCCACGGTGAGGAAGGCGGCGGCGGGGGCAGGGGCGCCGTCGGCCACGTCGGGCACCCAGGCGTGAGCGGGGACGGCGCCGAGCTTGAATGCCAGTCCGAGCACGAACAGGGCCACCGCCGCCACCAGGGCGAGCGCGTCGGCGGAGGGGAGGGCCTGGGCCAGCCCAAGCAGGGTGGTCGTGGCTCCCAGGCCGAAGAACAGGACGGCGCCGTAGACCATGGCGGCGTTGGTGAGGGCGCCGAGCAGGTAGTACTTGATGCCCGCCTCGCCCGAGCGGGCGTCGCTGCGGTGGTAGGCGGCGAGGACATAGCCCGTGGCCGAAGAGAGCAGCACGCCCAGGATCACGGCCATGAGGTCGGCGGCCGAGGCCAGCACCACCGCGCCCAGCGTCGAGAGCAGCAGCAGGGTGTAGTACTCGCCGTGGCGGGCGTCGGTGGCGAACCACTCCACCGACAGCAGGACGACCACGGCGGCCACGGCGAGGACGATGAGCTTGGCCCACACCGCGGCGTCGTCGGCGGCGTAGGTGTCGAAGAAGGTGAGCGTCTGCGTTCCCCGCAGCATGGCGACGGAGGCGACGGCGGCCACGGCCAGGGTGGTCAGGGCCAGTAGCGCGGCCCACGCCTGGGCCCGCCGGGGGGCGAAGAGGGCGAAGAGGAGCACGGCCACGGCTCCGATGACGAGGACGATCTCGGGGACGACGCTGCCGACGGGCATGTTCATCCCCATGGGGTCCATCAGCGGCCGACCAGCGGCCCGGTGGTGGCGTCGATGTCGTCGAGGACCCAGGGCGGGGCCACCCCGTTGGCCTCTACCAGGGCCAGGAGCGGGACGAGGGCGGCCACCTCGACCCGGGACAGATCGGGCCAGGCCACCCACCGCTCGGGGAGGGCCCCGAGGAACACCCGCTGCAGCATGCGCAGGAACAGCGCGGCGGTGACCATGATGCCGAGCAGGCCGACGCCGGCGAGGAGGGGGTAGATGGCGAAGGCGCCGGCGAAGACCTGGAACTCGGCCACGAAGCCGGCCAGGCCGGGCAGGCCCAGGCTGGCGAAGGCGGCCAGGACGGCGGCGGCGGTCATGGTCGGCGCCCGCCCGGCCAGGCCCCCGAACTGGTCGAGCTCGTAGGTCTCGGCCCGCAACCACACCGAGCCGGCCAGCAGGAACAGGGCGCCGGTGATGAGCCCGTGAGCGACCATCTCCAGCGTGGCGCCGTTGAGGGCCAGGCGGGCGGCGTCGGGATCGCTCGGCGCGCCGGCGGCGGCCGCGGCCACGCCAAGGATCACATAGCCCATGTGGTTGACGCTGGAGTAGGCCACCAGGCGCTTGAGGTTGGTCTGGGCCAGGGCCACCAGGGCGCCGTAGACGATGCTGACCACGGCCACGACGGCCAGGGGCAGGGCGAAGCGCCGGAAGGTGTCGGGCATCATCGACAGCACGATCCTGATGAAGCCGTAGGTGCCCATCTTCAGCAGGACCCCGGCCAGGATGGCCGATGCCGGCGCCGGGGCGTCGACGTGGGCCGGCGGCAGCCAGGTGTGGAAGGGGACGATCGGCGTCTTCACGCCCAGGCCGACGACGAAGCCGAGGAACACCAGCCCGGCCCCCAGTCCACCGCCTCGGAGCGGCTGCTGGTCGATGAGGGCGGCCATGTCGAAGGTCCTGGGCTCCGAGGCCAGGTACAGCCCGAGGATGGCCAGCAGCATGGCCAGGGATCCGGCCAGGGTGTACAGGAAAAACTTGAGCGCCGAGCGCTGGGCGTCGCCGTGGCCCCACACCGCGATAAGGAAGTACATGCCGACCAGGCTCAGGTCGAAGAACACGTAGAACAGGAACAGGTCGAGGGCCAGGAACACCCCCAGGGAGGCGGCCTCGAGGAACAGGAAGGCGGCGAAGTACTGCCGGGGCCGCCCCCGCAGCTCAGCCGGATAGGCGACGCTGGCCAGGAAGAGCAAGGCCGTCATGGCGGCCAGGGGCAGCGACACCCCGTCGACGCCCACCTTGTAGCCCACGCCCAGGGTGGGGATCCACGGCACCGACTCGACCAGCTGGAAGCCGCCGTCGGCGCGGTCGAAGCGGAGCCAGGCTGCCACCATGATGGCCAGCGGCACCGCGGCCACGGCGAGGGCGATGAGGCGCGCTGCCCGTTCGGACAGGCGGGGGAGGAGCAAGAGGGCGACGGCCCCGGCCAGGGGGACGAAGATGGCGGCGGACAGCAACAGTTACCTCCCTAGTGCGGCCACGGCCAGGGCTGCGGCCAGCCCCACGGCGACAATGACGTAGTAGTGGTGGGCCAGTCCGTCCTGCAGGCGCCGGCTGTTGTGCCCGGCCACACCGGTGCCCCGGGCCAGTTCCTCGACGGCTCGATCGACGGCCCGCTCATCCGCCGCCCGCGACATCGCTGCAGCCCGCAGCGTCCCCCCCGCCACCGCCGCGACGACGCCGTCGAGGCTGCGCTCGCCCCTCCAGGAGGCGGCCCGCGACAGCACCACCGGCACCCGGGCCGCGGCCCGGACGCCGGCGTCGATGACCCGGTCGTCGAAAGAAGCGAGCCTGTGGGAAAGCGACAGCACCGGGTCGACGACGACCCGCCGGGCCAGGGTGGGCAGTCCCAGCCACGAGCCGAGAAATATGCCCATGCCCTCGGGCACGGCCATGCTCAGGAGCCGGCCCCTGCGGGCCAGCCCGGCGAGAGCGAGCGCCGCCGCGGCTACGGCCAGGAGCGAGGCGGGAAGCTCCCACGCCCGGGCCTCGAACAGCCGGCCACCGGTGGCCCGCTCCATTGCCGCACCGGCACCCGGCAGCCACAGCACGCCGAGGACGATGGTGGCGACAGCCAGGGCCCCTATCGAGGCCCGCTCGACCGCCCCCGGGCGCTGCGGGACTGTGGTCGGTGGGGAGCCGAAGCCGAACGCCAGCACGGCCAGCCGCCCGGCGTAGAGCGCGCTGAGGAAGCCGGCGAGTACCACCGCCGCTCCGAGCCAGGGGCTCTGGTGGGCGGCGGCGGCCAGGATCTCCTCTTTCGACCGGGCTGCCCCCAGCGGCGGCACCGCGGCCAGGGCCAGGGCGCCCACGGCGAAGGCGGCGGCGATGAAGGGCAGGGCCCGGCCCAGGCGCAGCGAGCCCAGGTGCAGCGTCCCGGCGGCGTGGAGGGCGACGCCGGCGGCCAGGAAGAGGAGGGCCTTGAAGGCGGCGTGGGTGACCAGGTGGGTGCCGGCCGCCGCGGTGGAGCCGGCACCGACGGCCACCAGCACGAGCCCGTACTGGGCCGAGGTCGAGGCGGCCAGGGCCCGCTTGAGGTCGCGCTGCACGCTGGCCACCACACCACCGGCGAGAGCGGTGGCGGCGCCGAGGGCGGCCACCGCGCCGGGAAGCCAAAAGGCGCCGTCGAGCACAGGCACGGTGCGGGCCAGCAGGTAGGCGCCGGCGGCCACCATGGTGGCGGAGTGGAGCAGGGCGCTCACCGGCGTGGGCCCGGCCATGGCCGAGAACAGCCACGGCGAGAAGGGGAGCTGGGCCGACTTGGCCGCCGCCGCCACCAGCAGCCCGCCGGCCACCACGTGGGCGGGCCATCCCCGCAGCGACGACAAGGCGGCGTAGTCGACCGCCCCCGCGACGCCGAGAGCCACGGCGGCGGCGGCCACCAGGCCCAGATCGCCGGCGCGGGTGGTCAGAAAGGCGTGGGCCGCCAGTCTCGGGCGCTCCGGATCCCGCCAGTCATGGGCAATGAGCGCCCAGGAGAGAGCGCCCACCAGCTCCCAGGCCACCAGCACGGTGAGGAGGCCGGCAGCGGCGACCAGGACCAGCATGGCGCCGACGAAGGCTGAGAGCAGGGCCAGGAGGCGGGGAAGCGCATCGTCATCGCGCATGGTCACCGCGGCGTAGGCCATTACCGGCAGGGCGACAGCCGGCACCAGCACAACCATGACCCGGCCCAGTCCCTCCACGCTGAGGCCGAGGGTGATCCCCGGTCCCCACCGCCAGGCGGCCGAGGGCTGGGCGGCGGCGGCCCAGGCGCCGACCGCCACGGTGGCGGCCATGGCCCCGACTGAAGCGGCCAGCAGGGCGGCGGGGCGTCGGCGCAGCGCGGTCAGCCCCGCGGCGGCGGCCAGGGGGACGAGGAGGAGCAGCCAGGCCATCAGATCAGGCCCGCAGCCGCTTGAGCTTCTCGGTCATGTCGGCCTTGCGGATCCGGTAGATCCCGATGATCAGGGCGAAGCCCATGGCCGCCTCGACGGCCATGACCGTCATGATGATGACGGTGAGCAGCTGCCCCTTGGGCGACCCGCCGGTGCTGGCCGCCCACAGGGCCACCGCAGCCAGCATGGCCGCGTTCAACATGAGCTCGAGGCCCATCATGATCATGACGAAGGTCTGCTGGGACAGGGCGCCGTAGACGCCGATGCCGAACAGGGCGGCGGCCACCACGAGCAGGGCTTCGAGGGTCACCCGTGTGACATCCCCGCGTGCTCGCCGGAATCTGCCTCCGCCTCCGGCTCCGTGACCGTGTCGGCCCCGGTTCTCGGGCCCGCTACGGGCTCGAGCGGCGGTGGGGCGGAGCCCTCCTCGGCATCGCCGTAGCGGCCTCGCTTGGAGGCCAGGGCGAGCGCACCGATCATGCTGGCCAGCAGCGTCACCCCCGCGGTCTCGAAGATGAGCATGGAGTCGCCCAGCAGCTCGCGGCCCAGGTCGGCTGTCGGGTCGCGGCCCCGATCGGCCGGGCGGTCGGGGAAGTCGGCCACGAGGCCGACCAGGGCCAGCCCGGCAAAGGCGACGACGCCGGCGATCTTCGCCGTGCGGTGCTGGTGGACCATGGTCATGGGGTTGAGCCCGGCCGGGTTCATCATGAACATGACCATGAAGACGGCCATGATCGTCATCTCGCCGGCCATCATCAGCACCAGCACCAGGCCGAGGAACCGGGCGTGGAGGAGGACCATCACCGCGCCCACCCCGGCGAAGGAGGCCAGCAGCCAGTAGGCGGCCCGAACCATGGAGTCGGTGCGGAACACCAGCCAGGCGGCCACCACCGTGGCCGCCGAGAACAGCCCGAAGGCAATGTCGACGGTGAGCGACGTGCTCACAGGGCGAGGGCGCCGGACACGAACACGTCGACGAGGGCCAGAGGGATGAGCACGGTCCAGGCCACGACCACGAACCGCTCCAGGCGCACCCGGGCGACGCGGTGGCCGAGGTGGGCCACGACCGCGAGCAGGAGGAGGGTTTTGAGGGCCATCCACGCCCAGCCCGGAAGCACCGGCCCCTGCCACCCCCCCAGGAAGACCGCCGCGCCCATGGCGGCCACGGCCACCACGACGAAGCGGCGGGCAAGCTCCCAGGCCAGGCGCTGAGGACCGGAGACCTCGACGGCCGTGCCGCCGGCCAGATCGGGGGCATCGGAGGTGTTGAGCGGGCCCCAGAACCCCAGCCCCATTCCGGCGACCAGGTAGAGGGGAAGGCCGAGGGGCTGGCGCAGGACGTTCCACAGGCCCTGCTGTGACTCGACGATGGCCCCGACGGACAGCGACTGGGCGGGCAGGGCGGCGGCGATGAGCACCAGGGCCAGCGGCATCTCATAGGATAGGGCCAGAGCGATGAACCGGTAGCCGCCGAGGAGGGGGAGTGGCGAGTTGGCCGACCAGCCGTGCAGGTAGACGGCGACCATGACGATGGCCATGGCCGCCCCGAACAGCACGATCCCGTCGTCCACGTCGGCCACCGTCACGCCCCGGTCGAGGGGGACGGTGGCCAGGGCCCCGGCGGCCATGGCCGCCAAGAGGGCGGGGGCCAGGGCCCACGCCTGGGCGTCGGGCCGCTCGGTGGCCGTCGGACGGGTGAGGAGCAGGAGCGAGGCGGCTCGGGCCGGCTGCAGGACGGCATCGCGGGGCCTCAAGCGACGTCGGGCGACCCGGTCGCCGTTGGCCCGGTCGAGGACGGCCAAGGCGTACGTCCCGACGGCCAATACGGCGCTGACGAGCACCAAGGCGGGCAGCGGGGACGACCAGTTCATGCGGGGATGGGCGCCGGCTGCCCGACGGCGGCCTCCTCCAGGTCGAGGTCCAGGCTGGCCACGATGGTCATGGCGTCGCCCCATTCCTGGCCGGCAAGCAGTCGGGGGAGCAGCCCGAGCAGGGCGACCGACGGCAGCGGGTCTTCCGTCCCAAGGGGGCCCCGAGGCCCCTCCAGTGGCGGGCCCGGCCGGCGGAGCTGAGAACCGGCCCGCTCGGCCAGCTCCAGGGCCTGGACCGCCTCGGCCAGGCGCTGGCGGAGGCGGTCCCGGGCGTCGCCGGCGCCATGGACGACGGGCGAGAAGCCAAGACCCTGGTAGGCCGGGTCGTGGAGGCGGGCATCGACAGCCAGCCCGGCGGCGCGCGCCACCGGCCCGCCGGTGACATCGTCTGTTCCGAGGATCCCGACTCCTCGGGTCGTCCATGCCAGGCTGCGGCTGCGGGCGATTCGCTGGGCCAGGCTCTCGACCGCGGCACGGTCAGCGGGGGCCAGCGACCGGGCGAGCCCGAGCAGGCGCAACCCCTCGCTCTCAAGGCCATGGAGGCGCAGCGTGCGCGCCGCCCAGCGAAGGTGATGGCGTGCCCTGGCCACCTCGAGGTCGCCGATCGGTGTTGGGCTGGTGAGGGCACCGACGAAGAGGGCGGTGTCGAGCGGCGGGCCGTCCTGATCCAGATCCTCGGTGGCCCCGGCGAAGGGGTTGTCGCCCACTGTGGCCTGGCGGACCACGTCGCCCTGCAACTCGATGTGGAGGATCAGCCCGGGGGGGAACGGAGGGAACAGGGGGCCGACGTGGAGGGGCAGTTGGTCGAGCTCGAGGCCGTCTGGGTCGGGAGCCCGAGAAGGGAGCGGGCGCCCGTAGGGGACTCCGCCGGTCATTCCGGTGCCGCCCTGGCCAAATGGCCCTACCCCCCGCCACTCGGCCGCCTCCTGGTCGGGGAGCGCAGGCGGCTCGGAGCGACGCTCACCGCTCAGCAGCTCGGCGAACACCGAACGGAGGTGGTCACCGTCTCCCGCCGGTCCGACAACAAGGTCCGGAAGAGCGGAGGCCAGTCCACCGCCGACCGCCCTGCCCGGCCACCACACCGTGGCCCGGGGCGTCGGCAGCTGGTCGTGGATGCCCAACAGCGGACGGAGCAGCGGCGGGGTGACGGCGCCGACGAAGAGCAGGATGTTGGCGGCCCGGGGGCTGTCGACCAGCCGCACGCCCGGCAGCAGGGCAGCCTCGTCGGCGAGCGCACGCCCTCCTGCACCGATCGCAGTGAATACGGGGACGTCGGCCCCAGCGGCCAGCGGGGTCAGCCAACGCGCTATGCCCACTCCAGCGCTCCTTCTCGCCAGGCGTAGAGGATCCCGAGGAGGAGGATGATGATGAACATCAGCATCTCCATGAGCGCCAGCGCTCCCTCCTCGACGAACACCACGGCCCACGGGTACATGAAGACCATCTCCATGTCGAAGGCCAGGAAGAGCAGCGCCATGGCGTAGTAGCGGACGTGGAACCGGCTCCAGGCGTGCACCTCCGGCTGGCCGCCGCCGATGAACGGCATCCGTTCGGGAGCCGTCAGCGCGACGGGGTCGAGCGTGACCCGCAACCACCGAGAGGTCACGACCGCGACACCGGTGGCCACCACCACGGTCAGGGCGGCGCCGAAGGGGCCCACGTTTTTCAGGAGGCGTAGTCGCCGGGATTGGCCTCGAACTCCTCCCGGCAATCGGTGCTGCAGAAGTAGTAGGTGGTGCCCTCGTGGTCGAGCTTGTCCGGCGCGTCGGTCTCCTCCACCTTCATGCCGCACACCGGGTCGATCGCTGTCATTCGCCCCTCCTCGTCTTGTGTTCCGTGCCACTGGGCTGACCGAAGGGGCACGCGATATCCGGAACCTACACGGCACCACCCTGGGTGAGCCGTCCACGGATGACGACGTACGACACACCGACATGAACCTGAAGAGGACGTATGACACTCCGATCACGAGCATCCCGAGCAGCAGTGGCCGTTGTCGCCCTGGGGGGACTGGCCGTCTTGGCAGTGCCCTCCTTCGCTAGCGCCGACCCCGACGCGGCCGGTCTTCCCACCCCCATACGGAGGCGACTCCCGGCATGGCGCGCATGCACGAGCAGATGATGAGCGGCAATCCCGGCATGGCCCGCATGCACGAACGGATGCACGAGTCCCCTGACGAGACCCTGCCGTGAGGCAAGGCCTGGGTAGCAAGGAGTCGCGATGAAGATGTGTTTCAGCTGGAAGGTCGCCGGATGTCTCGCCCTGCTCGGGCTCGCGGTGTTCGCTGCGGCCCTGAACCTGATAGGCGCAGCCTTGCCACTCTGATCTTCGCCGCCTGCCCACTGTCGATGCTGCTGATGATGCGCGCCATGTCGGGTGGGGGCCGGTGCGAAAACGACTCCGACAAGAGTGCGGCCGTGAACGAGACTCCCGCCGACAGCACTGCCGAGTTGGCGAGGCTGCGGGCTGAAGTCGACCAACTTCGGTCTGAGGCCCGAGAGAGTACGAGGGGCAGCAGTCAGTCGGCGTGATTGCACGGTCGGCGCCTTCTTCGCCACGAGAACGGCCATCGGCCGAGCTGAGCTTCCAGCTCATTCGAGGTGGAGAGGCGAACTACCAGGTGCGGTCAGAGGCCGGCCCTACACAACGAGGAGCCCCATGAAGATGTGCTTCAACTGGAAGGTGGCTGGCGGACTCACAGCGGCCGGAGTCGCGGTGTTCGTGGTTGCGCCGAATCTCATCGGGGCGGCGCTGCCCGTGCTCATCATCGCCGCCTGCCCCCTGTCGATGGTCGTGATGATGCGGGCGATGTCCCGTGGCAGCCGCTGCGACACGGCGTCGGACGGGGCCGACGGAGAGTCCAACACCGCCACCACCCCGTAGCCACCGAACCCGAGACCGGCCTGGTCACCGACTGCTCCCTGACCACGGGCAACATCCCCGACGGCGCAGTGGCGCCCGACCTCATCGACGATGAGCCCGAAGGCACCGAGGTGCTGGGCGACTCCGCCTACGGCACCGGCGAGCTCCGGGACCACCTGGAGAAGGACGGGAAGACGGCGGTCATCATGCCGCCGCCGTTGCGCCCGGCCGTGGTCGGGGGCTTCGACCTCGACGACTTCGAGATCGACGAGGATGCCGGCACCGTCACCTGCCCCGCCGGCATCGCCGTTGCCCTCAGCACCAAGCGCCGGGCCCGCTTGGGGACCAACTGCAAGAGCTGTCCACTCCGCCGGCAGTGCACCACGGCCAAGTCTGGGCGGGTCATCGTGCTGCACGCCCATCACCCGTCGCCGCCCGGGCCCAGTCCAGGACCGAGGACTTCGACGCCGTCTACCGGCGGTGGCGACCGATGGTGGAGCGGACTCTGGCCTGGCTCACCCGGGGCACCAACCGCAAGCTCCGCTACCGGGGAGTTGAACGCAACCAGCTGTGGTGGTCCCACCGCTGCGCGGCGGTCAACTTGCAGCGCATGATCACCCTCGGCCTCGTCGCCGGGAGCGACGGCGGGTGGGCAATCGCCTGAGGGGCGGCTCCGTCGAGGGCGCTGAGCGAGCTTGCGGCCTTCAAAGGGCGCAACGACCGACAGGCGACAGGGTGATGTGGCGCGTCTTCATCAGGGCCTTCACCGCATTGGTGAGGGTGGGCTGCTTGCGGGAGTGCCGGCGTCGTGGCGGACGAGGACGACGAGGGCATCTTCACCACCTGGCGAGCTGCGAGGTTGGAATCCACAACGTCACCCCAGCCCGCGTCGGGCTGGGCCGGATAGAACACCTGCTCTCCTCCGGCGTGGACGGCGACGTTGAGGATCAACTGGTGGCCCACCAACACCTGTCGGTTTCCTTCGCGCGATCGAGACGCTCGAAGAGACTGTTGGCCAGTGTGGTCGCCGGCGATCAGGTAGGCGAGGGTCAAAGGGATGGTCCATGCCGGAGCCTCCGGTCTGGACGCTGCATCGGCTGTGGTTCAACCGGTCCGAGCACGTCTCTTTCCACCCCAGCCGGACGCGGGGACCGGACGAAAGGTGTCGTGCGCGGCCCACATGTCGGCGACCCGGCTGGGGGTTTCTCGGCCGGGCGATTCGGCAAGACTCACAGCAGTACGCATTGCGCAGGGCGGCCCTGGACCCCGGTCTCCACCTCGTTGCACTCCAACCACGCGCATCGGCCCGACGGGGCCGGGAACGACGGGACCGACCATCACCGCCAAAACACACCAGGCTCGTTCAGCCTCCCGAGGACTCCAGTGTCTTTCGGCGGTTCCGTACGTCCCGCAGGCTCGACGGCTTCCCGTAGGCGCCTATTCCTCTACTTCGGCGACATCCGCAGCCGACCAAACCCCCGGCTCAGCGATGACAGTCATGCCAAGCGCCAGCGACGCCAGGTTGTTGGTGTCGGTCGGGCGGGGCGACCAGGAGGCGCTGGCCGAGCTGTACCAGCGGCACGGCGGCAGCCTCTTCCAAGTCGCCCTGCGGGTGCTGTCTGTGCCGGGGCTGGCCGAGGAAGTCGTCCAGGAGATCTTCATCAGGCTTTGGCAGGTTCCTGAGCGGTTCGACCCCGCCCGCGGGTCGCTTCGCTCGTTCCTGTTGGCCCAGGGCCACAATCGAGCCGTTGACATGGTTCGCTCGGAGACAGCCCGCAAACGCCGAGACGATAAGGACTCCACCGCAGTCACCGCCGCCTACGTTCTCGAAGACGAGGCCGTCGACTCTGCTGTCGGCCAAGAGGTTCGGGAGGCGGTCGAGACCCTCTCTAAGGCGGAGCGGGACGCGATCAGCCTCGCCTACTTCGGTGGTCACAGTTACAGGGAGGTCGCGACGCTGCTCGGTGTCCCGGTAGGGACGGTCAAAAGTCGTATCCGTTCAGGACTTGCTCGCCTCCGAACTGTGCTGGTCCAAGCAGGCATCGACCCCTTCGTGGCCGACACCGCCACATCATGACGGAGACGATGACCACCCTCGTCGTCGCCGGTTCGTCCGTGTCTTTCGCCTGGGCTGGAGCATGGATGTTCGTCTACCGCCGACGTCCCCATCCCCTCCGCTCGGCGAGGACCGAAGTGGAAGTGCGTCGCTGGCGGCGCGAGTTGGATACCCTCTGATTCAGACGTCGCCGAGAGAGCAGTTCCGCGTCGCACCCTCGCACTGTTCGTCGTTCCGTCCTCGGCGTCCGCGTCGATGGCCTCATCCGGCTGACCAAGATCGACTGCGTACTGATCGCAGGCGCGTTTCCGTGCCGAGCCCGAACCGGCGTGGTCCGGATCTAGCGCCTAGTGCAGGTCGATCAGAAACGCAGTGGTGTCGTCGCTGAGCACACCGTGGTGATCGAGAACGGTGTGGGAGAGCCGGCGGACAGTCTCGGCCGCATCGAGACCGGCACGGGACTGTGCGGCCAGGTAGGTCTTCAGGCGTTCCTCTCCGAAATCCTCACCGCCCGGGCGGTGGGAGTCGACCACGCCGTCGGTGATGCAGAACAGGCGGTCACCGGACTGGAGCACATCGTGAGCGATCTCGGTTACACCACCGAGACCGAGCCCGGCGGGCAATGTCGATTCACATGACAGGGCCCCCACGACCTCGCCGGCCGGGCCGCGGCTGCGACCGACATCGGCGAGCGCGTCGACCTGCTCTGCGAACAGGCTCATCCCCACGACGCCAACCGCAAGCTGATCAAGCACCTCCGCCACGAGCGGGCGGCGCTGTTCACCTCACCACCGACGGCGTCGATGCTACGAACTGGCGGGGCGAGCAGGTTATCTATAGCGATGCACGGAGAACCGTTGCCGGCCAACGGCTGGAGCGTCGTGGACATGTCGTCGACGGGGAGCGGCCTCAGCCCGGTCCCCGGCTCCGGTCCGCCCGGTGCTCTCCGAGCTGGCGGGCCAGTTGATCGCGGAGCCGACGGTTCTCCTCACGTAGGACGGAGAGGTCGCCGAGGGCAGCTTCGAGGCGGCACTGGAGCGACTCGGTCGAGGCGCGCTCCGCCGATGGAGGCGACCGCCGGCCGGGGTGCGACCGGGATCGGAGGCGATCGATCTCGGCCCGTACGGTGGGCTCTCGATAGAGCCAGGCTCTCGACACCGACGCCGCCGAGGCCACAGCGGTGAAGCTGATCGGCTCACCGGCCTCGTCGAGGCGGCGCAGCGTCTCCCTTGCGCGGCGGAGGGTGGCGTCCCGGCGGCCACGGGCGGCAGCCACGATGGCGGCCGAGTTGTCAGCCGGCATCGGGCGCTTCCTGCTCCCCGAGTGCCTCCAAGGCCGGGACGATGCGTTCCAGGTTGGCCTCGACGCGGCGGTGGTTCTCCACGAGGCGGAACTGGCCGTTGGCCTCGGCGGTTGCGATCAGGATGCGGGTGGCCGCCAGCTGCTGGCGGTGCACGGGCAGGAACTCGGCCGTGGTCTGGAAGTCAGGGCACGTCAGGCACGCGTTCGGATGGGGACAGGCCTGCTGCGGCGGCCGCCCGCAGTAGCCGTTGGGGAGGCTGTCGGCGATCCGGGCCAGTCGGTGCTTGATCCACTCCGCGTCCGCCGTCGGCGCCCCGGGGTCGAAGGGCAGCAGCTCGCCGGTGACGTTGACCCGGCTCGCGCACCACCGCTCGAACGCGTCCCGCACGGTGGTGTCGTGGAGATGGGCGTAGGTGGCGGTCATCTCGGGACTGACGTGGCCGAGGAGGTGCTGAACGACGTGCTGGGGGACCCCGAAGTTGAAACTGGTGTAGTCCGATGTTCCAAGGGTGTCGAATGGGTCCCTCGAGTTGGGTTGCCGTTGCATCCGATGTCGCTCTCAGCCCGATTCGGAAATTGACCCTGCGTAGCCGGCCCAGTCCCCTCCCGCGGCCTTGACCCAGTCGGCAGCGGTGGTAGCGGTGATCCCGAGGCTGTCGGCGAGGACGGGAGCGGGCAGCTCGGCGGCCAGTTGGATGAGGGCAGCTCGTCGTGCGGCTCGTGCGTCGATGCCCAGGACACCAAGGCGGGCGCCGAGTCTTGAGGCGGTGATGGGTCGACCGGGCAGGTGGCCCGGGAACAACCAGGAGGTGATGGTCGGGGCGGCGATGCCGACATGGTCTCGTCGGCCCGTGGCCGCCAGCGTCTCGATGAGGCCACCGAGGGGTTGCGCGATTTCCACGTCGTTGCGGGCGAAGCGAACGGCCACCACGCCCTCGGTCACGCTCACTTGGTCTTTGGTCATGACCGCGACCCTGCTCAGCGTCTGCGCGTAGAGCAGGACAAAGCTCCCGGCCACCCGGTCGACGAGATCGATGCCGGGTTCATGAAGAAGCCGTCGGGCGATCGTCCATCGCTCCTCGGCGCCGAGCGCGTCGCCGTCCCGCTCGGCCACGACTGGAACGACCAGTTTGGGGGTGAGCCCTCGCCCGGACGTCCAGGCGAGGAAGTGGCGGGCGTCGCGACGGGAGGCCGGGCCGGTGGCGCACCACCGGTCGATGTCGGCCTGCCGGCAGCAGGCCAAGGTGAGTCCATGGTCGGCGAGCCAGTCGAGCAGGGCGATGGCGGCGCTGACCTGATTGCGGGCATACGCGGTGGCCGTCCGGCGGTTGGGTGCGCTCCGGCTGGCTCGGCGGCGTATGCCCCGCAGTGTGCACCAGGTGGCGAACGCTCGCACCTCCTTGCGGTCCTCGGCCCGGTCGATGCCCCCAACGGTGGCGTCGACCCATCGCTCGAGGCCGGCCAGCGCCTCGTCGCGCTCGGGCAGGGCGCCATGGGCCACGAGCATCTGGCGGACGTAGCCGGCAGCCCGGGGCCGGGGGTGAGCGTCGAGGGTCTCGTGGGACAGCGTGAGAGTGCCCGCGGCGAGGTCGCCCAGGATGGGCGCGCCGGCGCCGGTGCGGAGCCAGTTGAGGGCTTTGTGGGGCGAGGCCGAGGCCACGATGGCGTCGTGGACACCCTGGAGCGCGGTGGCGATGCCGCCGTCGGGACCGGCCATCAGCGCGGCGGCTCGGCGGGCCAATGCGCAGCGGGCGCAGCGTCCCCGCTCGAAGAGCTTGTCCTCCCGGCCGCAGGACGAGCATGCGTGCATCGCCGCCAGCCCGGCGCAGCTGCAGCAGCGAGTGGCGCCCGGACCGGGCGGCGACACCAGCCGCCGTTCATGGCCGCACCCGGCGCAGGCACCCCGGCGTCGGAGGGCGGCGTCGTAGCAGCCGGCGCACACCGGTCCCTCGGCCCAGTGCGCACACGGTGGGCGGCTCTGGGCGCAGTGGGCGCACACGGCCACGGCCCGGGGTTGGCAGCGCTGGCACATCGGATTGCCTTCGGCCACGCAGTTGCAGGGCTGCCGTCGCCCGCAGGAACCGCAGGTGGCGAGGGGTAGCCGGTAGCAGTTGACGCAGATGTCGGGGGCGTCGCCCACCGCCCGGCAGGCGATCTCGTCGATGCGTCCACACCGCCCGCAGAGCCGCTCGGGTTGGACGTAGCCCACCGCCGGAGCTCCCACGCTCAGCGGTCCCCGTCGGCGAGTATCCGGGCCCGGCGCGGGCGCCTGCCCTCCGGTGGCGTCGGCGCGGGTCCCACTCCGGCGACCTTCTTCAGCCGGCGGGGCTCGGCCACCACCTCGATCAGCTCGGCCGGCGAGCACGACAGGATGTCGCACAGCGCGGCCAGCGTGGGCAGGCTCAGGCGTTCGGGGGTTCCCACCACGAGGCGGTAGACCTGCTCGCGCGACAGGCTGACCCCCCGCTCGGCCAGCAGCGGGACAAGGTCGGTGGTGGCGAACATGCCCTGGGTCGCCATGAGCTGGCGAAGATGCCAGCGGTATCCCATCCGGTGGGTCATCCCTGCTCCTCTCCTTCGACGCGGAAGGCCCGGTCGAGCGCCGTTCGCAGCACCCGGTTGCGGTAGTCGGTGGTCACCGACGTGTAGATGGCGGTGGTGGCGGCATGGCTGTGCCCGACCTGCTGCTGGACAAAGAGCGGGTCGATGCCGTCTTCGACGAGATGGCTGACATAGCTGTGGCGCAGGCAGTGGGGGCTCAGCTCGGCCGGCAGGCCCAGGCTCTGGCGGTAGGCGGCGAAGCGGTCGTTCATGTGCCGGACGCTGATGCGCCCGCCCCGCTCGGTCAGCCACAGCGCTGCGGAGGTGCCCGGCTGGTAGCAGGGCCGGACCTCGGCCAGGTACTCGACCACGGCCTCGGCCGCCCACGGCATCACCGTGGCCACGTTGCGCCGCTTCGGGGGGCTGCCCCGCGACGCCTTGCCGTAGCGGACGGCCAGCATCCCGAATTGGCCCAGCTCGGGAGCCGCTGCGTTGGGCCTGAAGTCCACGGTGTCGAGCATCGTCGCCTCCCGCCGGCGCAGGCCCCAGGCGTAGGTCACCTTGAACAGCACCGAGTCCCGCCACGCCGCCATCCCGCCCTTGCGACCTCGCTTCTGGGCCAGGGCGACGCCCTCATCCGCGTGGTCGAAGAACGCCTGAAGCTCGGCTCGGGTGAACGGCCGTCGCCCGGGGCCACCCTCGTAGTCGGCCACGTGGTCGACGGTGTTCCACTCGTGGCAGATCTGGGTCGGGTGTTCGCCGAAACGGTCTTCGCATTCGGTCACCCAGCCGTAGCGGGCATCGCACACGTAGCTCATGAACATCGCCAGGGCGTTCTGGTAGGCCCGCAGCGTCGAGCGCGCCCGGCCGGCCGACCGCAGGGAGACGGTCCACCCTTCGACGTCGCCCGGACCCCACTTCCACGGGAACTCGTCGGTGAAGGTCTGGAACCGACGCAAGGTCTTGTCGCGCATGTCGACGGTCGGGCCCGCCAGCATCCGGCTCTCCTGCTGGAGGCGCCAGCCCGCCAGCATGGCCTCGAACACCGCCGGCGCCGGCCGCAGCAGCACCGCGCCTTCGGTCATCACCAGGTGAGCGGCCCCTGCCATATCGATGCGTCGCACGAGCACTCGACCATCCCGGACCCGTCCGGGACCGACGCAGCATCGTTGCACCTGATGCATCCGCGGGCGCGGATACCCTTGCCCCACAAGGAGAATTCGGCTTCTCCTGCCTCACTCAGGCAGCGACGCGTTCTCCCAATGTCCTTGCGGCCCAGCGTTCGCGCGACCTGCTGAGTGTTGCATCCAGCGCAACTCCGCTCGGTTAACAGCCTTGTGCCGAAGGTGTGCCGGAACTGGTGAGGGGTCGCCCGAAGGGGTTGTCCGGCCTCGTCCCGGGCGTCGATGTCGGCCTGCCAACGGCCCAGGTCGCGACTGACGGCGCTGACGGTCCGCGGTCGGGTGCCGTCAGGGTTCCCGTTCCGGCCAGGGAACAGCAGCGGCGGCCCGTCGGGCCAACGGCGACGGACGTGGGCCTGCTGGGCGGCCACCGCCTCGGCCGCCTTGGCGCTGAGGGGCAGGAGCTGGTGGATGGCGACCTTGGAGTTCAGGAACCGAAGGCAGGGCCAACCCACGCTGTCGGTGACCACCGCGTCGAAGGGCAGGGCTGTGGCGTCGCCCACCCGGAGGCCGGTCTCGATCAGCAGCACGACGAGGTGGCGCAGATCGGGCGGGAGACGGGCGAGGTTGGCAGGCGACTCGAGCTGGGCCATGACGGCTTCGGACAGGAACCGGGGAAGGGGCTCGACCCGGGCCGGGAAGTCCTCCTGGTAGAGCGTGGCTCCCGACGGCAGGGCCGGCAGCCACCCGTGGCGCCGGCAGTGCTCGAGGAATGTCCGCAGGTTGACCAGGTCGTCGACGCGGGTGGCGCCCGAGAGGCCGGTGGCGGCCAGCCACGGGAGGTAGGCCTCCAACACCGCCCGGGTGATCGAAGACTCATCGGTGGCTCCCGGCCGGTGCTCGTGGAGGAAGGCGGCGAAACGGGCGAGCGCCTTCACGTCGTTCTTGACCGTCGAGGGCACCTTCGTAGCCAGCCGGAACCGGGCCCAGCGCTTGGCCACGGCCCGCAGCCACGGCTGGGCGATGCCTTCGAAGCTGATCCGGTTCGGCCCCCGGTTGACGGCCATCCCGATGCGCCGCAGGTCCCAGCGGTCGCCGGCGTACTCGGACTCGGCGTCGGCTCCCCGGTCCAGGTCGTCGACCAGCTGGTGGGCGTAGCCGACGAAGGCGCGTGCCGACCGGGCGGGAGGCGGCCCGAGGGTGGCGAGGGCGGCCCGCCACTCGGCGGCTGAGCGCTCCAGCAATGACTGGGCCCGGTGGGCCCGGAGCAGGCGCACAACCTGGTGGACCGCCTCCGGTGGCAGCCCGGACCGGTGCTCGTCGGCGCGGCACTGCAGGGCGTAGGCAAGCTCCAGTCGCAGCCCGGCGGGCAGGCCCCTCAGGTCGAAGCACTCCGCTCGTCGGGGTGCCGCCCGGGCGGGCCGGGGCCAGGCGTCGGCCAGGAAGGCGCCCAGGTCTGGGCGGCCGGCCCGCCGCCAGCGACCGTGGTGGTACTCACAGAGCCCACGTGCCCGGCACCACCCATCGCAGCGCGCCACCGCGCACCGACCACCGCCCAGCACGGGGTCGTCGGGTTCGGGCACGTACACCTCGACGCGGAACTCCCGCCGGAGGGCGGCGCGGATGCGATCTGCGAGCGTGCCCCGGTTCTCAGGGGGCCATTGCGCGGGGTTGGATGCACTCACGATGACGCGCCGGGGCCGGGCCACACGCCGGCCCGCTCGAGCTCCGCCCGCACGTCCTCGGCGCTCAGGTGGACGTAGGTCCCACTGGTGGTCGCCACCGAGGCGTGGGTCAACAGCTTGGACACCACCTCGATCGCCACTCCCTGGCGAAGCCACTCCGTCGCCCGGGTGTGGCGCAGCATGTGGAGGTTGAACTCGACGCCGCTGCGGGCCCGGAGCCGCCGGACGAGGCTGGCCACCGCCTGGTAGCGCAGCGGTCGCCCGAGGGGCTCGGCCCACAGGTTCACGAAGACGTAGTCCGAGTCGAGGTCCCCGTAGTCGACGTGCATGTACTCGCTGTAGAGACGGACCAGGGGCACCGACACGGGAAGGCTGTGCGTGGCCCGGGTCTTGGCTCGGGCGCGGTTGGCGTTGTCGGCCCGGGGCACGATGCGAACCGTTCGCTCCCGGCTCACGAAGTCCGAGTGCCGGAGGCCCAGGGCCTGGCCGATGCGCATGCCTGTCTCGCCAAGCAAGGCCAGCAGGAACCGGTCCCGGAGGTGCTCGCACGCCGCCAGCACGGCGACGACCTGTTCAGGCGCGAGCGTGGCCGGGCCCCGCCGAGGAGCCCGCAGACGCAGCGGCCGGGTGGGGACCTCCCGGCCCTTGGTGACGTGGTGCAGGAAGGGCTTGTAGGAGCCGCGGCTCACCCGCCGCCACGCCACGAGGTCTGACGCCAGGGCGACGCCGGCGCGGGCGTGGTAGTCGTAGAAGCTGAACAGCGCCGCCAGGTGGCGGTTGACGGTCGTCTCGCTGCGACGCGCCGCGCCTGCGTCGAGCACGATCACGTTGTCGGCGGGCGCCCGCAGCCACGACACGAACGATGCGACCGTCTCCACCCCGGCCCGGTCCCACCCCACGCCCTTCAGACCGAGGAACTCGAACCACAGCTTCAGGCTCGACGCGTAGGCCCGGACGGTGTTGGGCGAGCGCTCGATGGCGGCCAGATAGGCGAGGTAGTCCTCGGCCGGCGCCACCGGGGCGAAGTCGTCGTCGAGCACGGTCCAGGACTCGGCCCCGGAGCCCGGCATTACGATCCGATGGACGATCACGGGACCCCCGGCCACGGGTTATACGAACACATGTTCCCGTTGTAGCCCCATGGCTGGTGGACGTGCAAGACGTCGACGGCGCCGGTGAGGAGAACGTGTAGCTGACGAGCGACGACACCCTCGTCAGCTACGTCGAAGACAGACCTTCAGCGGGTACACGTAAAGCAGGCGGTGAGGCCGGCCGTGGTCAACCGCAAGGTGTGGGGCGGGAACCGCTCCGACCGGGGGGCCAAAACCCAGGGACAGGTCATGACGTTCCTGCGCACGGCACACCAGCAGAGGGCCGATGCGATCGCCCTCCTGGTCGACCTGGCCCGGGCGCCCGATCCCGGCGGCATCGCCGGACTCACGCTACGTTCCGGCTGAACCACTACACAAATCAGCGGTCGCCAGACGTTCATTCACCCAATTCGCTTCGACGCGCCCCGGTATCTATATACGGTGGTAGTTCTTGTCCGCCGATCTCAACGAGGCTCTGCGGTTTCGCAGTATGCGGCGCGACCGGGTGCGCCATCCATGAGGGTCGGATGCTCGTTCTCGCGCTCGGCTAAGGCTTGGCGGGCCATGGCCCGCTTCATCGATTCGGGCAGCGGGATGTCCTTGAGCTCGACGAGGGTGACAACGACGCCCGGTCCTCGGCGCCGATGTCGAGGATCTCGCGCATGTTTCACGTTGATCCGGTCGGTCTCGGCCAAGTCTAGTCTCGTCCGGGGTGTGTGCTGGCCGACGACCTTGCACAACGTCGTCCGGGCGATCCGGTCGATGGCAGCGACGACGTTCTCGATGGCCACCGCCGACTTGGTCGCGTCGACCACCCCGTAATAGGCGACAGCGGAGACGTCCATGCTGACTTTGTCGCGGGTTATGATGCCCTGGGACTGGACGGGTATGTCATCCCTGAAGGAGCGCCCGAAGTCAAGAGGCGCCGGCTCGAAGAGTCGGCACGATCAGGGGTTCTGTCCGGCACGACGACGAGGATGGACGACGCGCCAGTACCCCGCCGACCTTCCTGGCCGGGCGGGTGAGGAGGAGGGCGGTCAAGGCCGGCCGCAGGCCGCCCGAAGGGTTCAGCCTTGACGGCCCGGGCGATGCCACGAGCACCATTGAAGAGGAAGCCCGCCAGGGCTTCCTGGGAGCGCCTTTTGCTCTACTGGGCCAGGCTCTTCTCCTTGGTCGGGGTCAGGACGCAGTGGGCCGTCTCCAGGTCCCGAGGTCTCTCGGGGGCGGCAGCGCCGAAGAAGCTCGGGTGCCGGTCATCCCTTCGCCGCGCCAGAGGGGGCGGCATGGAGCGGTGCGGCCGCAGCCAGGCGGACTCAATCAAGAGGGCGACCTCGCCTCGCGGGGGTCATGACAAATCGCGAGTGCGCGCCCTGGCTGCGCCCGAGCTGGCTCACCCCGCCTTTTCGGCCAGGCAGCGGATCTCTCCGTCACGCAGGCCGAAGTAGACGAGGTGGAGAAGTTTGCGAGCGGCGGCCACCCGGGCGATGTTGCGGTTGGCCCGGCGCTCGGCGATGCGGTGGTAGTGGGCCTGGAGGAACGTCCCGCCCCGCTGGCGGCTCACCGCCTCGATGGCGGCCCAGCGCACCAGCTTCGATCCCTGCTTTGTGATCGGCCCCCGGCGCACGGTGGTGTCTGACTCCCGGTGGCGGGGGGTGAGCCCAGCCCAGCAGGCCAGGCGGTCGGGACCGGAGAACCGGGTGACGTCGCCGATCTCGGCCACGAACACCGCCCCCAGCACCGGGCCCACCCCGGGGATGGCTTGGATCCCCCGGTAGCCGTCGTGGTCGGCGAGCTGGCGGCCGACGATGCCCTCCAGCATGGCGATCTCACGGTTGAACAGGGCGATGATGTCGCGCAGGGACTCCACCCGGGTGCAATAGGCCCGGCCCAGCTCGCAGGTGTCGAGCAGGGCCCGCCCGGCCACGCCGAACAGGTCGGTCATGGGCACCCGGACGCCCTCTTTGGCCAGCACGGCGTGCACCTGGGCCTTGAGCCCCGAGCGCAGCGCCACCAGCTTGGCCCTATAGCGCACCAGCTCCCGGAGCTCCCGCAGCTCAGGCGGGGCGATCCAGGCCTCGGCCAGCCGCCCGAGGCGCAGCAGGTCCACCAGGTCGGTGGCGTCGCGCTCGTCGTTCTTGACCCGCCGGTGGCCCCAGTTGTTGCCCAGGGGATGGGCCAGGTGCACGGTGGCGCCGTTGGCCTGGAGCAGGTCCGAGGCCCAGTACCACCCATAGGTCGCCTCGAGTATCACCTCCGGGTTCGGGCCGGCCTTGGCCAGTTCCAGGGCCATGGCCACGGGGTCGTTCTCGATGCGGACCACGTCGAGTTTCTCGCCCTCGGGCGTCATGCGCACGATCACCGATCGGCGCCGGTGCAGGTCGATGCCGACGTACTGTCGTTCCACGGTGGGGCCTCCCTTGTCGTTGGTGTTGCCTTCGGAAGCCCGAGTGTTCACCACCCTCGGTCGCCGGCGGGAGGCGGGGGCCCCACTCATTCGCCCAGCTCCTCGACGGTGACCGTCTCACCGCAGCAGGGGCAGTTCCCGCCACGGCCCAACGACTTGCAGAACAGGTTGCAGTCCGGGCACCGACGCTCCAGCAGTCGCTCTCCGCAACCCGGGCACTCGTACACGACCGTCAGGGTGAGCACCGTCCTCGGTCCTCCTCGTTCGGCGCCGGCTGGTGATTCACCACCCCGTCACGCGGGAGCGCGCTCAGCGCTCCTTCATCGCATCAGGATCGGTCCGACTTTCGGTAGCGCTCATGATGCGCCACCGGGGTCCGGAGCAACGCCGACGGTCTCTCTGGAGCGAGGGCCGACACCGGCCGAAGTGTCGGGCCGTTCCCTGCAACCGTACCCCGCCACCGGCTGAACCAACCCGGCTTGAGTCGGATGAGGCTGGGGTAGAGTGCGTGAGACCGGCAAGCAACCCGTGGCCGTGTTGGATCCTGCTTGGTGATTGAGCAGGCTCCCGGGACGATGCCCCGGACCTCGGCAGCGCACAGTCAGCAGCAGACCGAACGAGACGCCAGGTCCCGGCCGGACGACCGCTCTGCGGTATGTCGCCCCGCACGGGCTCGACGCCTCCTCTCGCCGGAGGAACCATGTCCTCGATCCTCGACCGACCCTCCCTTCCCCGGCCGCGCCGCGGGAACGGCCACCGTCACCAGACGTGCCAGGCACGTACAGGAGCCGCTACCTCTGGGCGGCGCTGCGGCTCAGCCTGGGTTGGACCTTCCGGTGGGCTTTTCTCATCTTCGGTTTGGGCCATGAGACCGACTCGGCAAGGCGTGGATCCACGGCGGCTCTCCGACGACCGGCTTCCTCGAGGGCGCTGATGGTCCCTTCGCCGGCATCTACCACAACATGTCCGGAGCGCTGTGGGCCGACTGGGGCTTCATCCTCGGCCCTGGCTCCGCTGACCCTCGTGCACCAACAGCGCCTCGAGCGGGCGCTGTGATGAAGACCGTGCGCGGGCTCGACGGAAGCCCCGGCTCGGCGAGCGCGGCGCGCTGGGTCGCCGAGCACGGCCCGCGCTCGGCGCCCGCGTGAGCGTCAGTGCTCGTCGTGCCCGCTCTCTGGCACAAGTCCGAGACCGACGTCTCCCCCGCCGACAAGAACTGATACGACGGCACATCGGCGAAAGAGGATCCACATGACCAAGCTCGAGCGGCTCCATACCGACCACGACCAGAGCCCGTGGCTCGACAACCTCACACGCGGTCACCTCCGCAGCGGCGGGCTGCACCGCTTGATCCAAAGCGGGATCCGCGGCGTCACCTCGAACCCCACCATCTTCGCCAAGGCCATCGGTGGGTCAGCGGACTACGACGACCAGTTCCGCGATCTCGTCCAAAGCGGAGCCACGGTCACCGACGCCTACTGGGCCATGGTCATCGACGACATCGAAGAGGCACTGGCACAGCTCCGGCCGGTGTACGACGACAGCGATGGCGGCGATGGCTTCGTCTCCGTCGAGCTGGCGCCCGACCTCGCCCGCGACACCGGCCGCTCCATCGAGGCGGCACGGGCGCTGCACGAACAGATCGACGAGCCGAACCTCTTCGTCAAGATCCCAGCGACCCCGGTGGGCGTGCCTGCCGTGCGCGCCATGATCGCCGAGGGCCGCAGTATCAACATCACGTTGCTGTTCAGCCTTGAGCGCTACGAGGAGGTCATCGAGGCCTACTTCGCCGGTCTGGAGTCCTACTCCGGCGACCTTGCTCCAGTGCACAGCGTGGCCTCCTTCTTCGTCAGCCGGGTCGACACCGAAGTCGATCAGCGGCTGGAGGCGATCGGCACCGATGAAGCGCTCGCGCTGCGGGGGCGCGCTGCGCTGGCCCAGGCGAAGCTCGCGTACCAGCTGTTCCGCCGCCGGTTCAGCGGCCCCCGCTGGGACGCACTCGCCGCCCGCGGGGCACGGCTGCAACGTCCGCTCTGGGCCTCGACCTCCACCAAGAACCCCGCGTACCCCGACACCCTCTACGTTGACGGGCTCATCGGGCCGGACACGATCAACACCCTTCCCGAAGCCACGATCGCCGCCTTCGAAGACCACGGGGCCCTCGCCACCACGATCGACACCGATATCGACGACGCCCAACGCACCCTCGACCGGCTGGAGGCTATCGGGGTCAGCATGACCGACGTCGGTCGAACGCTCGAGGACGAAGGCGTCGCCTCCTTCACCAAGAGCTTCGACGATCTCCTCGCAACGCTCGAGGCAAAGCGTGCCGAACTGAGCTCGTAATGAGGGACACACTATGGCGATCGGCAGGCGTCGGTCTCGGGCAAATGGGTCCGTGCTCGCCCACGGACATCTCCCGCACGTGCTCGCCGCTCGGTGGGTCGGTCTGCCGGCGGCCACCGGCGCGGTCGTGGCGCTGAACACCGCCAGCGCGAGCCTGCCCGGTAAGAAGCGGGATACCTCCGCGATCATCTCGTGGAACCTCGTCAGCGCGAACGGCCGATCATGCTGACCGCTCCCGTGCGAGACCACGAGCTCGAGCAGCTCGGCATCAACGTGATCCGCGGTCTCGCCATGGACGCGCCGCAGCGGGCGAACTCGGGTCACTCCGGCACCGCGATGGCGCTCGCCCCGCTCGCGCACGTCCTGTGGACACGGGTCCTGCGCCACGACCCTTCCGCCCCGGACTGGCCAGACCGTGACCGCTTCGTGCTCTCAGCCGGCCATGCGTCGATCCTGCTCTACTCGATGCTGTACCTCACCGGGTACGACCTCACCCTCGAGGACCTGAAGCAGTTCCGGCAGTGGGGCAGCCGCACGCCCGGTCACCCCGAGGTGCACCACACGTCCGGCGTCGAGGTCACCACCGGGCCGCTCGGCCAAGGCTTCGCCAATGGCGTCGGTATGGGCGTCGCCGAGCGGTGGCTGCGGTCCCGGTTCGACCCCGACGTCTGTGACCACCACACGTTCGTCGTCTGCAGCGACGGCGATCTCGAAGAGGGCATCAGCCACGAGGCTGGGTCACTCGCCGGCCACCTCGGGCTCGGCCGGCTCGTCTACGTCTACGACGACAACCACATCACCATCGACGGCCCCACCGAGCTGGCGCTGTCCGACGATGCCGGTAAGCGCTTCGAGTCATACGGCTGGCACGTCGAGCGGGTAGGCGAGGCGGCCAACGAGCTTCGGACGCTCGAAGCGGCGCTGGTGTCGGCCAAGGCCGTGGAGGACCGCCCGTCGCTCGTCATCGTTCGCAGCCACATCGGGTGGCCGTCGCCGAGCTTCACCGACACCGCGCACGCGCACGGGAGCCCACTCGGCGACGAGGAGATCCGCCGCACGAAGGACATCCTCGGGCTCCCGCCGGACGAAACGTTCTGGGTCCCCGACGAGGTGCTCGACATGTACCGCCAGTGCATTCCCCGCGGGCAGACGGCCCGGCGCGCGTGGGAGAACCGGCTCCGCTCGTGGAGCGGCGACCGCTCCGCCTATGAAGCCTGCCTCTCCGGGCGCGGTCTGCCCGGCTGGGACGATCGGCTGCCCTCCTTCGAACCGGGAGAAGCCGTCGCCACCCGCGTGGCCAGCGGGCAGTGCCTCAACGCGCTCGCACCTGTCGTCCCCGGGCTCATGGCGGGCGGCGCTGACCTGACCGGCAACACCGGCACCAAGCTTGACGAGAGCGACCGCCAGTCCGCCGCCAAGCCCCACGGCCGACAGATCTACTTCGGCGTCAGAGAGCACGCCATGGGCGCGGTCATGAACGGCATGGCCCTGCACGGCGGCGTGCTGCCCGTCGGCGGCACCTTCTTCAACTTCAGCGACTACATGCGCGGCGCCGTCCGACTCGCCGCCCTCAGCAACGCGCACGTCATCTACTCCTGGACCCACGACTCCGTCGGCCTCGGCGAGGACGGACCCACCCACCAGCCCATCGAACAGCTCGCCGCGATGCGTGCCACGCCGAACCTGCGGGTCATTCGCCCAGCCGACGCCAACGAGGTCGCCCAAGCGTGGCGGGTGGCGATCGCCGCCGACGGCCCAACCGCCCTCATCCTCACCCGCCAGTCCCTCCCCGTACTCGACGGGACCGACCGTGCCGGACAGGTCGCCGCCGGCGGCTACGTCCTGCTCGAGCCCGACAGGAAGCCGGACCTCATCCTCATCGGCACGGGCTCCGAGGTGGCGGTGTGCCTGGCGGGCGCCCGTCTCCTCACCAGCGACGGCACGGCAGTCCGCGTGGTGTCGCTGCCATCGTGGGAACTGTTCGAGGAACAGGACGACTCTTACCGCTCCGATGTCCTCCCGGCCGGTACGCCTCGCCTCGCGGTCGAGGCGGCGGCATCGTTGGGATGGGATCGCTACGCCGACGCCTCGGTCTCGATCGACCGCTTCGGCGTGTCGGCACCCGGCCCGGTGATCCTCGAGAACCTCGGCTTCACACCCGACAACGTCGCCGCCCGCGCCCGCCAACTCCTCGGCGTCCAAGCCCGGCCGCCCAGCTCGTGACCGATCGCTCAGCGCGCCGGCCACGGCAGTGACCGGCCGGTACTCGCCGTCGATCTCGGCGGGACGGGGATGCGATCCGCCAGCGTGGATGGTTCGGGCCGCGTGCTCGATCGCTCCGCCGCGCCCAACCCCCACGACGCCCGCGGGCCGGACGCCCTCATCGCTCTGGCCACCGACGAGGTGCAAGCCGAGGGCGACACCTCCTTCGCCGAGGCGTTCAACCACTTGCTCGGTTGCATCCGGACGAAGGCGGCGAGCGGCGATCAAAGGACCAACGAACGAAAGGGTAGGACCGTGAAGATCTCCATCATCGGGCTCGGCAAGATGGGTGCGAAGATGTCGGAGCGGCTGCGCCGAGCGGGCCACGAGGTCGTGGGCTATGACCGGGACCCCGACATCGCCGACGTCGGCTCCCTCGCCGAGGCGGTCTCCGCGCTCGACGGTCAGCCCCGACGGGTGGTGTGGGTGATGGTCCCGTCCGGGGCACCCACCAACGCAACGGTCGACGAGCTCAGCGGGCTGCTCTCCGACGGCGATCTGGTCATCGACGGCGGCAACTCCAACTTCCGGGACTCCCCGCGACACGCGGCGCGGCCATGAAGGCCATCGCCACGCTGCGGAACCAGTTCGGCGGCCACGCCGTGCACAGGTCGTGAGCGACCGCAGCGACGCCCTCGTTCTTTTCGGCGCCACCGGCGACCTCGCCAGGAAGATGCTCTACCCGGCGCTGCACCAGCTGGCCCAGACCGGTGCACTGCCAGACAAGGTGGTCGGGGTCGCAGCCTCGGACTGGTCGACCAAGGACCTCGTCGAGTACGCCCGCGCCTCCATCGAGGAGTTCGGCGAAGGCGTCGACGCGGCTGGGTGGGACCGGCTTGCCGGGGCGCTGTCCTTCGTGTCGGGCGACTACCGGGAGAACACGACCTATGGCGATCTGGTGGACGCGCTGGGATCGAGCCGGCGACCGCTGCTGTACCTGGCGATCCCGCCTTCCCTGTTCGAGACGGTGATCGGGGGGCTCGCCGATGCGGGTCTGAACGAGCACGGACGGGTGGTGCTCGAAAAGCCCTTCGGCCGCGACCTGGCATCGGCTCGCGAGCTGAACCGGAGCGTGCTCGACCGGTTCCCGGAGGAGACTGTGTTCCGGATCGATCACTTCCTCGGCAAGGAGCAGGTGCTCGACCTGTTGGTCTTCCGCTTCGCCAACCTGCTACTGGAGCCGGCGTGGAACCGTCACTACGTCGACAGTGTCCAGATCACCCTGGCCGAGGACTTCGGGGTCGAGGGCCGGGGTTCGTTCTACGAGGAGGTGGGCGCGGTCCGTGACGTGGTCCAGAACCACCTCCTCCAGGTCCTCGCCCTAGTGGCGATGGACGCGCCCGTCGACATCAGCGCCAAGGCGCTGCGCAACGAGAAGGTCAAGGTGCTCTCGGCCATGCCGCCGTTCGACCCGCAGGCCATCGTGCGGGGCCAGTACGACGGCTACCGCGACGAGGACGGCGTCGACCCCGGCTCCGACGTGGAGACCTTCGTGGCGCTGCGGGCCGAGATCGACTCCTGGCGATGGGCCGGTGTCCCGTTCTACATCCGCGCCGGCAAGCGGCTGGCCACCACGGCCACCGAGGTCCTGGTCGAGTTCAAGCGGCCACCACGGTTGTTCTTCGCCCGGTCCGACACCGACCTACCGCACGCCAACCACCTCATGTTCCGGCTGAAGCCCGGTGAGCGGGTCTCGGTCTCGGTGCAGATCAAGCACCCCGGGGAGGAGCTGCACAGCCGCCCGGTCGACCTGAGCTACGACTACGACGAGAGCCGGGACGGACCCCGCAGCGAGGCCTACGCCCGGCTGCTCGACAGTGCCTTCGACGGCGACCAGCGGCTCTTCGCCCGGGCCGACGGCGTCGAGGAGGCGTGGCGCATCGTCGCCCCTGCCCTCGAGGGACAGTCACCCGCCGTCTGCTACCCGCCCGGTTCCTGGGGCCCGGAGGCGGCCGACGACCTGATCGCCGCCGACGGTGGGTGGCACTGCCCCGAGGTACGCCCTGATGGCTGACCACTCCGTGACCTTGGCCGTGGACCTCGGCGGCACCCAGATGCGAGCGGCCATCGTTACCCCCGACGGTGGGCTGCTCCTCCGTCGTTCCGAGCCGACCCCTCGCGCGGCCACCTGCCCCGATGCGCTAATGGACCTGGTTGGCGACGTGCTGGCCGGCCAGGCCGTGGGACACGCGGTCATTGGTGTGCCCGGACGGGTCCACTACCGGCGCGGCCGCCTGGAGCACGCACCCAACCTGCCGCCGCAACGGCCCGACGCGCTCGTGGAGCACTCGCTCGCCGAACGCCTCGGTGTGCCTGTGGCCCTGGCCAACGACACCGACCTCGCCGCGGTCGGCGAGGCGTACTTCGGCGCGGCCCAGGACCACGCCGACATCGTCTACCTCACCGTGTCCACGGGTATCGGCGCCGGCGTCCTGCTCGACCGACACCTGGTCGCCGGTGCCCGCTCTCTGGCGGAGGTCGGCCACACCGTGCTCGACCTCGCCGCCCGTCGACGAGGAGAGCCGGCGAGCTTCGAGGATCTCGCATCCGGAACCGCACTCGGCCGTCGAGCCGAGCTCGCCGGGCTGCCAGCTGACGGCGCCCGTGTCGTCGAACTGGTCCACGACGGCGACGCCGATGCGAGCCGCGTCTGGGACGAGCTCGTCGAGGTGCTCTCGGCCGGCGTCACCAATCTCGCGTACCTCTTCACACCCTCGGCCATCGTGCTCGGCGGCGGTGTCGGCCGCAACGGCGACCTGCTCCTCGCCCCCATCCGCGAGGCGCTCGACCGTCATGGCCCTCCGAATCTCGCCGAGCCGATCGAGGTGCTCGTCGCCGGCCTCGGCGACGACGCCGGATTCGTCGGTGCCGCCGCCTGGCACCGCGCTCGGACAGGTGTGTGCCGTGGATGAGGGCCGCGAGTACCCCGACCAGCGGATCGTGCTCGTCCGACACGCCCAGACGGAGTGGAGCCTGACCGGCCAACACACCGGAACGACCGACCTCCCGCTGACAGACGAAGGCCGAGCCCTCACCAGTCACCTCCGCCAACGCCTCGACGGTTCCAGGTTCGACCGCGTCCTCACCAGTCCACTGCGACGCGCCGTGGAGACCTGCCACATCGCCGGCTTCGCTGACCAGGCCGAGGTCTGCGACGACCTCGCCGAGTGGGACTATGGCGACTACGAGGGCCGCACCACCCCCGACATCCGCACCGAGCACCCCGCCTGGGAGCTGTGGCGCGACGGCGCCCCCGGTGGCGAGGCCCCGGACGACGTTTCCGTCCGCGTCGACCGCGTGGTGGCGGCGCTGCTCGACACCTGCGCGCACGGCGGAGACGTCTTGGTCTTCGGGCACGGGCACTCTCTGAAAGCACTGGCGATCCGTTGGATGGGCCTCGACATCATCCACGGACGCCACCTCGACCTCGGGACCGGCAGCGTCAGCAGCCTGGGCTGGAAGCGCGAGATCCGCGTCCTCGACCGCTGGAACGACCGCAGCCACCTCCCGGGAGTCGTCTGAGCCACCCACCGGGATGGCAACACGTCGGAGGCAGTGGTGCAACGACGTCGTCGCCCACGGCTACGACGACCAGCCACCGCTGCAAAGGCAGTCCCTACCGCGATCGATGTGTCTGGGGACCTACGGACCTATCTCCCGTCGACCGGACGGGTACGGGATGTATACGGAGCGGGGCCTGGGCGGATGGGCGCAGTAGGTTTCCCCCGAGCCCGGCCCTGAGTAGCCGGGCCTCCGCTTCGGGATCGTAAGGTCATTCATGGTCGTCGTCCTCGCCTTCGCCGTCACCCTGCTGCTGGCGGTTCTGGTTTCGGCGCTGGCCCACCGCAGCGTTCTGTCCACCGCCGTCCTGTTCCTGCTGGCGGGTCTCGTGCTCGGCTCCGGAGTCCTGAACGTCGTACGGGTCGGGCCCGACGATCCCCTCGTCTCGACCTTCGCCGAACTGGCGCTGTTCAGCGTGCTGTTCACCGACGGCATGCGGGTCACGGCCGGCGACCTCCGGTCGGCGACGCTTCCCGGTCGGGCATTGGCCGTCGGCTTGCCGATCACCCTCCTGCTCACCGCAACCCTGGCCCGGTTCGTCGCCGGGCTGCCGTGGACCGAGGCGTTCCTCCTCGGCGCCGTGCTGAGCCCCACCGACCCCGTTTTCGCAGCCGCCATCGTGGGGCGCGACGAGGTGCCCTACCGGCTCCGCCGCTTACTGAACGTCGAGAGTGGCCTCAACGACGGGCTGGCCCTGCCGGTCGTGGTCGTGCTGCTCGCGGTGGTGGCCGGCGGCCCGGTGAACGGGGGCCGCCTGGCGGCCGAGCTCGCAGGAGGCATCGCGATCGGCATCGCCATCCCGGCCGCGGCCATCCGGCTCGAGCGACTGCCGATACTCGGCGCTGCCTCCCTCTACGAGCCCCTGACCGCCTTCGCCCTCGGGCTCATCGTCCTCTCCGTGACGGCAATCACCCACACCAACGAGTTCCTCGCTGCGTTCGCGGCGGGCATCACCATCGCTACCCTCAGCCCCGGCATGCGCGCCGCATTCCACCAGTTCGGCGAGCTCATCGCCGAGTTGCTCAAGCTGGCCGCCCTGCTCGTGTTCGGGGCGCTGATCTCGTTGTCGTTCCTCCGGGAGATACCTCCCGCCGGCTACGTGTTCGCCGTCCTCGCCCTCGTCGCCGTCCGGCCGCTGGCCCTGGCCGTCGCTCTGTTCCGCTCCCGCCTCGACCGGCGCGAATGGGCCGCCGCCGCCTGGTTCGGGCCGAAAGGCTTCGCATCGGTCGTATACGGACTGCTGATCCTCGAGTCGGGCGTGCGCGATGCGGACCGGCTCTTCCACCTGACCGCGATCGTGATCGCCCTGTCGATCCTCGCCCATGCGTCGACCGACGTCGTCGTGGCCCGCTGGTTCCTGACCGGCGAGGAGGAACCCGACACACTCCCGGATACGCCCGAAGGCGTCGCGCCGTCCGAGCCATAACGCGACCCCGGAGTGCCGGTTGCCATTCCGCGCTCGTGGGTAGTCCCGCACCGGAACTCGTCGAGGGGAGGACAGTGGCAGGAGTGCCCATGGCCCGAGCCGGATCCAGTCGCCGCCCCGGCATCCTCGCACCGTTCACGATCCTCGCCGCCGTGCTCCTCGTGGCCTGTGGTCCGGGCGGCAGCCCGCAGGCCCAGCCATCGCCGGATGCCACCGTGTTCCGGGGGGGCGACTTCGACCAGTTGCCCCGCTACCCGCGCTCGGAGACGTTGAACCAACCGACCGAGAAGGCCGGGATCGTGGTACAGACGTTCTCGGTCCCCAATGCGGCTCCGCAGACGATCCTGCAGTACTACGCCGACCGCCTTGATGGCTGGCAGGTCATCGAGGCGGTACGGGCCGTCGGTCCCGACGCGTACCGAGGGGCATGGGTCAAGGGTGACCGTCAGTTGCTCGTGAGCGGAGGCCTGGCCCCGACGCTCTCCCAGGACAGGCCGGTCGCCCAGTACAGCTTGGAGTTGGGACCCGTCCGCCCGGTCCCCTAGAGAGCCGTGAAGCCGGCGGGCCTCCCGCTTCGCGACCCCGCGGCCTGGGTGGGGCTGGCCCGTGACCGGTACGATCAGGGCGCTCGCGCCGACGCTGCCGACGACCGTCGACGAGGTCTCCGGGTCGGCGAGGGGTGCGTGGGACGGCTTCACGGCGGCCCTACCCCGTATCGGCGTCGCCCTGGGCGTGCTGGCCGCCTTCGTGGTCGTCGGAAGCTTCTGCGCCCGGTCGTGCGCATGCGACTCGCCCGCACGCGCACGCCCAGCTTCACCCGCGTCTTCGCTCGGCTCACATCGACGGCCGCCACGCTCACCGGAGTGCTCCTGGCCCTGACGATCGTGTTCCCGTCGGTGCGGCCCGTCGACATCCTCAGTGGAGCCGGCGTGCTGACGAGCGCCGCCGGGTTCGCCTTCCAGGACATCCTCCAGAACCTCCTGGCCGGGCTGCTCCCCCGGTTCGCCACCCGTTCCGTGGCGGCGACCAGATCAGGATCGCGACCTGACCGGCACCGTCAGGAGGTCAACATCCGCGAGACCGTCATCAGCACCTTCGACGGCAGGAGGATCCTGATCCCCGACGCCGAGGTCTACACGGGTGTGATCGCGGTACAGACAGCCCGGGAGCGGATTCGCTCCAGCTTCGTGGTCGGAGTCGCGTACGAGACCGACCTCGCCGAGGCCCGCTAGATTGCGGTGGAAGCACTCTCCGGGGTGGAAGGGGCTCGACGTGCGGTTCTGGTGCGACGCCGGGCAGTTGGAAATGCGTCGCACTCTCGGCCGGGCGATCGAAGCGGTCAAGGCGGCCTTCGATGCCCACGGCGTGGAAATGCCGTGCCAGGTCGTAGCCTGCAGGGCACGTGAAGCTTCGCCGCGGCACTGCGCGGCGGGGTCGTGACCCCGGGGGGTGGCGTGACCGACGGGCAGGTCGTGCATGCCCCACTCCGACGCGTGAGCACCCTGGCGATGTGGCGGGCCCACCAAGCTCGGCCGCCTTCGAGATCGGGCCGCGGCGGGACCGGGGTCGGGATACGCTTGCGGACCATGCCTTCAGAGGGCCGCTCGCGGCGCTTCCCGTTCACATTCCGGCAGGTGGCGGGGATGGTGCTGCTGGTGCTGGCGGTAATCTTCATCCTCGAGAACCGGGTAAGCACAACCGTCCGCTTCCTCGTGCCCAGGGTGAGTGCTCCCCTGTGGGTGGCGCTGCTGGCGAGCGCGGTCGCCGGTGTGATCGCCGGCGCGCTCCTGACCTCCCGCCACGACCGGGACTGACAGCGCCATACGGGCCTGGTCGGGGCCCCCTGAGCTGATCGGCGATTCGGTTCCCCGGCGTCGTGCGGGATTGGCGGGCCCGAGACCGCTGCGGACCGCAGACGAACTGCGATCCCGGACGGCATTCACGGCCGGCCCGCCGGCCCGCCACGGTCGGTTTGACGAATGACGGTGGCGGCGTCGTCTCTGGCGCCAACGAATGACGCTACCGAGCCGACAGCGCGGCAGACTGTTACCAGATCGTCATGTTGAGAGCGCTTCGGTCAATGGACGCATGGGAACACTCCTAGTGAGCAGGAAAAACACGTCGCCCTACAAAGGAGACCTTTCTATGGAACAACAGCCTCGCACCATCGGCCACCCGACCCGCGAGCGCGAGATCGCCGGCGCTGTCGTGCTCCTCGCCGGTGCGCTCGTCGTTGCCGGCATGGCCGCACTCGGGCAGCCGCCCTACCGCGCGCTGCTGGTGCTCGGCGCCGTGGCCGTCGTGGCGTGGCTGGTCGACGGCACCAGCCGGCGGTACCTGGGGCCCGGCCTCATCGCAGTGGCCGCCGGCCTGGGGATCACCCTCGGGAAGGACTTCGGTGTCGATCCCTATGAGCACACGCTGGTGTACGGCGGTTTCGGAGTCGCCCTGCTCATCGCCTATTACTTCAATCCCCTGACCATCCGGGCCGGCGCCGCCTTCCTCATCTACACGGGGGTCACCGTCGCACTATCCTCCTGGGTCTTCAATGTGCCCCTCGGGTGGGAGCTCGCCGCCATCCTGGCGGTGTGGGGGGCCTTCGAACTCGTCCGCCTCGGCCGGAGCAAGGACGACGCTCCCGAACGACCGGCCCCGGAGCGTCGACCTGCCCCCGAGTCTGAGTTGTCGGGGCGTCTGTAGCCGCCTTCGCCATCGTCGGCCTCCGTGGCCACCAGAGACGCACGCCCGGGAAAAATCCGGGCTTGCGTCGCGTTCGGGCGGCCATTACACCTGCGTGCGCCCTCGGTCCACGAGGCGCAGCGGGCAGGGCTCCTACCTCGATTTCGCCGCCGGCATTGTCTTAGATGCATGAGGTTGGTCGGCGACCTGATCTTTCACGCTGGTCGCCGCCGCCTCGAGTGTGATCCCATCGCGCATGGACTTCTCCCGCCTTTTCACGACATGGGACTCGCTGGCGCTCGTCGGGCTGGGGACGGTGACCATGTACATCGCCGTCATCGTCTCCACGCGCCTCGCCGGCCCCCGCAGCCTGGCCACCATGTCCAGCTTCGACATCGCTGCCACTATTGCGGTCGGCTCGACAGTTGCCACTGCGGCCAGCCTCGATACGCCTCTCGTCCACGCCGTGGTCACCCTCACCGTGCTCTACGCGGCGCAGGCGGCGGCCGCCGTCCTCCGCCGTAGGCGTCGGATCAATCGCGTGCTGGACAACTCGCCCTTGCTTCTCATGGCCGGCTCCGAGATTCTCGACGACAACCTGCGCCACGCGCGCCTGACCGAGTCGGAAGTCTGGTCACAGCTGCGGCAGGCTGGCGTGGTGCGGCGGGCTCAGGTGCTCGCCGTCGTGCTCGAGACGACCGGTGCGCTGTCGGTGCTCCAGGGCGACTCCGTCGCCGACCTCGACCGCGTCCTGCTCCAAGGCGTTCGGGGGGCGGATCGCTTGCCTGCGGCACCGTCGAGATAGTGGCATCGACGGCGGGCGGGGACAATCATGAAGACCGACCGGCGGTCCATCCGATCGCATCGTGCGCAGTCGAGTCGGACCCAGATCACGCCGGGTCGCGTGGCGCCCGGAACGCGCTCCAGTCGACGAGCCGCCCCATCAGCAGCTCGGACGCGATTCCTCGACTCGTTGGCCTCCTCTGGCCAGCCGACGCACCGTTCCCACCCCGGCGGAGCTGTGGGCGACGCTGGGCATAGGGCTGGACTGTCATCCGCCGAGGGCATCGGCGTCGAATCCCTTCCATACACCGAAGCGGATGCGATGTCCGGCGGCACCACGATCATCGCCCTTCGATCACCACACACGACGCCGACCTGGAGGTGCCACATGGCACTCGACAGTCAGACCCAGACCCTGCTCCGAAGCCTGGATTCCCTCGCGGGTGAGCCCATCCAAAACCCGCCGGCCGAGGCGGCCCGACTTCGGCCCGGTCCGGCCGACGCCGTCCGCGAGCTCCTTTGGGCCGAGGGTTCCAGCCTCTCGCCGGAACCGGTCGGCGCCGTCGAGAACATCGAGATCAAGGGCCCCGGTGGCGCCATCGCCATGCGCATCTACTGGCCGCTGGCGCCCGATGCCGGTCCGTTGCCCGTGCTCGTCTACGTGCACGGTGGCGGATGGATGACCGGCGATCTCGACGCCTGCGATGCCTCGGCCCGCGCCCTGACCAACCGCGCCGGCTGCATCGTGGTGTCAGTCGAGTACCGGAAGGCACCCGAGTACCGGTTCCCCGCCGGCCACGACGACGTGCTTGCCGCCACTCGCTGGGTGCTGGCCAACATCGCCGACCTAAGTGGCGACCCGCGACGCGTGGCCGTCGGGGGCGAGGGCGCCGGTGCGAACATGGCCGTCGCTGCGTGCCGGTCGCTGCTGGACGAGGCTGGACCGAAGCCGGTCTTCCAGCTGCTTGTCTACCCGATGACCGACCTGTCCCGCTCGGACTGGGCCTCCTTCACCGAGTTCCGCAACGGCAGACCACTCGACACCGCAATGGTCGGCTGGTTCGCGGAGCAGGTCGTCTCCGACCCACGCGACAGGCGCGACGCCCGGCTCTCGCCGCTGCACGCCTTCCCCGTCGAGCTGGCGCGGCTCCCGCGAACCCTGGTCATCACCGCCGAGAACGACCCTCTCCGGGACCAGGGCGAGGCGTTCGGACGGGCCCTGCTCGACGCCGGAGTGGTGGCCACCACTCTGCGAGTCCAGGGTGTGACGCATGGGTTCCTCGGCATGAACCCCGTCGTCGACCAGGCCCAGGAGGCGGTCTCCGTTGCCGCCGAACAACTTCGCCAGGTGTTCGGGCTCGACGGCAAGTCCGCGCCGGCGACGCCGCCCGACCTCAACCAGGTGATCGCCGCCGAGCACGCCGGTGTTGCCGCCCTGCTGCGCCTGCTCGAGTCCGGTCGCGGCGACCGGGGCCACCTCGTGGACCAGCTCGTCTCGAGCCTCGATGCCCACGCGGCCATGGAGGAGGAGATCCTCTTCCCAGCCATCGAAGCCTCTGCGGACCATGCGGCGAGGGACGCCGCGGCCGCCGCCCACCGGAGCATGGCCGGCCTCGCCGTGGCCCTGCTCGACGCCGACGACCGCAACTTCGCCCGCGTCCTGCGGGAGCTGCACGATGCAGTGGCCGCCCACGTGACCGACGCCGAGCAGCTGCTGCCCGCCCTACGCGACGCCGTGGGCCAACCGCGGATGACCGAGCTCGGCGGCGCCGTGATCAGCTTCCGCCGCGACGGCTCGCATCGCTCGCACCGGCCGCCGGCCGGCGTAGGCGGCGCCACGCTGGTCGGCGCATCGCAGGCCTGAGCCCCCTCCGACGTCGAAAAGGGCGCCAACCGTCGCCCACCGTCGCTCACCGGACGACTCACGACCCCACCACCACATCAACGCTCACGAGAGGAACCCGCCATGTCCTATGCCTACTGGGAGCAGACCAGGGTCCGCCAGGACCCCGCGCCCGCCGCAGCCCCTTCGCGCGCCGAGTCCCGTCGAACGGCCGCGCCTGACCGCATGACCGGGGGCCGATCGCTGGTGCAGATCTTCGCCGGGGTCTTCGGCGCCGTCTTCGCCCTCGTGGGCGTCCTCGGGTTCGTACCCGGCATCACCACGATGTACGGCGACCTGGGATTCGCCGGTCGGGGATCCGAGGCCGAACTGCTCGGGCTCTTCCAGATCAGCGTCGCCCACAACATCGTGCACCTGGTCTTCGGCGTCGGCCTGCTGGCGGCCCGCAAGGCGTCGACGGCGAGGCTCTACCTCATCGTCGGCGGTGCGCTCTACCTGGTCGTGGGCCTGTACGGCTCGATCATCGACCGCGACGGTGCCGCCAACTTCCTCCCGTTCAACTACGCCGACAACGTGCTGCACTTCGGGCTCTCGCTCACCATGGTGGCGCTCGGGATCGTCGGCGGCGTGCTCTACAAGCGGAGCCGGGCAACGGCCTGAGCGGAGCCCGCCGGTCGGCACACGCCGGCGCACATCACGAAACCGAGGACATCTGTTGCTCCGATGATCGATCACCCCCGGTAAGGGTCGGTGTGAGCCATCGGGGAAGACCCTGAAACCACGACGAGAGGATCCTGCCCATGCCTGCGATCGACCCGAAGACCCACGAGCCCCTGAGCGACGACCCCGCCGGCCTCGACTCCGAGAGGGGCGGAAGGCTCCCCGACGACCCGAATCTCACCGACGCCGCCGTCAACGGCGGGAACGCCGCCGAGTCGAACGATCTGAACTTCTACACAACACTCCCGAAAGGTGAGCGGCCGACGCCCGAGTGAAGCGGTAGTCACCGACCAGCCCGGAGCCCTGCTGCAGCCGGTCCCGACGTCCCGCCGGCCGTCACGACATGCGGCACTGATGGAGCCGGCGGGCTTCAGCGAACGAGGAGGACAGTGACCCCGTAGATGACGAGCAGGATGGCTGCCTCCCCGCGCCTCAAGCGACCGCCGAGTCCGAGGAAGAGCCAGGCGAGGGCGGCGACGCACACCATCGAGATCGCTGCGACAGAGGTCAGGCCTGCGTCTTGAATCCGGCCGGGCCCGATGAGGGCGGCGGTGCCCCCGACCGCAGTGCAGTTGAACACGTTGCTGCCCAGGACGTTGCCGACGAGCAGGGCGGTCTCACCACGGCGCGCCGACTGGATCCCGGTGACGAGCTCGGGCAGCGAGGTACCCACGGCGACGAGCGTCAGGCCCACAAAACCCCCGGTGAGCCCGAGGTCGGTGGCGATGCGCTGCGCGCCGATGACGAGCACTTGGGCTCCTGCCACAGTTGCGACGAGGCCCAGCAGAACCCGAAGCACGTCATGGGATGCCACGGCCCCCGCGGCGTCGGGCGGCTCACCCTCGTCCGCCGCGAAGACCTCGATCTCCTCCACGAGGTCGTCGACCAGGCTCGCCTCCTGGGAATCACCGGTGTCTTCCTGGGATGGCTCGGCGGTGCGGAGCATGACCACGACCGACACGGCGAGGGCCCCGAGCAGGACGGCGCCCTCCGGACGGGTCAGCCCGTCTTGGACAACAAGCGCGAACAGAATGACCGCTGCGAGTGAGAGGGGCGCGTCACGTCGTACGACGCGCGGAAGTACGTCGATCCGTGCGATCAGCCCGGCGACACCCAGAACCAGGGTGAGGTTGGCCAGGTTCGACCCGATCACGTTCCCTGCCGCCAGGCCCAGCTCGCCTCGGGATGCGGCCAACGACGAGACGAGCAACTCCGGGACGCCGGTACCGAAACCGACCACCACTGCCCCGACGACGATGGGGGCCACCCGGAGCACGACCGCCAGTCGCACGGCCCCGAGCACGAACGTGTCCGCTCCCTTCGCCAGCACGGCCAGACCCACAAGCACGAGTAGCAGGTTGGGAACCATGTCGAATTCTGGCCGCTGCGCTTCGGAAGGGGGGTTTCGATCGGGGTGACGCAGATGCCTGACCCGGCACACCGAAGCCGGGGCCCTACACCTCGGCCGCGTTACGCCCGCCATACGCTCCGATTACGCGGGCGCCGTAGCATCGGCTGCCATGGGAACACGAGCGACCCTGATGAAGTGGCAGTCGGCTGTCGCAATTGCCCTGAGCGTGGGCCTCATGGCAGCGGGGTGCGGAGACGGCGGAGGCTCCAAGGAGGCTGGCGGGCAAAAGGCCGAGCCGTCGGCCGGCACCTGGAAGACGTGGGTGCTTTCCTCGCCCGGAGAAATTCCGGTGCCGCCCCCACCCGCGAAGGGCTCGGCCCAGGAGAAGGCCGAGGACCAGGAGATCAAGGAGCTGGCCGCAAAGCGCACACCGGAGGTCAAGGACATCGTGCGCAAGTGGGCGGCGGCCGGCGAGCCCGTGAGCACGCCCTGGGTCGAGATGAACCTCGAATTCGTGTCCGCCCGGGCCAAGGACCCGCCCCTCTCTTCGCGGGGCTATGCGCTGATGAGCGTGGCCGTATACGACGCGCTCGTCGCCACCTGGCACTACAAGTACCAGTACGACCGAGCGGCACCGGGGGTGGGTGACCGGCTGGCCGAGCCCGGCCCC
>JBBQRO010000009.1:0-50914 GCA_038214685.1 Acidimicrobiales bacterium
CCGAAACGAACGACCTGCCGTTTCCCACCCGCGACGAGCTGACACTGGCATGGGGCGACACGGTGCTCATTGGCCTGTCGCCGCGACCGAAGTCACGCTTCCGGGTCGGACGGTTCGTGGCGTCGGAGGGCGGCAGGGCCACCTTCGCCCTCCCCAACGCCATCCACCGTGACCGTTGCGAGGAGGTCCGGGTCGACGTCGAGCAGGCGCTGGGCGCCCACTTCGGCCGACCGGTGCCCCTCACCCTGATCACCGAGGAGCAGCCCCCTCCCGTGGCGGCGGCGCCTCCGCCCGACGACGAGCCGATCGACCCGCAGGACCTCGTGGACGCGCCGGCGGCGGAGCTACGCTCGCCTGTCGATCACGTCCTTTCGGCGTTCGAAGGCGCCACCGTCGTGGAGGAGTAGCTCATGGGACACAACGCAGCCGGTGACCAGCCCGACATGAACGCCCTGCTGAAGCAGGCCCAGAAGATGCAGGAGCAGCTTCTGGCCGCCCGGGCGGAGGCCGAGACCCAGGAGGTCGAGGGCCAGGCCGGCGGCGGGATGGTGAAGGTGCGGGTCACGGGCGGCATGGAGTTCCAGGGCGTCACCATCGACCCCTCCGCCGTCGACCCCGACGACGTGAGCATGCTGGAGGATCTGGTCCTGGCCGCCATCCGCGACGCCATCACCAAGGCCGGGCAGATTTCCGAGCAGGCCATGGGTGGCCTCGACCTCGGTGGTCTGGGCAGCGGCCTGTTCGGCGGCTGATGCCCGGGTGTACGCCCCGCCGGTCCAGAGCCTGATCGACGAGCTCGGCCGCCTGCCCGGGGTGGGGCCGAAGTCCGCCCAGCGCATCGCCTTCCACCTGCTCAAGCTTCCCGACGAAGACGCCTTCCGCCTGGCCCGCTCCATCAGCGAGGCCAAGGAGCGGGTGTCGTTCTGTCGACGGTGCTTCAACGTGTGCGAAGGCGAGCAGTGCGGCATCTGCCTCGACCCCCGACGCGACACCACGCTGATATGCGTCGTCGAGGAACCCCGCGACGTGGTGGCGGTGGAGAAGACCGGCGAGTTCCGCGGCCGCTACCACGTCCTGCAGGGGGCCATCAGCCCGCTCGACGGCATCGGCCCCGACCAGATCCGGGTCCGGGAGCTGCTCACCCGCCTGGGCAACGAGGAGATCGCCGAGGTGATCCTCTGCACCAATCCCAACATCGAGGGCGAGGCCACCGCCATGTACCTGGCTCGCCTGCTGAAGCCGCTCGGCATCCGGACCACCCGGATCGCCAGCGGCCTGCCGGTCGGTGGCGACCTCGAGTACGCCGACGAGCTGACCCTGGGCCGGGCCCTCGAAGGGCGGCGCGAACTCGAGGGGTAGGGCCGGGAACCAGCGGGGTCTCTTCCGACGTCCCACCTCCAAAGGACGAAGGAGACTGAGATGCGAAGGTTCCCGGCAATGCGCAGTCGTTGGAGTTTCGCCGTGCTAGGGCTGCTCGCCCTCGTCGTGGCCGGGGCCGTCCAGGTCGGCATGGGTGGAGGCGCCACCGACGATGCCGCGGAGGTCTCGCGTGACCTTCCCACGACGGCGATGCCGCCCGCCTCGCTCACTGACCAGGCCGGCGCTGCCTCGGCCGGTGCCGGCGGAGCGGCGATATCGTCGGCGAACTCGGGCTCCTTGGCCAACTCTGGGGCCGCGGCCAAGGCCCAGATCGCCCCGATCCCGCCCGACGGCGGGACGACGGCGGTCGTCCCCGGCGCACCCCGCGTCGTCCACACCGCCGATCTGCGGGTGAAGGTGGCCGATGGCGGCTTCGGCGCGGCGTTCGACCGGGTGGCCTCACTGGCCGCGGCCAACGGCGGGTTCGTGTCCTCGTCGTCCACGGCCACGGCCGACGACGCCCGTTCGGGCGAACTCACGGTGCGGGTACCGGCCGACCGCTTCGACGCCGTCCGCCAAGGCCTGAGCGGCCTGGGCGAGGTCGAGAGCCAGTCGATCCGGGGCGAGGATGTGAGCGGGCAGCTCGTCGACTACGACGCCCGGCTCCGGAGCCTCCAGGTCCAGGAGGACGCCCTGCGGGTTCTGGTCGGCCAGGCCAAGGCGGTCGGCGAGGTGCTGCAGGTGCAGTCCAGCCTGTTCAACACCCGCCAGCAGATCGAGCAGCTCAAGGCTCAGAAGGCCAACCTCGAACAGGCCACCAGCCTGGCCACCCTGCGTCTCTCGTTGTTCGAGCCGGGCGCCGGCGCAGTGGACCGTCCGCAGACCGACGAGCCGTCCCTGGCCCGCAGCTTCCGCCAGGCGGTCGACGGCATGGTGGCGGTGGTCGGCGGCATGATCGTGGTCGTCGGCTACCTGGTGCCGATCGCCGTACTCGGCCTCCTCGGATGGGGCGGTGCCCGGGCCCTCCGCCGCCGGCCCGTTCCTCAGGCGCCGGCGATCTGAGCCAGAACGCTGCCTCAGGCGGTCGTGATCCGGTTGCCGATCCGGGCGATCAGCGACTGCTGGAGGGTGGCCGGGAAGGGCTGCTCGAAGGAGAAGAAGGTGGCGCTCACCGTCGCCCGATCCTTGGAGATGTAGACCAGGTCGGCGAAAAGGCGGTCGGTGCGGTCGGGGTACACGAGGTCGGCGGTGAGGCGGATACCGACCGACCCGTCGCCGAAGGACTCCACGGGCAGCGGCTCGGAGGCGAGCTTCTCGATACGGGCGTCGGGCGCCTGCCGGCGTAGGTTGTCTCGGAGGGCAGTGAGAACGCAGTCGGCGAACTTCGGCCCCCGCACGGCGTCGAGGTCGGCCCGGGCGTCGTCGGCGGTGTTCACCACTGTGGCGATCGACGACACCTGGTTCTGGCCCATGCTCAGATCGGCTCCGTAGACGAGGGCACTCTGCGTCGCCTCCGGATCGCCCCGGCCGATGCAGATCGACAGATCGCGCGACCGGGCCCGCTCCACCGGGTCCTCGGAATGGGCCACGCCCCGCCAGCCCGCCGGCAGGTCGGCCTGCTGCAGGACGACGGTGCGGGCGACCGCCGTATCGGCGATCTTGCCGGTGGCCGGTGCCGGGCCGACGGCATCCTCCTCGACCCCACCTCCGCCTCCGTCGCACGCAGCCATCGTCAGAACCAGGACCGCGACCACCAACCGCCAGCGGAGCAACATTCCCAGAGCCTACGGTCCGAGCGTCGTCTCCGACCTGTCGCTGCGCCGGTTCGGACTCTCCCGCGCCGGCCTCCTGGGCTGGCTCGCCCGTGACGCGCGGACGACGTAGCGTCGCCGGGCGTGAAGGTCCATCTGCTCGACGGCACCTACGAGCTGTTCCGCCACCACTTCGGCGTGCCCAAGGGCGACCGCGATCCGGCCGACGAGGTGGCCGCCACCCGGGGCGTGATGTGGAGCGTCCTCCAGCTCCTCGAGGAGGGCGTCACCCACCTGGGCGTGGCCACCGACCACGTGATCGAGTCGTTCCGCAACGACATGTGGCCGGGCTACAAGTCGAGCGCCGGCGTGCCCGAGGAGATCCTGGCCCAGTTCGGCCTGCTGGAGGAGGCGCTCGGTGCCCTGGGCGTCGTGGTGTTCCCGATGGTCGAGCTGGAGGCCGACGACGCCCTCGCCTCGGCGGCCGCCACCGCCGCCGGCGATGCGCGTGTCGAACAGGTGGTGATCATGACCCCCGACAAGGACCTGGCCCAGATGGTGCTCGGCACGCGTGTGGTCCAGTTCGACCGGCGGGCCAAGGTCTTCACCGACGAGGCCGGCGTGAAGGCCAAGTACGGCGTGATGCCCGAGTCCATCCCCGACTGGTTGGCCCTGGTGGGCGACTCGGCCGACGGGTTCCCCGGCCTGCCCGGGTGGGGAAAGACGTCGGCCAGCGCAGTGCTGGCGAAGTACTTCCACATCGAGGAGATCCCCGAACACCACTTCCGGTGGGAGGTGACCGTGCGGGGCGCGGCCCGCCTGGCTGCGGCCCTCAGCGAGCAGCGCGACCTGGCCCTGCTGTTCCGCGACCTGGCCACGCTGCGGAGCGAGGCCAAGGTCCTGGCCGACGTCGATGACCTCCGCTGGAAGGGCCCCACCGACGGCTTGGGCGACATGGTCACCGGCCTCCGGGCCTGGCGGTTCATGGACAGAGTGGACGCGCTCAGCCCCCGGTAACCTCGTCCCAGATGTCTCTCCACCCGAACGGTGCACACCTGAACGGCGCGCGCCTCAAGGAACTCCGGACCCGCAAGGACGAGGCGATCCACGCCGGCTCCGACGACGCTGTCTCCCGCCAGCACGCCCGGGGCAAGATGACGGCACGCGAGCGGGTCGAGGAGCTGCTCGACCCCGGGAGCTTCGAGGAGCTCGACCTGCTGGCCCGCCACCGGGCAGTCGGCGTCGGACTCGATGAGCAGCGCCCGTACACCGACGGGGTCATCACCGGGTGGGGCACGGTGGAGGGGCGGCAGGTCTTCGTCTTCAGCCAGGACTTCACCGTCTTCGGGGGGTCGCTGGGCGAGGTCTTCGCCGAGAAGATCCACAAGGTCATGGACCTCGCCGACCGGGTCGGGGCGCCCTTCGTCGGCATCAACGACGGCGCCGGCGCCCGTATCCAAGAAGGGGTGGTGGCCCTCGACTCCTACGGCGGCATCTTCCGGCGCAACGCCCAGTCGTCCGGTGTCATCCCCCAGATCAGCGTGATCATGGGCCCGTGCGCCGGCGGGGCCGTCTACAGCCCGGCCCTCACCGACTTCGTCTTCATGGTGCAGGACACGTCGTACATGTTCATCACCGGGCCCGACGTGGTGAAGGCCGAGACCGGGGAGGACGTCAGCCTGCAGGACCTCGGCGGCGCCATGGCCCACGCCACCCGCTCCGGCGTGGCCCACTTCGTGGCCGAGGACGACCGCACCTGCCTGTCCGACGTGCGCAAGCTCCTGTCGTTCCTGCCGTCGAACAACGGCGAGGCGGCGCCGTGGCGAGCGCCCACCGACGACCCGGTCCGCGAAAGCCCCGAGCTGGCCGACCTGCTGCCCGACCGCTCCGACCAGCCCTACGACATGACCCAGGTCATCGCCGCAGTGGTCGACGACGGCTACCTGTTCCAGTACGCGCCCCTTTGGGCCCGCAACATGGTGTGCAGCCTGGCCCGCCTCGACGGCCACGTCGTCGGCATCATCGCCAACCAGCCGCAGGTCCTGGCCGGAGTCCTCGACATCGACTCCTCCGAGAAGGCGGCCCGTTTCGTCCGGACCTGTGACGCCTTCAACATCCCGCTGGTCAGCTTCGTCGACGTCCCCGGCTACCTCCCCGGCGCCGACGAGGAGCACGGGGGGATCGTCCGCCACGGGGCCAAGCTGCTCTACGCCCTTTGTGAGGCCGACGTGCCCCGCATCCAGGTGGTCACCCGCAAGGCCTACGGCGGGGCCTACGTGGTCATGAACTCCAAGGCCATCGGCGCCGACCTGGCCTACGCCTGGCCATCGGCCGAGCTGGCGGTCATGGGCCCCCAGGGGGCGGTGGAGATCCTGCACCGGCGGGAGCTGGCCGAGGCCGCCGACCCCGCTGCCCTCCGGGCCGAGCTGGTGGCCGCCTACGTCGAGCACCAGGCCAATCCGTGGATCGCCGCCGAGCGGGGCTACGTCGACGACGTGATCGAACCGGCCCAGACCCGGTCGGTGCTGATCAAGGGGCTGGCCATGCTGCGCTCGAAGCGCCAGGAGCCCCGGCTGCGCAAGCACGGCAATGTCCCCCTCTAGATCGGAGGCGGTGCCGCCCGAGGTGCTGGCCATCGCCGTCGCCCTGGCCATCGAGGAGCAGGCGGCGGAGCGGGCCGACGCCCGGCCGGCGGAGGCCGACCGGTGGCGGTGGGCGGGCGAGCGGTGGGGGCGGCCGACGGGCCACCGGTGGAGCTGACCACCGTCACCGACACCGAGGCCGTGCTCCACGACCGGCCCGGGAGGCCGGACCAGCGCGACGACGGCCTGCGGGTGGTGCGGGCCGGCGGCCTCCGGCCTGGCCGGGAGCACACGATCGAGGGGCAGACATTCCGAACCCTGCCCCGACCGCGGGGCGAGCGCCTGGCCACCGTCGCCACCATCAGCGACATCCACATCGGCGAGACGGAGTGTGGCCGCTACGAGGGTGTGAACCTGGGCCCGCCTCTGCGCGCCGAGCCCGACGAGCCGCCCTATCCGGAGACCATGGCCCGGGCCGCGGCGGCGGAGATCGAGGCCAGCGGGATCGACGCACTGATCGTGAAGGGCGACCTGACCGGCCAGGGCTCGGCCGCCGAACTGGCGACGTTCCTCGACATCTTCGCCGGCCGGTTCGACGACCGGCTGCACTGGACCAACGGGAACCACGACGTGAGCTCGCGCTCCGAGCTCGGCCCGCGCCCTTCGGTCGAACTGGTCACCGTGCCCGGGGCCCGGCTGGCCCTCCTCGACACCGCCGTCCCCGCCCAGACGGGCGGGCGGGTGACCGAGGAGCAGCTGGGGTGGCTCGACGACCTTGCCGCCGACGCCGGCGACGGCTCACCGGTGCTCGTCTTCGGCCACCACCCCCTGTACGACCACACGTCGTTCACCGTCGGCATCGACACCGACAGCTCCGACCGCCTGGTCGAGCTCTTCGCCCGCCGGCCGGCGCTGGTGGGCTACTTCGCCGGCCACACCCACCGGAACCTGGTCCGGCGGCTCCCAGCCACCGGCGACGTCCCGTGGGCCGAGGTGGGCGCCACCAAGGACTTTCCCGGCGTGTGGGCCGAGTACCGGATCCACGAGGGCGGCGTCATGCAGGTGGTACACCGCATCTCATCGCCCGAGGCCCTGTCGTGGACCGACCGGACCCGGGCCATGTTCGGCGGCCTGTACCCGTCGTACTCCTTCGGCATGCTGGCCGACCGCTGCTACATGGTCACCGGGCCGGCGAAGTAGGCGGCGAAGGGTCCAGTTCCTCGACCAGCAGGTCCATGAGCAGGCTGTCGCGCCAGGTGCCGTCGTTGGCCCGCTCGTAGCGGCGCATTACTCCGACGTCGCGGAAACCGACCTTGCGGTAGGAGGCGATGGCCCGGGCGTTGCTCACGGTGGGGTCGATGGTGAGCCGATGGTGGCCGAGATCGTCGATGAGGTGCCGGGCGAGGGTGCGCAGGGCGTCGGTGCCCAGGCCCCGGTTGCACCAGTCGGGGTGGAGGACGATGTCGATGCTGGCGTGCCGGTAGTCGGGGTCTTCCTCCTCGAAGTACTGGACAAAGCCGATGAGGCGGCCGTCGAGCTCGATCACCAGGCCCACGCCCTCGTCGTCGGCTTCGAGCCGGGCCCGCAGCCGGGGTTCGTTCTCGCCGGGCCACCACGCCGCCACCTCGGGGACGGCGAACAACCCGGTGAGTTGGCCGACGTCGCCGGCCGTCATGCGCCGCAGGGTCACTGCGTCCCCAGTGAGGATCCGGTGGCCTTGGGGCATGGGCGCTAGTTTGACCCGATGCCCGGTCCCTTGGCTCTCGTCGGTGGCGCAGAGTGGCGCGAGGGGTGCACGTTCGACCGTGACCTGCTGGCCGAGAGCGGGGCCGACGAGGTCCTCGTCCTCCCCACCGCCGCCGCCTACGAGCATCCCGAGCGGGCCGTCGAGTGGGCCCAGGAGTGGTTTGCCGGCTTGGGCGCCAAGGCGCGGGGCCTCATGGTCCTGGCTCGCCCCGACGCCGAGGAGGAGGCCAACGTGGCCGCCATCCGCGACGCCCGGTTCATCTACCTCTCCGGTGGCTCGCCGCTGCACCTACGGTCGGTGCTCAAGGACTCGGCCGCCTGGGACGCCCTGTGCCATGCCTGGCAGGGCGGGGCGGTGCTGGCCGGCTCCTCGGCCGGGGCCATGGCCCTGTGCGACCCGATGGTCGACCCCCGGGGCGGTGCCTTCACCCTCGGCCTCGGCCTGCTGGCCCAAGTGGCAATCATCCCCCACCACGACACGTGGTCGCCCGAGAAGGCCAAGCGCACCATCATCCTCGCCGCCAAGGGGGTGCCGGTCGTCGCCATCGACGAGCGCACCGCGCTGATCCGGGACCGCGACGGGGCGTGGAAGGTGGACGGCGTGGGCAGCGTGGTGGTCTTCGTCGACGGCCACGAGGCCGGCCTCGAGGCCCTCCCGAGCTAGCGCTAGCGCCCGTCAGGCAAAGCGATCAGCTGAGGCCGAGGTGCAGCCGCATCGCGTCGTCGAGCTCCTCGAGCAGATGGGCAGGAAGTCGACCACCGACGCCGCCGATGCGCTGCACGGCCACCGACCGGATCTGCTCGGCCTGGGCCTTGGACGCGGCGGGAAGGCCGCACGCCTCGGCCGGAAGCAGGACCTGGAAGGGGTAGATCCGGTCGGTCCGGCTGGTGACCGGCACCACGGTGACGACCCCCCGGCCGCTCCGCTCGGCCATGCGGTTCGCCCCGTCGTTGCTCACCACGACCGCCGGCCGACGCTTGTTCGCTTCGCTTCCCCGAACCGGATCCAGGTCGACCCACACGACGTCGCCCCGGCGCATCAGCCGGTCGGGCCGGAGAGGCCGTCGGCAATCGGGTGCTCCCACACCTCGGCCTCCGGTCCCGCCCATTCCTCCCACGCTGCGGCATAGTCGCCGCCCAGGTCAGTGGCACGAAGCAGGGAGATGGCTCGCTGGATGACGCCGGAACGAGACTCGACAGCATGCTCGGCCGCGTACTGGTCGATGAACGCCACCTCTTGGTCGGACACGCTCACGCTGAGCTTCACCCCGCCGATGCTACCCGAGTAGCACCGCCTCCGGCCCGCCGCCCGTCAGGACTCGGTGATGGTCACCGACTCCATGAACACCTTCTCCTTGGGAGCACCGGCGCCGGGACTGCCCACCTTCTCCAGCTCGGTGATGGTCTCGAGGCCGTCGACGACCTTCCCGAAGAGGGAGTACTGCGGGGGGAGCTGCATGCCGGCGTTGCCGCAGACGATGAAGAACTGGCTGCCGTTGGTGTTGGGGCCGGCGTTGGCCATGGCCAGCGAGCCCATCTCGTAGCGGCCGGGGCGGGGCAGCTCGTCGGCGAACTTGTAGCCGGGGCCGCCCGTGCCCGTGCCCTGGGGGTCGCCGCCCTGGATCATGAAGCCGGGGATGATGCGGTGAAACGTCACGCCGTCGTAGTAGTGGTAGCGGGCGAGGAACACGAAGTTGTTGACCGTCTTCGGGGCCACACCCGCGTCGAGGGCGACGGTCATCGTGCCCTTGTTGGTCACCACGGTGGCCGTGTAGGCCTTGGCGGGGTCGATGCACATGGGCGGTGGACCGCCGAACTTCTGGGTCTTGGGGCTGGAACCGTCGGCGGCGGGGCACTCGATGGGCATGGGCTCTCTCACGTCTCCTTGATGGTGACCGACCGGATGGTGACGACCTCGCTTGGCTTGCCGTCCTGGGTGCCGACGATGCCGACGTCCTCGATGGCCTTGATGATGTCGAGGCCCTCGGTGACCTGGCCGAACAGCGAGTACTGCGGCGGGAGGCTGGTGCCGGTGTCACCGGAGATCACGAAAAACTGGCTCCCGTTGGTGTTGGCACCCGAGTTGGCCATGGCCAACGACCCAATCTTGTAGGACCCCGCCTTGGGCAGTTCGTCCTCGAACTTGTAGCCCGGGCCACCCGTGCCGGTCTGCATAGGATCGCCGCCCTGCAGTACGAACCCGGGGACAATCCGGTGGAAGGCGATGCCGTCGAAGTACTTGTAGCGGGCCAGGACCACGAAGTTGTTGACCGTCTTGGTGGCGGTCTTAACGTCGAGGTTGGCCACCATCAGGCCCTTCGAGGTGTTGATCTCCGCTGTGTAGGTCTTGGCGACAGCCACGCACAACGGCGGGGGCTTCTCGAAGGTGGTGGTGCGCTGGGCCGAACCGTCGGTGGGCGGGCACGGGGTGTCGCCCTTGACCGTCAGGCCGGGCGCCACCGGGGGCAGCTCCACCGGCTTCTTGGCCACCGTGGTCGGGGGCCCGGCGATGGTGGTGGTGGTCGGACCGGTGCTGGCCACTTCCTGATCGTCGTCGGCCGGATTGATCAGGACGGCTACGCCGGCGATGAGCACCAGGGCCAGGAAACCGCCGGCGATGGCTCGGGAACGGGACTGTTGACGCTTGCGCGCCGCGGCCATTGCGGCCTGACGGGCCTGGTGACCTTCGCGCTTGCGCTCGCGTTTCTGAGTGGGCACGGTGAACCACCGTAATCGCCGCTGGTACCGTGAGTCCCGCCAGTGACTCTCGTCGTTCAGAAGTTCGGCGGCACCTCGGTTGCCGACGCCGACCGGATCCGCGCCGTCGCCGATCACGTCGTGCGCACCCGCCGTCGCGGACACGATGTCGTCGTGGTGGTCAGCGCCATGGGGCGCACCACCGACGACCTGCTGGATCTGGCCCATCGCGTCGCCCCCGACCCGCCGGCGCGGGAGCTCGACATGCTCATCAGCGCGGGCGAGCGGATCTCGATGTCCCTGCTGTGCATGGCCATCTCCGACCTCGGGGAACCGGCCTCCTCTTTCACCGGCAGCCAGGCCGGAATCGTCACCGACACCACCCACGGCAAGGCCAAGATCCTCGAGATCCGGGCCGACCGGGTGCGCGCCGCTCTGGCCACCGGCAAGGTGGTGGTCGTCGCCGGCTTCCAGGGCGTGTCCACCGACAAGGAGGTCACCACCCTCGGGCGGGGGGCGTCCGACCTCACCGCGGTGGCCCTGGCCTCGGCCCTGGGCGCCGAGGCGTGTGAGATCTACACCGACGTGGCCGGGGTCTACACCGCCGACCCGCGCATCGTGCCCGATGCCCGCCGGCTGAAGTCGTTGGCGTACGAGGAAATGTTGGAGATGGCGGCCACCGGCGGCCGGGTGCTGGCCGCCCGCTCGGTGGAGTTCGCCCGGAACCACGGCGTGACCCTGCACGTGCGGTCGAGCTTCACCTGGGAGCCCGGCACCTGGGTCAAGAAGGAGGAAGAGGTGGAGAAGGCAATCCTCTCGGGGGTCACCCACGACACGTCGGAGTCCAAGGTGACGGTGGTCGGCATGCCCGACCGTCCGGGCATCGCCGGCCGGCTTTTCCGGGCCCTGGCCGACGAGGCGGTCAACGTGGACATGATCGAGCAGAACGTCTCGGTCACCGGCCTGGCCGACATCTCCTTCACCTTCCCAAAGGCCGACATGGCGGTGGCCATGCGAGTCACGGAGGCCATCGCCATCGAGATGGGGGCGGCCCGGGTGGTGCCCGACGCCGACATCGCCCGCATCAGCCTCATCGGGGCGGGCATGAAGACCCATCCGGGCGTGGCCGCCACCATGTTCGAGACCCTCGCCGCCGAAGGGCTCAACATCGAGATGATCTCCACCAGTCCCATCCGCATCAGCTGCGTGGTGAGGGCAGGCGACGTCGAAAAGGGCGTCCGGGCCCTGCACTCGGCGTTCGAACTGGAGACATTGCAACCCTGAGTCAGGGGACCCGTAGGTTCTGTACGGTTAGCCCCATGAACGTTGGGATCGTCGGCGCTACCGGGCTGGTCGGGGGCATCATGCGCACACTGCTCGCCGAACGGCACTTCCCGGTCTCCGACCTGCGACTGTTCGCCTCGGCCCGTTCCGCAGGCAGGTCCTTGCCGTGGGCCGGCGCCGAGATCACCGTGGAGGACGCGGCCACGGCCGACTTCGCCGGCCTCGACCTGGCCCTGTTCGCCGCCGGCGCCACCCTGTCGAAGGCGCTGGCGCCCAAGGTCGCCGCCGCCGGCGCAACTGTGGTCGACAACTCCTCGGGGTGGCGCCACGACGTCGACGTACCGCTGGTGGTCGCCGAGGTCAACCCCCAGGCGCTCGACTCGATCCCCAAGGGCATCGTCGCCAATCCGAACTGCACGACCATGGTGGCCATGCCCGTGCTCAAGCCGCTGCACGACGAGGCCGGCCTGCGCCGGATCGTGGTCAGCACCTACCAGTCGGTCTCCGGCGGGGGGCTGCGGGGGGTGGGCGAGCTCGAGCGGCAGGTGGTCGAGGTGGCCCAGAAGTCGGCCGAGCTGACCTACGACGGCGCCGCAGTCCAGTTCCCCGCCCCCGAGGTCTACGCCGCCCCGATCGCCTTCAACGTCATCCCGCTGGCCGGCACGCTGGTCGACGAGGAAACCGACGAGGAGCACAAGTTCCGCCACGAGAGTCGCAAGATCCTCGGGCTCCCCGACCTGGCCGTCTCCTGCACGTGCGTGCGGGTGCCGGTGTACACGGGGCACTCGGTGGCGCTCAACGTGGAGTTCGAGCGCCCGCTCTCGCCCAAGCGGGCCACTGAGCTGTTGGCCGGCGCCCCCGGGGTGGTCGTCACCGACCTACCCACCCCGCTGGCGGCCGCCGGGAAGGACCCCTGCTACGTCGGGCGCATTCGGCGTGATCCCGGGGCCGCCCACGGGCTGGCCCTGTTCGTCTGCGGCGACAATCTGCGCAAAGGAGCGGCATTGAACGCTGTCCAAGTGGCCGAGGCCCTCGTGGCCCGAGGCCGGTTCTCGGTGGCCAGGTGACGCGACAGCAGAAACTCGTTCCCATCGGCGTCCTAGTCGTCCTGGTCCTGTCCGTCCTCTGGGCATTCGTCCCGTTCAACTTCGCCAACGTCGTCGACTGTCAGGCGCCCATCTTCGGCGCCTCACCGAAGAACGACGCCCCAGCCACCAGCTTCATCGATCCCGAGAAGGACTGCCTCTCGAAGGGCAAGAGCCGCCTCCTCGTCTCGGCCGTTGCCTCGCTCATGGCGGTGGCCGCCGGCGCGGCCATGGTGAGCTTCAAGCCGATCAGCTCATCGTGCTCCAACGGCGACCACGACGCCTGCCGCGAATGGTGGCTGGCCGCCGCCCTGGGCGACGCCGGCGCCGGGCTGGGGTGCCAGTGCGAGTGCCACACCGAGACCTGGTAGTCGGCCACGCCACGGCGGTCCCCGTGCTGGCTTCCGCGTGATCCTGGTCGACGTCGACAACGCCACCGTCCGCCGCCCAGACCGGCCCCTCTTCGAGGATCTGTCGGTGACTGTCCATTCGGGCGACCGGCTGGGGGTGGTGGGACGCAACGGCACCGGCAAGTCCACCCTGTTACGCATCCTGGCTGCGGTGGGCGAGCCCGAGGAAGGCGTGGTCCGGCGGGGCCGCGGCGTTCGGGTCGGCTACCTCGACCAGGAGCCCGTGCTCCCGCCCGGCACCGTGCGCGACGCCGTGGGCAACCTGAGCGGGGCAAGCAGCCCGAGCGGCGGCGTGAGCGGGGACGACAGTTGGGAGGCGGCCGCCATCCTGGAGCGCCTGGGCATGGGGTCGGTGACCGGCGACGACGTGGGCACCCTCTCGGGCGGACAGACCAAGCGGGTGGCCCTGGCCAGGGTGCTGGTGTCCGAGGTCGACCTGCTGGTGCTCGACGAGCCCACCAACCACCTCGATGTGGAGGCCATCGCCTGGCTGGAAGCCCGCCTGGCCGGCTTCCGGGGCGGCCTGGTGCTGGTCACCCACGACCGCCACGTCCTCGACCGGGTCACCACCCGCATCCTGGAGCTCGAGGGCGGAGGGGGCCGCGTCCACGACGGTGGCTACGCCAGCTACCTGGCCGACCGCAGCGAGCGGGCCGAGCGAGATGCCAGCACCGAGGCCGTCCGCCGCAACCTGGCCAAGGCCGAGCTGGCCTGGCTGCGTCGGGGGGCGCCGGCCCGCACCCGCAAGCCCAAGGCCCGCATCACCTCGGCCACCGCCATCGTGGAAGGCGGGCCGGCGGCAGCCCGGGCCGCCGCCCCCGACCTGACCGCCGCCAGCCGAGGGGTCACCACGCCCCGCCTCGGCGACCTGGTCGTCACCCTGACCGGCGTGGGTCACCGGTGGACCCAGGGCCCGAGCGGCCCCCTGAGCGGGGAGCATGCCGCCCCATGGCTGTTCCGCGACCTCGACCTCGACCTCGAGCCGGGCGGCCGGCTCGGCGTCCTGGGGCCCAACGGGTCGGGAAAGACCACGCTGCTCGAGATCATCGAGGGGCGCCTGCCGCCGGCCGAGGGAGCGGTGCGCACCGCTCCCACCGTGCGGCTGGGCTACTACCGCCAGGCCGGCGTGGAGCTCGATCCCGCGCAGCGGGTGCGGGAGGCGGTGGCCGCCCCGGCCAGCCAGCCCAACTGGGAACAGGCCCGTCTCATGGAGAGCTTCCTGTTCGACAACGACATCCAGCAGGCGCCGATCGGAACGCTGTCGGGCGGCGAGCGCCGGCGCCTGCAGCTGCTGCTCGTCCTCACCCGCATGCCCAACGTCCTGCTGCTCGACGAGCCCACCAACGACCTCGACCTCGACACCCTCCGGGCCCTGGAGAACCACCTGGAGACCTGGCCCGGGTCGCTGGTGGTGGTCAGCCACGACCGGGCCCTGCTCGAGCGCACCGTGGAGGACGTGCTGGTGCTCGACGGTCGGGGCGGGGCCACCATGGCCCTGAACGGCTACGCCGACTATGCCTCTGCAAAGGCGACACCCGGAAAGGCGGCACCGGGAAAGTCGGCCGCCGGGCGCTCGGCCGACGGGCCCAAGGTTTCAAGCGCCCCGCCGCCGGCCAAGTTGGCCAAGCCCCGCTCGGCCAGCACCCTCCGCCGACTGATCGGGGTGGCGGAACGGGCCATGGCCGACGCCGAGGCCGCGAGAGACCGCCTGGCCGGTGCCCTGGGCGCGCTCGATCCGAGCGACCACATGTCGCTCGCCGCCGCGGCCCAGGCTCTGGCCGATGCCGAGAGAGCACTGGGCGCGGCCGAAGAGGACTGGCTTCGGCTGTCCGAAGAACTGGGCGCCTGAGCTCCCCTACAAAGGCAGCGGGCGCCGAGTGGATCAGTCGACGGGCAGCCGACCGAGAAGGTCGACCTTCTGCTCCTCGAACTCCTCATAGGTCATGGTGCCGGCGTCGAAGCGCTGGTGGATCGACTCGATCAGCTTGAGCAGGTCGTCGGCTGACAACTCGCTCTTGCCGTCGTCGTCGACCATCACGTCAGTGACCTCGTCGCCCTCGGCGGTACCGGCAGCACGCTCCTGGCGCTTCTCGCGCTTGGCGGCTGCCTTGGCCTTCTTGTCTCGATCGCGTTGGAGCTTGCTGAAGCTGGTGCGCTGACCGCCCATCTGATCTCCTTTGGGCCGGTGGGGTAAGCAAAAAGCGGCCGACCGGAGGTCGGCGGCTCGTCAATCAGAACTGCCGGGGCTCAGACAGCTCGGACGTTCTGGGCCTCTTCACCCTTTCGGCCGGGCGCCACGTCGAACTCGACTTTCTGGCCCTCATCGAGGGAGCGGTAGCCGCGCCCCTCAATGTTGGAGTAGTGCACGAAGACGTCTTCGCCCTGCTCACGCGAGATGAAGCCGTACCCCTTCTCGGCGTTGAAAAACTTCACGGTACCTGTTGCCACGCTGATCTCTTCTCTTCGTCGAGCAAAGCCCCTCTGACTTGCTCGTCACATGCATTCTACGTGAAATGTGGCTGAAGGCCTCACCGCCGGGCGGGTCGGCGTAGGATCCTCAGGCAGAGGAGACGGGAGGGAGAGCGATGGCCGCCGTCGATCCCCGGTCGAGTGGTGACCGGATGTGGGAGCAGGAGTCCCGCTTCAGCCGCCGGGCGGAGGTGGTGGCCGTCGACCGGCTCACGGTGACCGGCACGGTGCGCATAAGGGCCCGGGTCACCGACGACCGGCCGCTCGACTTCAAGCCCGGGCAGTTTCTCGCCATTCAGCAGGAGGTCCCTGGCCTGGGCCTCCAGCACAGCCCTTACTGCATGTTCGTTCCGGCATCGGTGGACCGAACCTTCGAGATGCTCATCCGCGTGTTCCCGGAAGGGCCGCTCTCGCACTACCTGGCCTCGATGAGACCGGGCGCGTCGCTGGCGTTTCGTGGGCCGTCGGGGCGGTCGATGCTGCCCAAGGACGACGAGTCCGAGCTGGTCCTGCTGGCCACTGGCGTAGGGGTGAGCCCCTTCCACGCACTTCTGCTCGACGCGCTGAGGGGCGGAGACCGTCGCCGCATCCGACTGTTCTGGGGGCTGCGCCTGGACGACGACATCTGCCTGACCGAGGAGTTCGACGCCCTGGCCGCCTCCTATCCGAACTTCACCTACCGGATCTCACTGTCGAAGCCCTCCGACGACTGGACCGGGCTGCGCGGCCGGATCACCGAGTCGGTACCCCCGCTGCTGGAGGCCCTCGGCGGCATTCGCTACTACCTGAGCGGCAACGGGGCCATGGCCGAGGAGATGGAGATGGCCCTCTCCGCCGTCGGCGTCGACCGGGCGTTCATCCATCAGGAACGCTTCTTCAACGCCCGCCACCACGCTGAGGCGGCCGTCGTCGACGCCATAGTCGACCGCTTCGTGGCCCATGACCTGTTCTCTCCGCATGCGGAGCTGCAGGCCCCACTGCTCTTCGCCGTGGAGCGCGACATCCACGGCCGCACGTACGGCGACTCGTGACACCACGCCCCCACCTGTGGGGCCGCCGGGTGCCACGATGGAGAACAACTCTTACGGGGAAGGCACAATGACCGATCTCGAGAAGCAGGCACCTCCCACCGGCCACGAGGAGCACCTGGTGGCTATCGTCTTCGACAAGCCGAGTCGAGCCTCTGAAGTGCTCGTCAACCTCATGCACCTGCAGGAGGAGGGGGCGCTGCGCCTCGGGGACGCCGTGGTGATCTCCAAGGACGAGTCCGGGCGCGGGCGGATCCACGAGACCATGGACATAACTGCGGGCAAGGGCGCGCTCATCGGAGGCTGGTGGGGCGTGTTCGCCGGCCTGCTGGTCGGCCCCCTGGCCATCGCCGGAGGGGCGGCCGTCGGCGCGCTGTACGGCAAGCTGGTCGACAAGGGCCTGGCCGACGACTGGGTCAAGCAGATGTCGGAATGGCTGGAGGCCGGGCGATCGGGCCTGCTGCTCCTCGTCACCGTCGAGAACAAGACCAAGCTCCTCCGAGAGCTGGGCCGTTACGAAGGCGAAGTCGTGTCCACAGACTTCCCGGAGCCGGTTCGCCAGGAGTTGGAGCAGGCACTGCGCGACAACACCGCCACCGACGCCCGGAGCTGACCACCGATCGCCATGCCGTGCTCGGTTGCGGTGCCATGACTGTGGTCGTCGAGTATCGACGGATGAAGGCGCTGGACCAGTTCCTCGACGCCTAGGCGACGGAGCACTTCAGGGCAGCTGCAGGTTCACCACTTCCACGACGTGGACAGGTCTTGTCGGACGGTGGCTGCATAGCCGTCGAGGGCGCCCAGCAGCTCCTCGGAGCTCAGTCTCATCTCGGCGGAGCGCACGTACCAGACCGGCGCCCCGTCGATCCGCCGGGCCTTTATGACCGCGAAGACCGACTCGATGAGGTGCTCGTTGGCAACGCCCACGGTCTCCATGCCCGCCAGCAGCTCGCTGAACGGGATAGGTGCCGGCGGCCGGCGCTCGCCGGTGCTCGCTGCGGGTTGTTCGAGGTTGAGCGTCCCCTTCCACGCCCGGGTCAGGCGCTGGCGGAGCGAGGTGGTGAGGCCTTCGAGGACCCCGAGCATCTCCTCTACCGACAGCCGTAGGCCACCGCTGCGGACCGACCACTCGGCGCTCCCGTTCTCGGTGCGGACCTTGAGAAGTGCGAACACCGACTCGATGTCCATCCCGTCGCCGATCTCCGTGGTGCCGTAGCCGGCCAGGAGCTGGCTGAATGATACCTGTCCCTCAGCCAACGCTCCCGCCCCCCACGACACTCATGGCCGATGAACGTACTCGCGGCGGCACCGTCGGTGGACTCTGAGCGATCCCGTGCCTGATGTCCAGGTGCCGCAGGCGGAATGCTGGCCGGGCCCATCGCGAGACCTCACCGTGGTGATCTGAACGACCCATTTCGTTCAAGCCAATTCGCCGACGGGTCGACGAAGACCAGATGCGATCCCACGCGAGGCGTTCGATCTGGAAGACCATCGGCGCCGCCGCGCTGGCCGCTGCCGCTCTGGCCGGGATCACCCCCGGCGCAGGCGCTGCCCAGGCCACAGCGCCCCAGGACCGGGCCCGGGGAATGGTGTGGGACGGGTTGGTCCCCGGCCGGGCCGAGAACCGCTGCCTCGGGCTGTTCGAAATCCGAGGGCGGGCCGATGAAGTTCTGGGCTGCACCCACGGCCCCGACCCTGCGCCGCCCGGTGTCGACGTCCGGGTCCCGGTGGAGACCGGCACGCTGGCCGGGACCGCTGCCGCCCTTCCCGCCCCGTCACCCGGGCCCGGCACCAATGGCAACGGGATCGCCTGCACGGGCGACGGCACGACGGGGTACCGGGTGGAGGCCATCTACGCAACCGCCGGTGGCACCGACCGTTACGCCGAGATCTCCCCGCTGATCCAGACCAGCTACGCCCCCTTCATCGAGTGGCAGTACCGCACCTCGGCCGCCGAGACCGGAGGCGAGGTCCACGTGCCCTTCGTCACGGCGGCCGACGCCGGCGGCTGCAGCGTGGTCGTCCGCCGTGAAGTGCTCTCCAGCACCGCCGACGACTCCTTCTCCAACACCATGACCGAGCTGCGGGCCCGTGGCTACACCCGTGCCGACCGGCGCTACATGGTGTGGATGGACTCCAACGTGCTGTGCGGCATCGGCCAGGTCTACCGCGACAGCCAGTCGGGCCAGGCCAACGCCAACAACGGCTACTACACCGCCTTCGCCCGGGCCGATGCCGGCTGCTGGGGCTACGCCGAGGCCCACGAGATCATGCACAACCTGGGCGGCGTCCAGCCCGACGCCCCCAACGCCACTCCCAATTTCCACTGCCGGGACGAGAACGACGACATGTGTTACGACGACGACGGCTCCGGCCCGGTCGTGATGCAGTCCGTGTGCCCCACCCGTGACAGCCGCCTCTTCGACTGTGGCCAAGACGATTACTTCCTGGCCGGGGTGCCGGCCAGCGGCTCCTACCTGGCCACCCACTGGAACACCTACAACAGCCGCTTCCTGGTGCGTGGCGCGCTGGGCGAGCCGACCAACGTGGCGCCGACGGTCGACGCCGGGCCCAACCGCTCCATCCAACTCGGTCAGCAGGCGGCCCTCGACGGCACCATCACCGATGACGGCCGGCCGACCGGGGCCGTCGTGACCCAGACGTGGGCCAAGGCCGCCGGTCCCGGCGCCGTGACCTTCGCCGCCCCGGGCAGCGTCGACACCACCGCCGGCTTCTCGCTCGCCGGCACCTACACCTTGAGCCTCAGCGCCAGCGACACCCAGTTGTCGGCCAGCGACACGATGACGGTAACGGTCACCGACCCCAACGCACCGGTGACCGAGACGTTCAGCGGCTCGTTCTCGAACCGGAAGAGGTCAATAACCCACAACTTCGTGTCGAGCGCCGGTGTCATGACCGTCACGGTGAACGGCCCGTCGAGAAAGACGGTCACCGCCACCCTCTACGCGCCGGACGGCGCCGTCCTGGGCCAGAGCTCGGGCACAGGCACCCGCACGTTCACGGTGAGCGGGCCGGTCCGCGGCACGTACCGCGTGGTCATGAGCGGGTCGAGCGGCTCCTACACGACCACGGTGCAGCACCTGCCCTGACGGGAGAGGCGGCGCGATGGGCGGTCCGAATGTGCCAGGTCAGGACCAACCGTCACCGGCCCTGACCTGCACGTCCACTTGGTCGGGAAGGGGGGACTTGAACCCCCGGCCTCAGCGTCCCGAACGCTGCGCGCTACCAAGCTGCGCCACTTCCCGGAAACCCCCAGCTTACTTCAGCGCAGCGGGACGGTGACAGGTCGGTAGGCGGTGTCCTCGTAGGTGCCCCCGGCGAGGAGAGCGGAGATGGCCCGGCCGAGGCGCATGGGGTCGAGCGGTTTGACTACCCAGCCCTCGGCTTCGGAGCGGCGAGCCAAGAAGACGTCGGCCCGGCGGTCGAGGAGCATGAGCACGGGAACATGCGGCAGCCGCCCGGCGCCCTGCTCCAGGTGGAGCTCCATGCACGTGGCCATGCCGCCCATGCGGCCGATCTGCTGGTCGAGCACGATCAGGTCGGGCTTCCTGACCTTGACTGCCGGGCCCACGTCGGCCCCGTGGTTCAACTCCCGCACGGCGATGCCGGTGTCTGGGAGGGATGCGACGACCGCCTCACGCACGTTGGACGAATCGCTCACCACGAGCACCTCGGGCATGTCCGGAGGGTAGTGCGCCTGACCCATGGGTAGCATCGTGCCGTGCTTCGCATCGAGGTTGAGAAACGTGAGGACTGCACCATTTGCCGTCCTGTCGGGGAGCTGGACGCCTACACCGTGGGCCAGTTCCGTGAGGCCCTCGGCGAGTTGGCGTCTGAGTCCAAGCTCCTCATCGACATGTCGGAGGTCCCGTTCGTGGACTCAGCCGGCCTGGGTGCGCTCATCGGTGGCATCCGCAGGGCCCGGGAGGCGGGGGGCGACGTGGCCGTGTGCTGCAACCGTCCCACGCTCGTCCGCCTCCTTCACACAACCGGTTTCGACCGGATCGTCACTGTCACCGACACCGTGGCCGAAGCCGCGGCCTCGCTCACCAACGCCGACGGAGCGTCGGCCGATGGACGTCCGGTCAGCTAGGCCGTTCGTCGGCGAACACGTGGGCGGCTACCCGGGCCAGTCCCGGCAGGTCGTGGACGTCGGTCTCCAACTCCGGCACCCGCACCGCGGGGGCGCCGATCCGCTCGGCCAACGCAGTCACGTGGACCTCCTCGCCGTCAGCCAGTAGGGCCAGATCGGCCAGGTTCCGGTACAAGGGGGCCAGCGCCGGCGCCGGCACACCCACCGGGCCGACCGCGGCGTACCTCGGGTGCATGCGATTCACGACCAGCGCCGCCACCCCGATGCCGGCCTCGTCCAGCTTCTCAGCGAAGAACTGGGTCTCCCGGGCCGCATCGCGCCGGGGCGAGGTCACCAGCACGAACGCGGTGCACGAGTCGGCCAGCAGGTCTCCCACGCCCTGGGCCCGCTGCCGGAAGCCGTCCTCCATGCCCTCGAAGGCCTGGAAGAAGGTGACCGCATCGGTCACCACTTCGGATCCCACCACCTTACCGATGGTGCGCAGGAACGCCTGAGTGGCGAAGCTGACCGCCCGCATGCCGGTCCGGGCCGGAAGCATGAGCAGGCGGAAAAGGCGGTTGTCGAGCAGGCGGGTGAGCCGGCGGGGGGCGTCGACGAAATCCAGGGCGTTGCGGGTCGGGGGGGTGTCGACCACGACCAGGTCGAAACGCTCGTCGCTGTGGAGCTCGAACAGCTTCTCCATGGCCATGTACTCCTGGGTGCCCGACAGCGCCCCGGCGATATTGCGGTAGAAGCGGTTGTCCAGGATGGTCTCGGCCTGGCCCGGCTCGGGCGCGTACCGGGCCACCAGGCCGTCGAAGGTGCTGCGGGGGTCGAGCATGAGCGCCCACAGCTCGCCGGGCCAGTCGCCCTCGATCCGCAGAGGGGTGTTGGTCAGGGAGCCGAGGCCAAGGGCATCGGCCAGGCGCTTGGCCGGGTCGATGGTGACGACGACCGTCCGTCGGCCCCGGCGGGCCCCTTCAACGGCCAGGGCCGCAGCCACCGTGGTCTTGCCCACCCCGCCCGGCCCGCAGCAGATCAGGATCGACCGGTCGGCAACCAGCTCGGCGATGGTGTCGCGGGTCACCTAGGCCGCCTCGGTCCGCGATGGCATCCCTTCGACGGCCCCGACCAGCGCCAAAGCCAACGTGTCGATGTCGGACGGGGCCAGGTCGACGGTGAACAGCGAGGGCAGGTGCAGCTGAGGCAGCGGCAGCGCCGAGGCCAGGCGGGCAACCTGGGCCTGCTGCAGCTCCTGGCGCCGGGCCCGGTACTCCGCGGCCGCCGCCAGAGTCGGCGCGTCGGCGCCGGCCTCCGCTGGATCGGCGTCGAGACCCGCCAACACTGGGTACAACCCGTTGACCACGACGGGCCCCAGGTCGACGCCCACCTTGTCCTCCAGGGCGAAGGCGGTCTCCACCACCTCGTTCACCGGCGTCTCCTCGGCCAGGGTGACGAGCATCACCCGGCAGCGCGACGGGTCGGTGAGCATCGACAGGACTTCGTCGGCCTGGCCTTGCAGCGGCCCGCCCCGGACCGTTTCCCGTAGGCCCCTCGGGCTCATCAGGAAGCTCACGGCATGACCAGCAGCCGGGGCGTCGAGCAGGATGAGGTCGGCCACGCCGGCCCGTTCCAGCTGCTTGACTTTGCCCAGGATCAAGATGTCCTTGATGCCGGGGGCAGCGGTGGACACCACCTCGACCAGGCCGGCCTTGACCAGGCGCTTGGAGATACGGCGCAGGCCGTGCTCCTCCAGGTACTCGACCAGGGCGACATCGGGCGTGAGCGACCGGGCCCGTATGCCAGGGGCCAGGACCCGCTCGTCGTACTCCAGGTCCTCGGCACCGAAAGCGGCGGCCAGCCCGGTCTTGCCCTCCACCTCGACGATGAGCACCGAGAGCCCCAGGCCGGCGGCCATGCGGGCCATGGCCGCCGTAACCGTGGTCTTGCCCACCCCGCCCTTGCCGGCCACCACCACCACCCGTGATTGGGCGCAGAACATGCGGGGATCCACCCGGCGAGCCTACGGGGCGGGTCTGCCCGGCCGGGAGGCGAGGTCGCGCCGCACCTTCTCGCCAAGCGTCCGGGTGGCCCGGCGGTTGAGCTCGGCGCCGGCGACGGCCCCGGCCATGAGAGGGGCCAGCGCCGACATGCTGCGCATGGCCCGCAGAAGCAGTCGCCGCTGGAGCATGCGGGTCAGTTCCTGACGCGAGCCCCGGCCGAACACCTGCGCCAGGCCGCCAGGGCGGACCAGGGCGCTGGCCGTCACCCCCCGGCTCTCGGCCCAGGCCCGCACGATGGCCACGCTGCGCTCAGTAGGCGTGCCGGTCACCGGCATCCCGTAGACCTCCTGCAGTTCGGCCACCAGCTTCATCTCGACGGCAACCACGGCCAGGGTCTCCACCAGCAGCTCGGCCGGGATGGCCACCCAGGTGGGTGGGAGCAGCTCCTGCGCCCCTGCCAGGGCACCGGCCACCGCACCGAGGCCGGCCGTGGTACGGCTGGCCGAACGGATGACCTCCTCGGCCAGGCGGTCGCCCGTGAGGTACCCGTGCTGGGCGCTGAGGGCGAAGGCGTCGCGAATCGGGATGTGGGGGACGACGTCGAGGACGGTCTCGGCCAGCCACTTTCCCGTGGCCAGCGACTTCGTGCCCGCCGTCTTCATCGACGCCCGGGCCAACCTGGCCGCCTGGGCCACCTTGCCGCGATCGGCGCCGCCTCCAGCCAGATCCCCGACCGCCCGGCCCAGATCGTCGTCGATCCCCATCACCAGTTGTCCTTACCCCGCCGGAGGGGCTGGCTCCCGGCGGCGAAGGCCGCTCGGGGCGTTGGCCCGGCTCAAAGGGCCGCTTGGGCCCTGACCCCGCTCAAAGGGCCGCTTGGGCCCTGGCCCCCCGACGGGCCCTCCGTCGCGCTCCGATTACCGTGGACCATTCCCAGACTGCTCCTTTCCGTCATGGCCCTGGCCACCGTGCTGCTCTCCGCCCCGCTCGCCGGGCCGGCGAGTGCGCAGGAGGAGGCGGCCGCCATCATCGATGTGGTCGAGGTCAACGGCCGCATCGACAACGTGGTCGCCGACTTCCTCCGTCGGGCCATCCTGAGCGCGGCCGAGGCCGAGAGCGAGGTGCTGGTCATTCAGCTCGACTCCCCCGGGGTGCTCCTGAGCAGGTCGGAGTTCGCCACCCTGGTCGAGCGCATCCGGGTATCGCCAGTGCCGGTGGCGGTGTGGGTGGGCCCCACCGGGGCGACAGCATCGGGGGCCACCGCCGCCCTCCTCGCCGGGGCGGCCATCGCCGGCATGGCCCCGGGAACCAAGGTGGCCGGGCTCGGCCCCGACGACGCCCTGGCCCGAGGGCTGGTGGCCACCACCGACCCCACCCTGGGCGAGTTCGTCGTCGGCCTGGACGGGCGTGACGCGGGCGGCAAGATCCTGCGCACGGCCCGGGTGGTGCCCGAGGGCGAGCTGCTCCGCCGCCAGCAGGCCGGCCAGGTGCGCTTCGCCAAGCTCGGCCTCACCGAGCGCCTCCTGCACCTCACCGCCGACCCGCCGGTGGCCTACCTCCTGCTCATGATCGGCCTGCTTCTCATCGTGTTCGAATTCTTCACCGCCGGCGTAGGCGTGGCCGGCGTCACCGGGGCGGTGTCGCTGATCCTCTCCGCCTACGGGCTGGCCGTGCTGCCCACCAATCCGGTCGGCCTGGCCCTGGTGGCGTTGGGGGTGTTCGGGTACTCCGTCGACGTCCAGTCCGGGGCGCCCCGGGTCTGGACCGGCATCGGGGTGGTGAGCCTGTTCATCGGCTCCTGGCAACTCTTCCCGGGCGACCTCGCCGTCCCGTGGCTGGTCATCGTGATGATGTCCGGCGCCGTCGCCCTGTTCTTTCTGTCCGGGATGACCGCCATGCTGCGGGCCCGGTTCTCCACCCCCACCATCGGGCGGGAGTCGATCATCGGCCAGATGGGCGAGGCCACCACCGGTATCGACCCCGAGGGCATGGTCGACCTCAAGGGGGGGAAGTGGCGGGCCCGTACCAACCGGGCCACACCCATACCTGCCGGGGAGAGGATTCGGGTCGTGGCCATCGACGGCCTGCTTTTGGAGGTTGAGCCCGAGTCGGGTGGCGCCAAGGACGCCCACCACTAGCCCGAGCACTCGAACTGGCGACTTGCCGCCTGCCGAGTGTGCAATGTTCCGTCCCGGAGCCACAACATTGCACACTCGGTGGCTGGGACGGCTGTACCGGCGGGCCATGTGCGGAACACAGGGCTAGCCCGAGTCACGAGCGATCTGGGAATGCCGTCGCCCTTGCGACCAGCCACTATGTGTAAACGGACCCCTTGTCGGGCGCCTTGCGGCGGCGTACGGTGGCCGCCGGGAGGAAAGGGGAACGCGGTTGAGCAGCCAACGCGTCGAAGAGCTGTGGCAGCAGCGAGCGGCCTGCAAGGGCCCCCAGTCCGCGGTCTTCTTTCCGCCGTCCCAGGCGGAGCGGAGGGACGAGCGGGAGGGGCGGGAGACGCGGGCCAAGGAGATCTGTGCCATGTGCCAGGTCCGGCGCCCCTGCCTCGACTACGCCCTGGCCATCCGTGAGCCCCACGGCATCTGGGGTGGCCTCAACGAGCTGGAGCGCAAACAGCTCGTCGTCCGGGCCGGCTAAAAACTCAGGCGGGAGGTAGGCGGGGCCCGCCGATTCGGAAGTCGCCGCGGCGGCGGGTGACGCCTGTGGCGTCGAAGTGGGCGAGCAAGGGCAGGGCGTGCTTGCGGGTGGTGCCCAGGCTGTCGCGCACCTGGGCGACGGTAACCCCATCGGGGTGCTCCACCAGCAGCTGGGCCAGGTGGCGGGCGGCGGCGTCGACCGCGGCGGGGCCGAAGTAGACCCCCTCCCGCTCGACCACCAGGCCCCGCCGGACAAGCTCGGCCAGTTCGGCCCGGTTGACCCCCGCCGGCTCGGGCGGCGAGAACGGCGACGCCTCCAGCGCAGCCACGTAGGAATGGCCGGCCAGCGGGTCTCCCACCGCCTCGGGGCGCACCCGGCCGCCCTCCATCACCACGCCGTCCAGCAGGGGCAGCACGGCCCGCTGGCGGTCGGTGAGCCCGGCCCGGTCGACGCCCAACGGGCCCGCGCTCTCGATGGCTGCCCGGAGCTCGGCCAGCGCCGACTCCCGAGCCGCTGGGGCCACCACCCACCGGCCCACGTTGGGCTCCCGCCGCTCGCCGGTGAGGCGCTCGAGGTCATCCGCAGTGATCCATCCCCGCTCGGCGACGACCCGGTCGACCGAGCGCGACGGCCGAGCCTTGGACGCGGCCAGCACCGGCGCCACGTCGAGCACCTCGCCGCCGCCCACGGTCTCGTCCCGCCCGCTTTCGCGCACGATGAAGCGGTCGCCGGGCAGCAGGGCCACGGGCACCGGCAAGTGCAGGCGGACGGCCCCCACCTTCCCCGGGGCGATGGCCTCCTCACCCAGCACCCGCAGCCGCACGGCATGCTCCCCGGAGCCGAGATAGGCCTGATAGGCGCCGCGGCGGCTGACCGGGTGGTCGAGGCCGTCGAGCACCTGCAGCGAGGCGTCGAACGTGCGGGTGGGCCGCCACTGGGCCGGTCGAACCAAGGCGTGGCCCCGCGACAGCTCGTCGTGGGAGATCCCCGACAGGTTCACCGCCACCCGGCTGCCCGGCCCGACCTGGTCCTGTTGGCGCTGGAGGCTCTGCAGACCCCGGACCCGGACCTTGCGCAGGGCGGGCATGACCACCAGCTCGTCGTCGACGGCCAGGCTGCCGCCGGCAAGGGTGCCGGTGACCACCGTGCCCGAGCCCTTGGCCGCGAACACCCGGTCGACCCACAGCCGGGGCCGGTCGCGGTCCACGGCGGCGGGCGTGGCGTCGAGCAGCTGGTCGAGGGCGGCCCGCAGGTCGTCGACACCCCGGCCGGCAGGCACGTCGACCTCCACCACCGGGGCGCCCTCGAGGAAGGTGCCCTGCACCTCGTCCTCCAGCTCCATGTGGGCCAACTGGCGGGTCTCGTCGTCGACCAGGCCCACCTTGGTCAGGGCGATCAGGCCGTGGCCGACGCCCAGTAGTTGCAGGATGCGCAGGTGCTCCTCGGACTGGGGCTTCCACCCCTCGGTGGCCGCCACCACGAACAGGCAGGCGTCGACCGCACCCACTCCGGCCAGCATGTTCTTGAGAAAACGGACGTGGCCGGGCACGTCGATGAAAGCCAGCTCCCGGCCCGAGCCGAGCGTGGCCCAGGCGAAGCCCAGGTCGATGGTGAGGCCCCGGGCCTTCTCCTCGGCGAAGCGGTCAGGGTCCATGCCCGTCAGGGCAAGGACCAGGGTGGACTTCCCGTGGTCGACGTGGCCGGCGGTGGCGACGACCTGCATTTATCCGAGCCCGCGGAGGGCGGTGGCCACCAGCTGGTCGTCGGCCGGGTCGACGGTGCGCAGGTCGCAGATGGTGGCGCCCTCGTGCACCCGGGCGACGATCGGCGGGGCCGACGCCCGCAGCCGGGCCGCGTGGTCCCCGGCGACCGCCACACCGGCGGAGGGGACCTCCTGGCCGGGGACCGAGCCGCCGCCGGCCACGGCCACCGTGTCGACGACCTTGCCCACGCCCAGGGCCTCGCCTCGGGCAAGCAGGGCGTCGACCGGCGTGGCGGCCATGCGCCAGAACGGGATGGCGTCGCCGTCGCGCCGCAGGTAGGCCAGCACGGTCTCCTGCAAAGCGGCCAACACCAGCCCGCCGGGACGGAGGGCCCGGTTCAGAGGATGGCGGGCGCACAGGGCGACGAGATCCCTATCCCCGGCGATGATGCCCGCCTGGGGTCCGCCCATGAGCTTGTCGCCGGAGAAGGTGACCAGGCCGGCCCCGGCGGCGAGGGTCTGGCGGGCGGCGGGCTCGCCGGCCAGCCAGGGCGGCGGGCCCGCCGACAGCCACGGCGTGGCCGCGTCGAGCAGGCCGGAGCCGATGTCGGCCACGACCGGTGGGCCGAGCGCCGACAGGGCGGCCACGCCTACGTCCTCGGTGAAGCCGACCATGCGGTAGTTCGATTGATGGACCTTCAGCAGCAGGGCGACGTCGTGCCCGCCGTCGAGCGCACCCCGGTAGTCGGCCAGGCGGGTGCGGTTGGTGGTGCCCACCTCCACCAGCTCACAGCCCGACTGGGCCATGACATCCGGCACCCTGAACCCGCCGCCGATCTCCACCAGCTCGCCCCGCGACACGACCACCGAGCGCCCACGGGCCAGGGCGGCGAGGACGAGCATGAGGGCCGACGCTCCGTTGTTGACCACCAGCGCAGCCTCGGCGCCCACGGCCAGGGCCAACAGGCGGGCGGCGTGGTCACTGCGGGAGGCCCGCTTCCCGCCGACCAGGTCGAACTCGAGGTTGGAGTACCGGCGGGCGCCACCCGAGGCGAGCAGCGGGAGCGGTGCCCGGCCGAGGTTGGTGTGGAGGATGACGCCGGTGGCGTTGATCACCGGCCCCAGCAGGGCGGCGGCCACCGCCTCGGCCCGGGCCCGGGCCGACGACGGGTCACCGGCGGCGATGGCGGCGCGTGCCGCGTCTACCAGCAGGGGGTGGGGCAGGCCGACGTCGCCAAGCTCACGGGCCAGGGTGTCGACCGACGGAGGACGCGGCAGCTCAGGCATCGCCGGCCACGATAGGGCCGCGACGGGACGTGCCCGCCCGCAGCGTGGGAAGCTTGGCCCCCTTGGACTGGAACCTCGACCCGATCAGGGTGGGGAAGGCCGTCGCAACATTCCTCGTCGTCGCCATCCTCATTCCTCTGGTGACCGCGGGCACAGCGTTGGCGTCGATCGTCTACCTGCCCCTGCCCGCCCCGCCGCTGCCCACGCCGAAACCCGGCATCGAGTCGCGGATCACCCGCATCTTCGACGTGACCGGTACGGAGATCGGCCTCCTCCGCAAGTTCGACACCAGCATCCCGGTGGAGGCCTCCGACATCCCCGACGTCCTGAAGCAGGCGGTGGTGGCGGTGGAGGACCGGCGCTTCTACTCCCACGGTGGCATCGACCCCGTGGGCGCCATCCGGGCGCTGTGGGCCGACGTACGCGGCCGCCAAGTGGTCCAGGGCGGGTCGACGATCACCCAGCAGTACGTCAAGAACGTCTACACCTCAGGCGAGCGCACCCTGGCCCGCAAGATCCGCGAGGCCGTCCTGGCCAGCCAGCTCGACCGCAAGGTCACCAAAGACGAGATCCTCTACCGCTACCTGTCCAACATCTACCTGGGCGGCGGGGCCTACGGCATCGGCGCTGCCGCCGAGTCGTACTTCAAGAAGCCGGTCAACAACCTCACCGCGTCGGAGGCGGCCATGCTGGCCGGCCTCATCTCCGCTCCGTCGGACTTCGAGCCCCGATCCAACCCCACCCAGGCCGAGATCAACCGGGTCTTCGTGCTCGACAAAATGCGCGAGCAGAACCGACTCGACCCCGTCCGCCACGCCCAGGCGGTGTCGGAGAAGCTCTTCTTCCCGACGGCCGAGACGCGGACGCCCAGCGGTCCGGCCACCATCGTCCACCCCCTGGAACTGCAGTCGGCCTCACAGCCGTACTACGTCGACTACGTGCGGCGGTACCTCTCGGCCAAGTATGGGGCCGACATCGTCTACCGGGGCGGGCTGAAGGTGGAGACGGCACTCGACCCCAAGCTGCAGACCATGGCCGAGGAGTCGGTGAAGAAGGCGCTGGCCGGCACGTCGGCGCCCCTGGAGATGGCCCTGGCCACCGTGGAGCCGGGCACTGGGTTCGTGAAGGCCATCGTGGGCGGGCGCGACTTCGCCAAATCACAGGTCAACCTGGCCCTGGGCAACTGCGCCGAGGACTACCTCGCCCCCCAGGAAGGGCCGATCTGCCTCGACGGAGGGGGCACCGGCCGCCAGCCCGGTTCGTCTATGAAGCCGGTCACCCTGGCCAAGGCCTACGAGGAGGGCATCGGCCCGGGCCGCGTCTACGCCGGCCCGGGCACCTACCGGATCCCCGGCTGCACGGGAGACCAGTGCACCGTCTCCAACGTGGAGAGCGGCTCCTACGGCTCCATCTCCCTCAAGCAGGCCACCGCGTTCTCGGTCAACACCGTCTACGCCCAGCTCGTCGCCGACGTCGGCGTCAAGGACACCGCCGAGATGGCCCAGCGGTTGGGCATCACCATGGTGGCCGCCGACGGGAACCAGCCCAACGGGGAGCCCTACGGCGTGAGCCTCACCCTGGGGGCGGCCGAGGTGTCGCCCCTCGACATGGCTGCGGCCTACAGCGTCTTCGCCGCCCGGGGTGTGCAGTACGCGGCCACTCCGGTGATGAAGGTCACCGACGCCAACGGCAAGGTGCTGGAGGACAACACCAAGCGCCAGGGGAAGCGGGTACTGACCGAGGCGGTCGCCGACAACGTGACCGATGCGCTCAAGGGCGTGATCTCCGGCGGGACCGGCGGCGGCGCCAACATCGGCCGGCCCGAGGGCTCGGCCGGTAAGACCGGCAGCACCGAGAACAACGCCGACGCCTGGTTCGTGGGCTACACCCCGGCCCTCTCCACCGCCATCTGGATGGGCTACAGCGACAGCAACACCAAGTCGCTGCGCAACATCAAGGGCGTCTCCACCGTCTTCGGCGGCACCATCCCCGCGTCGACGTGGAAGGACTACATGGGGCAGGCGTTGAAGAACGCCCCGACCGCCGACTTCCCCAAGCCGGCGGCGCTGGCGGGCGATATCGGCGCCGGCCCCCGCCGGGCCCTGGAGGACCTGCGGCCCCAGATCGTCGAGCCCATCTACGTCGACCCGCCGGTCACCCTCTTCCCGCAGCCGCAGATCACCCTCACCCCGCCGACCAGCTCGTTCTTCGGGTTCCTCACCACCACCACCACCCAACCTCCCGCCACGGTCCCTCCGACCACCGCCACGACCCGCAGGACGTTCCCCTAAAGGCTGGCCGGAGCTACGGCCGCGTGGTCGTGGTGGTCGTGGCGTTGTTGCCCGTCGGCGCCACCGTGGTCGAGGGCACCGCGGCATTGCCGCCGCCGCAGCTCAGCACTTGGTCACAGGTCGCCGAGATGGGAACGGCGAAGAAGTTGGTGTCGCCGGGCAGGGCTCCGGGATTCAGCGCCAGGGAGGAGATCCCGAGCACCTGGCCCTTCTCGTTGAGCAGCGGCGCTCCCTGGCGGCGGGCATCGATGAAGACGTTGTGTTGAATGCTGGCCGGGGAGACGCTCGACACCACGCCGGCGATGGCGCTCCCGCCGGCGCCGCCGACGACGTAGACCTTGTCGCCCGCCTTGACCTGGGGGTTCTCGTCGGCCCAGGTCAGCGACGGTGCGGTCCGCCCGGTCACGAGCAGGGCCAGGTCGCGATCCTCCTGCCAGGTCCACAGGGTGGCCTTCACCTCCGTCCCACCGTTGCGGACGACGATCTCCGGACCCGGGATGCGGGTGGCGGCCCTCACGACGGCAAAGGAGGTCAGGAGATAGGTCTGCCCACCAAAGGACCCGGCGATGAAGCCCGACCCCTCCACCGGCCGGCCCGACTCGTCGAGGGTGCGCACCGTCCAGACCGAGGGCCCGGCCTTGGCGGCGATGCCTTCGGGGGTGAGAATCTCCGGCCGCTTCGTGGTCGTGGGCCCGGTGGGCTCGGCCGAGGCGGGAATGGTGGGCGCCACCCGGGTCAGGTCGGCCGGGTCCACGGTGGCGATCTTGGCGTTGTCCGACGAGGTGTAGATCAGCGCGCCGGTGAAGCCCACGAGCATCGCCACCAGGAAGGAGATCACGATGATCCCCAGGGGGCTCGGCGGCCAGAAATGACGGCGGAGGAACGGCTTGTGGTCGAGATCGGAGAGAGTGGGCGTGCGACCGGACTGCTGGGACCAGCGGGAACTCTCGAACATCGGGATCGCACGAGAGTACCCGGCGGTACCATGGACTCATGGTCGGCGTCCTGGTTGTGCTCTTTCTGCTGGTGCCGCTGGCCGAGCTCTACGTCATCATCCAGGTCGGACAGGCGTTCGGCGCCCTCAACACCGTCGGGCTGCTCATCGCTGTCGGCGCAGCCGGGGCGTGGCTGGTCAAGCGGGAAGGCGTGAGCGTCTGGCGGCGGTTCCAACGCCAGGTCGGGGCGGGGTCGGTGCCGGGCCGGGAGATCGCCGACGGGGTGATGATCCTCTTCGCCGGCGCCCTCCTCCTGTCGCCCGGATTCCTCACCGACCTGGTAGCCCTCGCCCTGCTGCTGCCCCCCGTTCGGGCGGTGGTCCGGGCCGCGCTGATGAAGCGGGCCGCCCACCGGGCGGGGATCTTCAAGGTCGGCGGCAGTGGCTGACCTGTCGCCGGGGGTGGCCTCAGCCATAAGCCCGCTGGTGCGCCGCATCGTCGCCCCCAACCCCGGCCCGCTGACCGGGGCGGGCAGCAACACCTACCTGGTCGGCGTCGACGAGATCGTGGTCGTCGACCCCGGCCCGGGCGTCGCATCCCACGTCGACGCAATCGTCGGCTGCGGTGGCGACCGGATCCGTTGGATCGCCGTGACCCACGGCCATCCCGACCATGCCGGCGGGGCCGCCGCCCTCGCCGAGCAAACCGGGGCCGAGGTGCTGGCCTTCGGCGCAATCAACGAGGGATTCGAGCTGGAGGCCACCGAGTTCCGCCTCCTCGCCCTGCACACGCCGGGCCACAGCCCCGACCACCTCTGCTACCTGCTGGAGGAGGAGCGCATGCTCTTCTCCGGCGACACGGTGATCGACGGGTCGACGGTGGTGATCGCCCCGCCCGAGGGCGACATGGCCGCCTACCTGGCCTCGCTCGAGCGCCTGGCCGGCCGCCGGCTCCGGCTGCGCACGATCGCCCCCGGGCACGGCCACCTCATCGAGGATCCTGCCGCCCGACTGGCCGAATACCTTGCCCATCGCCTCGAACGTGAGGCGGCCATCCTCGTCGCCCTCGAAGCCGGGGCGGCCACTGTCGACCAGCTCGTGGCCGCCGTCTACGTCGAACTTCACGACACCCTGCGCCCCGCTGCGGCCCAGACCGTCCACGCCCACCTGCTCAAGCTCGTCGCCGAGGGTCGGGCCACCGGGTCCGACGGGGCGTGGCACCCGCGAGCCGCCTGATCCCGGTCTGAACCGGTGACACCTGGTGCGATATACGACACCAGGTGTCACCAGTTCGGCTATGTGACCGGGCCGAGGGCCGCTTCGACGGACGCCAGCATGCGGGCGGTGCAGCCGGCCATGTCGACCGGCGGCAGCAGCTCGTCGGCGATGCGGTCGGCGGCGGCGGCGAACGCTGCGCCGGCGGCGCTCTGGGGAGCGGCCACCGAGAGGGGGCGCCCTGCATCGTTGGCCGCGCTCACCGCCGGCTCCAGAGGCACCTGGGCCAGAAGGGGCACGCCCAGGTCGGTGGAGAGCGTGTGGCCGCCACCCGAGCCGAAGAGGGCGTACACCTCGCCGTGGCCGCAGGTGAAGGTGCTCATGTTCTCGATCACGCCCAGCACCTTGAGGTAGGACCGGCGGGCCATGTCGGCCACGCGCACCGCCACCTTCTGGGCGGCCAGCGCCGGCGTGGTGACGACCAGCACCTCGGCCCGGGGCAGGATGCGACCGAGGGCCATCTGGACGTCGCCTGTGCCGGGGGGCATATCGAGGAGCAGGTAGTCGAGGTCGCCCCAGGCCACCTTGGTGAGAAACTCCTCGAGGGCCTTGGCCAGCATCAGGCCCCGCCACATGATGGCCTTGTCCTCGTCGTCGACGACCAGGCCCATGCTCACCACCTTGAGCCTCCCGGTGCCGACCGGGATCTCGTGGGGGCGGATGAGGCCGGAGTCGGCCGCACCCAGGCGGTCGGTGATCCCGAGCATTCGCGGCACGCTGAAACCCCAGATGTCGGCGTCGAGCACGCCCACGCTGAAGCCCCGGGCGGCGAGGGCCGAGGCCAGGTTCACGGTGACGCTGCTCTTGCCCACCCCACCCTTGCCGCTGGCCACGGCAAGGATGCGGGCGGTGAGGGGCACCTCGGTAGCCGGCGCCCGGTTGGCCGCCGACTTCCGGGCCCGCTGCATGACCTGGCTCCGTTGCTCCTGGTTCATCTCTCCGAAGTGGACCTTGACACCCGTGACCCCCGGCAGGCCCCTGACCTTCGACTGCACGTCGTCACGAATCTGCACCCGCAGCGGGCACCCGGAGATGGTGAGGGCGACGGTGACCTCGATCCAGCCGTCGTCGTTCACATGGACGCCGTTGACCATGCCCAGCTCGACGATGTCGGCGCCCAGCTCGGGGTCGACCACCCCGCGCAGGGTGGCCATCACGTCGTTCTCGGTGGGCAGCGAAGGGATCACACCTGGATTTTACCGGGCTTCGCCGTTAATATCGAGTTTCGTGGAGCAGACCGGTCGGCTGGACGTGCTCAAGGCCCTGGGCGACAACACCCGCTACGCGATCTACCTGGAGCTGGCCCGGGCCAGCGCCCCGCGGTCCACCGCGGAGGTGGCCGAGACGCTCGGCCTGCACGCCAACACCGTGCGCCCCCACCTGGAGCGCATGCGCGAGGTCGGCCTGCTCGCCGTCCACTCCGATAACCGGGGCTCGGTGGGCCGGCCGCAGAACCGCTACGCACTGGCCTCCGACGCCCCGTCGCTGGGCTTGGAGCCGCCGGCCTTCCCGGTGCTGGCCCGCATGCTGGCCGCGCTGGCCGCAGCCGCCGGCGCCGCCGCCGACATGAGCGCCGACGCCGGCGCCGAGCAGGGCCGGGTGCTCGCCGATGCCCACGTCGCCCGCCGGCCCCGCACAGCGTGCGTCGACGCTGTGACCGCCATGCTCGACGAACTCGGCTTCGATCCCGCCGTCGTCCACGACGAGGGACTGGTCACCATCGCCTTCACCCACTGCCCTTACGCCGAACTGGCCGCCGCTCATCCCGAGGTGGTCTGCCACCTGCACCGCGGGCTCATCGAGGGGTTCGTGGAATCGATCGGCGGCGCAGGCGTTGAAGGATTTCGGACGATCGCAGACCGCGATCCCTGCCAGGTTGCGTTGTCGATCAGGTAGTCTGGGTACCAGAAGAAGTCTGTAGGAGGACAAAACCATGCTCACCCTGTCGGACACCGCATCGCTCAAGGTCAAGGAACTGATCCAGGCCGAGGGCGACGAGGCCTTGGCCCTCCGTGTGGCCGTTCGCCCCGGCGGTTGCTCGGGCTACAGCTACGAGATGTACTTCGACAAGGACTTCACGCCCGACGACACCCTGGCCGACGAGGGTGGCGTCCGCGTGGTGGTCGATGCGGCCAGCGCCCCCCTGCTCAAGGGCGCCTCGCTCGACTACAAGGACGGGCTCCAGGGCGCCGGGTTCGCCATCAACAACCCCAACGCCACCCGTAGCTGCGGCTGCGGCTCCAGCTTCTCCTAACCGCGCTGAGCACGCCCCTCGGGCCCTACACGCCGATCGTCCGGGCCGGCGACTGGCTGGTCGTCTCCGGTCAGCTCGGCTTGGCCGAGGGGGTGCTGGTCAACGGCGGCGTCGCCGATCAGACCCGTCAGGCGCTGGCCAACCTCGCCGCGCTGCTCGTGGGTGAGGGGGCGGACCTGTCGTCGGTGATCAAGACCACGGTGTTCCTCCGCCACATGTCCGACTATGCGGCCATGAACCACGCCTACGTCGAAGCGTTCGCCGATCACCGCCCGGCGCGCGCGGCCGTCGGCGTGGCCGGGCTGCCCGTCAATGCCCTGGTCGAGATCGAAGCCTGGGCGTACCTGCCCGTCTAATGCACGGGCTGGTCTACCGGCAGAGCGTCGGGATCAGTCTCGACGGGTCCCGCCGCTGGGTCACCCTTTCCGGCATGCATCCCGACTTCGTCCAGGCCGTGCGGGAACAGGAGGTCGGCCTCCGGAGCTGAGCCGGTCCGGCCAGCGCTCCTGAGATTCCCGCTCAATGCGAACGACACCTAGTGAAATCCGTGGTATTTCGCGCTAGGCATGTCCCGACGATCGATAGCGGGGGACAGACATGCGGACGACGTTGCTGCGACAGGCGGCCCTGGGCCTCGGGCTGAGCCTCCTCGTGGCCCTGGTCGGCCCGCCCGCCCAGGGCCAGGTCGCGCCGGGCCGGGTGAGTGAGAACACCAGGTTCCAGCGGGACAACAACGACCCCCTCCGGGGCCGCGACATGCCCGGCCTGGCCGTCAACCCGGCCGACCCGCGTCACGTCGTGATGATCGACGAGGACTTCCTGGCCGGGGAATGCGACTTCCACGCCAGCTTCGACGGCGGCCGCACCTGGGCGTCGGGCCACCTCACCGTGCCCGAAGACTTCGCCGACCCGCCGTGCCGCACCTTCGACTCGGGTGGCTACGCCCACTTCAACAAGAGCGTGGTGTTCGGTTCGGGCCAGAACGTCTACACCACCTTCGCCTCGCACCGCGGCGAGCAGCAGCGCCCGGAGAGCAGGGTTGTCGCCGGCGAGGGTGACTCGGTGATCGTGAACCGCTCCACCGACGGTGGCCGCACCTTCGAGCGGGGCGTCGTCGCCATCCCAGGCGCCGCCGACTCGAGGCCGTTCATCATCCGCCCCGGCGTGGCCGTCCAGCCCCGCCCCCAGGGCGACAAGCTGTACGTGGTCGGTTGGTATGTGGTGAACCCGCCCGGGATGGGCGCATCGGGCGGCGCAGGTGACCGCCGCGCCGTGGTCGCCTCCTCGGAGGACGGCGGGAAGACGTGGAGTGCCCCGGTCGACGCCCAGGGCCCCGAGGAGAAGGTGCGCGAGATCGCCCCGCCGGTCGTCGGTCCCGACGGCGCGGTCTACATCGCATGGCGGAACCGTGACGACCCCGCCGCCGCGCCCCACCCGATCGTGGTGGCCAAGTCCACCGACGGCGGCGCCACCTGGAACCGCACCTCTGTCGGCGACGTCGGCCCCGCTCCCACCACCGCGCCGGCGCCCGCCGGCAGCAGCGGCTACCCAAGGATGGCCGTCGACCCCAAGACCGGCACCCTCTATGTGGTCTACGTCGGCTTCAACTTCGGCGACCTCGACACCATCCTCCAGCGCTCCACCGATGGCGGCGCCACCTGGTCGCAGCCGCTGCGGGTGAACGACGACCCCCAAGGCAACGGCGTGCGGCAGCTGACCCCGCAGGTGTTCGTGGCCCCCAACAGCCGGGTCGACATCATCTGGATGGACACCCGGTCCACCTACCCGAGCAAGGTCGTGCCCCGACCGGCCGGCCACGGCGACATCTACTACGCGGCTTCCACCGACGGAGGGGCCACGTTCTCGGGCAACCGGCGCGTCACCGACCGCTCCTTCAATCTCGACGGCGGTCTGCTGGGCCGCATCGGCACCTACACCTGGTACGGCCCGGCCGCCGCGCCGCTGGGCAACGACTCCATCCTGTTCGCATGGGGTGAGGGCCGGTACGGCAACGTGGACAATGCCACCAACGACATCGTGATGGCCACCATGCAACTTGGCCCGTCCGGCCCTGCGGCCATCACCGAGCTGCCCAAGGCCAGTCCAGCCAACCTGTCGGTGGCTGCGTCACAGCTGGCCTTCCCCGGCGGGGCCGAGCGCATCGGCGCCGCCTTCACCTCCAAGCTGGTCGTCGTCCACAAGGACGACGTGGCCGGCGCCTTGGCCGGCGCCGTCCTGGCCCGGGCCCACGCCTCTCCCCTGTTCGTCGTCGGCGGCACGTCTCTGACCAAGGAGCAGAAGGACGAGATAAAGCGCCTGAACCCCACTGGCGTGTTCGTGATCGGCAACGAGTCGGCCATCCCCCAGAAGCTGGTCGACGACATCACCAAGGCCGGCGTTATCACCCGGCTGGCCCCCGCACCACCGAGCACCGTGGCGGCCCCCACCACCACCGTGCCGCCCACCACCACCACACCACCGACCACGGTCGAGGGCGCAGCTCCTGCCGCGCCGCCGACCACGGCTGCGCCCGCCGTCACCACCACCACGGTGGCGCCGACCGACACCGCCGACCGAGCCGAGGTGATCCGTCTCACCGGCGCCACGCCGGCCGACGTGAGCCGGGCGGTGATCGGGGCGCTCGACGTGCGCAATCCCGACGAGAAGGCACGATCGGTGCCGGCGTTCGGAGGCGTGGTGGCCGTCAACCCGGCCAGCGCTGACGCTGCGGCAGCCACCGCGTTCGCCGCCAGCCTGCGCTACCCCATCGTCTTCGTCGACCGCGACGCCGTCCCTGCACCCACCGCCGAAGCCATCACCGCCACGTCCACCCAGAACACCTGGGTCGTCGGAGGGCCGGAGTCGGTGGCCGACAGCGTGTTGGGCCGCCTGCCGGGAGCGAAGCGGCTGGGCGGCGCCGACATCGCGGCCACGTCGGCTGCGGTGATCAACGAGTTCAAGTCGCGCGGCCTCCCGGTCAACGTCGCCTACGTGGCCGATGAGTCGCGGCCGGTCGATGCGGCGATCGCCGGGGCGGCGGTGGCCCGCCTGGGCGGGTTCCTCCTGCTCACGCCCGGGGGCGACACCGATGCGGCCGAGGAACAGATCACCGCACTCGGCCTGAGCGATCAGGTCGATCACCTGGTGGTGGCCGAGAGCACGTCGCCGAGCACCATCCCGTGGGCCCTGATCGTGGTCAGCGCCCTGTTCGCCGTCGCCGGGATCGTCCTGCTCGACCGGGCGGCACGGAAGAACCGGGAGCGCAAGGCTGAGGCTCCAGCGGTGGTCACGCCGGCGTCAACCAAGGCCAAAACCCAGAAGCGCAAGTAGCGATCTGGCTGCAGCACCCCCGCTGCAGCCAGATCGCCGGGGCGTCAGGCGGCCAGGCTGTCCGGCAGGAGGCGCTGGACGAACCCGGACGCGGCCTGGCTGGGCCGCTGCTGCTCGCCCATGAGCGCGTCCATCACCAGGAGGGCGCCGGTGAGGGCGGGGATGGTCCACTGCATCACGTTCAACTTGCGCTGGGCGGCGGCAACCTCGGGCGGGGTCTGCGCCGAAGGGTCGGTGCCGCCCTCGACCGGCACGTCGCCGGCAGAGATCATCTTCTGACCCAGCACCCGGGCATAGGCGGTGGCCGCCAGGGCGCCGGCGGTGACGGCGGTCCTGACGATGGCTGTGCTGGCCACGTTCTTCTGGCCGACGATCCGACCCTTGTTGGCCCCGGTCAGGACGACCGAGCCGACGAGGTGGGCACCGATGGCGGCGGCGTTGACCGGTGTCCACCGGCTCCAGCCGGCGTTGGCCACCCGGGCCCGCTGGTCGAGAGGGTCGACCTCCGAGGCCGCCCCGTTGACGCCGACGGCGCCCATGAGGGAACCCCCGAACCAGGCGGCGAGACCCACCTCGGACAGCGAGCGGGCGATCGTGTTGGTTGAACTCATGGCAGACCTCCGTATAGGTCCTGGCCCCCTACCCCGATAGCCGCCGGTTCAATAGGGTGTGTCCGCGCACCCGAGTCACCGGGTGGCGCACCGGCGGTACTTGGTTTCTCGCTGCGACCCGACGCTCAAGTTTCCCGGCCCGACGGTCGATAGTCGAAACCAAAGACTGTTGACGACCGGAGGCATGAGGGATGAGGCTGCGCTGGCTCGGCCTGCGACGGTCGATGGCGGGCGCCACCGCTCTGGCCCTCGTCGCCCTGCTCGTTACGCCGCAGGCCGCGGTAGCGGCGTCGGCCGACGAAGTTCGCATCTTGACCCTCACCAATCAGGTCCGGGCGTCGGTCGGCGCCGGCCCTCTCGTGCTCGACGAGGGCCTCTCGGTCACCGCACGGAGGTGGGCGGCAGCGGTGGCCGCGGCCGGGCAGATCAGCCACAACCCGGACCTGCCCACCACCACCAGTGGGCCGACGGCCATCGCCGAGAATGTGGCCGTAGGGAACACCATCCAGTTGGTCCACGACGTGCTCGTCGCCAGTCGCCCCCACTACGTCAACCTGGTCAACCCCACCGTCACCCGGATGGGGATCGGGGTGGCGTGGGCGGGCGGCTTGGTCTACGTGGTCGAGAACTTCTTGATCGTCCGGGGTGCACCCGTCCCTACGTCGCCACCGACGACCGTCCGGAGTAGTCCGACGACCTCCCCGCCGGCCACGGTCGCACCCGGGCGGGCACCGGCGATGGCCTCGACGACGACCACCCTGGCACCCGCCCGGTCGTCGGTCCCAGCCATCTCCCCGCCCCCGACCGCCGGCGAAGCGCTTCCCTCGGCGTGGCTGAGGCTCTCCTTCGACGTGCTCCGGAGCTGGGACCGTCCACCTGGGTGACGCGAGCACCGACCGGAGGAACGCAAGGGCCAGACTGACCGGATGGCTGGACCCGACGACCCTGAGCCGCCGGCTCCCGCCGACGGCCAGGTGCTGGCCGACCGCCTCTCCAGCGTGCGCCTGCCGTTCCTCGTCATCCCTCTGCTCGTGCTGGCCACCAGCGCCGTCGTCGGCAACGCCGCTGCTCCCGCCCTCCTGGCCAACCAGCCCCTGCTATTGCTGGCGCTCAACTCCACCACCCGTCACCTCCTGCTCACCTCCACCAGCGTCGACGTGGTGCCCTACACCGCCGTCGCCCTTGTACGGCGAAGCCTCGAGGACCCGCTCCTCTACCTCCTGGGGTGGCGCTACGGCGACGCCGCCGTGGCATGGACAGCCGAGCACCTCGGCGGTGGCCGCACGCTGGACTGGACGCGACGCAACTTCCATCGCTTCGGCTGGGTACTCGTCGCATTGTTCCCAGGTGGGGTTGTTTGCGTGCTGGCCGGCGCCGCACGCATGAGGCTGGTGCCCTTCGCCCTGGTGGGCTTCGCCGGCACCGTCGCCACCATCGGCGCCATCCGGGCCTCGGGCGAGACGCTGGCCGGCCCGGTAGGAGCGCTGGTCTCCGTGGTGAGCGAGAACTGGGTTTGGCTGACCGCGCTGTCGGTGGCAATGACGATCGCGTTGGTCGCCCGGCGCCGGGGCCGGCGCCGGGGCCGGGGATTGGAGGAGTGACCCATAGGTCCACGCCGTCATTCAGCCGACGTCCAGCGGTCTGGTCACGATTCGACTGCGAGGCTCGGGCCACCGGCGTGCTGAGCAAGCCACCCAGCGGCTGCCGCCGGGAATGGACACCGAGCTGCGCCGCCGTAGACGCTGGCGACACCGGTGGCCGACGTCGCTTGGCAATCAGAGCGTCGGGGGCTGGCCACCTCGTACCCGGCAGTCTTCCATGGGAGCGAGTAAGCATTCGGCGGCGACGGTGACTTGAGAGGGCGATGGGTGACACGGTGACGGTGACGACGTCCTTCGACGGCTGGTACCGCCAGGAGCACCCACGCCTGCTCGCCCTGCTCACCGTCGCCGCGGGCGACGCCGACATCGCCTCCGAGATCACCGCCGAGGCCTTCACTCGGGCCCTCGAGCGGTGGGACCGGGTAGCGGCCATGGACTCGGCGGCGGCGTGGACCTACCGGGTGGCCGTGAACCTGTTGCGCCGGCGGCTCAGGCGGGCGGCCGTCGAGCAGCGCCTCTGGTCGCGGGCTGTGAAGCCGGCCCGGCCGGCGGCCGTCGAGCCCGAGCTCTGGGCTGCGGTGCGCGCCCTTCCGACCCGCCAGCGGACCGCCGTCGCCCTGCGCTACGTCTGCGACCTGCCCCAGGCCGAGATCGCGGTGGTCATGGACGTGGCTGCGGGCACCGTCTCCGCTACTCTCACCGCCGCCCGCCGGCGGCTGGCCGCCGTCCTCAGCGAGCCCGGACCTCTGGAGGTGATTCCGTGAGCGAGCCGGCGGAAGCGCTGCGGGCGCTTCTCGATCGTCCCCCCTCCTCCCCCCGCCCGTCGAGGAGCTGCACCGGCGGGTCGAAGGTCGGCGGCGGCGGCGGAGCAGGCGCCGGGTCGCCCTCGCCGGGCTGGCGACGGTGTTCGCCGCCGCCGCCGCGGTGCCGCTGCTCGACCGCGCCTCCGACCGCCCGACGCAGGTCGTTGCCGGGCTTGGATCCTCCCTGACGACGGTTGCCGGCGCCGCCGCCGGACCAAGCCTGGAATTCCGGGCGCCTGAAGGGTGGACGACGCTCTTCGCCTTCGGCCCGACCATGGTGGTGGCTACCCGGCCCCTTTCCGACAGCGACCGGGCCCTTGCCCTCCTGGCGCGCGACGACGTGGCGTTCGGCGCCTTCCCGCCGGACGGCGTGGTCCTGGTGGTGGGCTACGACCCAGTGCAGGCCAAGTACGGCTTCGACAGCCAGAACCGGCCACTCGATCCTGGTCCGGCTTATGCGCTTGGCGCCGAGCGGATGCTGGCCGGCGGCGTCAGGGTCCGTCGGGGCGAGATACCCCAGTCCTCCCTCCGCATCGCCTCTTACGCCGGTCCTTCGGCCCCTGCGGCCAGGTTGGCGGAAGCAGAGGCCATCGCCGCCGGCGTCCGCGTAGTGCCGGCCGCCACGGGGTCGGCGCGATCGAATCCGCCTCCCCCCGGCAGCCGGCCCGGGTTGCCGGGAGGTCCCTTGCCCGTACCCGAGGAGGAGATGTCCGAGGTGGTCCGAGCCACGACGAGCAACCGCTCGACGCTGGCGGTCGTGGCGGCACGGGACTGCGCCTACCTGCGACCGGCCGACGTCGATCCGGGGATCCAGCTCAGCCAGGTGCTGACGGGCGCGTGCGGCGCCCGGCCGGGGGGTGCGGGCCTGGAACCGGCGGGCACGGCGGTGATGCTCAGGGGCGGCCCCGGCACGACTGACTCGACCGGGGTCATCTTCCGGGCCGGCCCCCAGGTCCGAAGCGTCACTGCGCGACTGGTCGACGGCAGGACCGTTCCTGCCGCCTTGGGCGCCGACGGCTGGGGCCTGGCGGTGGCCGACGGCCGCATCGTGGCCCTGACGGGCGTCGACGTCGTCGGCCGGCCGGTGCCAGAGACACTCGTGAAGTAGATAGGCGGATCAGGCGCCGTTACCGAAGGCCCCGGGGCTCGGGTCGACGGCTGCGAGGTCAGAGGTCGGTCCACCTCGGCTCAGGGGTGATTTCGTCGGCCGGTCGCGAGCCGGGGCTGTCGGTCCCGCTGGTCGACACCGTCATGAGCGGTTTGACCACCATCTCCCCCTTGCAGGGGATCTGGCAGGAGAGGCGGGCCTGGCCGAGGAGCTCCCTCTCGGTGAGCCGCTCGCGCCCGGCCTCGGTGATCCGGGACGGCTCGCCCACCTCGAACTGCACCCGACAGGTAGTGCACATCGCGTTGCCGCCGCACTTGTGGAGGATGTCGATGCCTAGGTCCTCCTCAATGGCCAGGACCAGCCGCTTGCCGTCTTCGACCTCAGCACGTCTGCCTTCGACCTCAATCATCGCAATGAACGCTCCTTTGCGGTGGTGGTGCCCTTGCCGTGCCGTGGACTTGGCGATCGGTCCCCCCTTGCTAGCCCAGCCGACCCAGGAACGCGGTGAAAAGGGGCGAGGCAAGGCGGTCCAGGTTCGGAGATGGCCGAGACAATCCCGCTGGCCTGTACAGCGCGTGGAAGGCACTCGGCGCTCCGGGAGACCGAGTAGACGACGTCGGTGTCCGGTCCCCGGTCTGAACCGATCCGCTCCAAGGTCCGAGCGTCCGAATCTCGTACTCCGAGCCCACTTCGGGGCCGTCCCCCTTGGGCCGGCGTTCGGAGAACTCAGTGACCTGGCGCGGCCCTCTTGAAGTTCGAGCCCACGAAGTCGAGGAGCTCAGGCCGCGGCCTCAGCCCGCCGTGCCAGGTCTTTAATCACGGTCGCCACCTCGTCAGGGCGTTCGTCGGGCAAGGCGTGGCCGGCACCGGAAAGCACGCGGAGCTCGACGTCGAGTACGGCAGCCGTCCGCTCGCCGTGGGCCAGAGGAAAGAACGGATCATTGTCGCCCCAGATGACAGCGGCCGGGACCGAAGCATTCGAGAGGACGGCCTCCAGGGGTCTGTATCGCTCAGCCAGATTGGTCAAGGAATCAGTGAAGATCAGGCGGATAGCCCGGGTCTGGGCCATGTCCCCAAGATAGGAGCGAACGTCCAGCTGCGTCCTCGGCATACCCACCATGCGACGAACGAGCATCCGCATTGAGGTACGTGAGAACAACAGACGCGAGGCCACCGGACCGATCACGGGCCAGGTCACGCTTGCGAGCGGAAAAGGTATGGCAGTGTCCGCGAAAGCGTTGGTGGCCAGTAGCCCGAGTGCGCTGACCAGGTCGTGCCGTTTCGCTAGCAGATGAAGCGCCACGGGACCTCCGAAATCGTGCCCGACGACTGTGGCTGCGGTGATGCTGAGACGGTCGAGGGCGGTGGCTAGAGCCTCGGCCTGGGCATCGGCGCGCAACTCGGCGAGACTTGGCGTCCCATCGGTCGCGCCGAATCCGACCAGGTCAGGGACCAGCACCAGATGGTCGACAGCGAGTCGCTCGGCAACGCCGCGCCAGGTGGCAGCCGAGCCGGGAATGCCGTGGATCAGAACAACCGCCGGGCCAGAACCGAACTGATGCAGCAAGGTCATTCCGAGATGATCATCCTCTAACTTGAGAAAGTCAAGTAATATGGACCGATGGCGAGAACATACGGTCAGTACTGCGCCCTTGCCCGAGCGCTGGACGTCGTAGGTGACCGTTGGACGCTGCTCATCATCCGCGAGCTGCTGGTGGGCGAGGCCAGTTATGGCGATCTGCAGCAGGGCCTCCCAGGTGTCGCAACCAATCTGCTGGCTGAGCGTCTCCGGTTCCTCGAGGGCCACGCCGTCGTGAAACGAACCGGCGTAGGCAAGGCCACCAGGTATCGACTGACCGGGCGCGGTCGAGAGCTACAGCTCGCCGTTCACAGCCTTGTGCGGTGGGGGGCACCCGAGATGATCCGCGGTGCAGACGGTGACGCCTTCAGGCCAACCTGGCTCGTCGTGGCGCTCGGAGCCATAGCCTCGCCAAGCGACGTTGAGGGCTGTGTTGGCTTTGCCGTCGACGACGGCCCGATGGTACTTCTCGACACTCGATCTGGAGAGAGTCGCCTGGCGGGAGAAGACGAGATTGGCGACGTGACAATCGAGGCCGATGCGGCCACGGCCCTGGCCGTAGCCGCTGGGTATGTCTCTCTTCGGGAGGCCGTGTCGAGTGGACGGGCAGTTGTCCGTGGCGACGAGCGACATGCCCAGCGACTTCTGGCCACGCAGCGCCCTCACGAGTAGCGAAGGCGTGGGCCTCGACGTGATGGACTTGGGCTGAGTCGTCGAGACAGACGTCAGCGCATCACCTTGCTCCATATAGCCGCTGTTCGGTGATACCTGCGCCACGTCGAAACCTCGCGCTTCGGGGACACCCGTTCGGCGTCGACCGGCGCCGAGCAGAACGCCGACTCCTTTCGGCGCGCATGTGCGTCAGGGCCGGTATCGGGAACTGCAGCCTTTATCGCCTGTGCCCGGAGCCGCCCCCGGACGTGGTGGCATTCCTCGACGAGATGTGGTCCGACAAGTTGGCGAGGCTCAAGGCGGCGGCCGAACGCAGGGCGCAGCCATGACGCCAGCGCAGGTCGAGCAGATCGTTCACATCGCCGCGCCGCCCGAGGTCGTGTGGGAGTTCTGGACGGTCCCTGAACAGATGTGCGAGTGGTGGGGCGTCAGCGCTGAGCTCGATGCGAGACCCGGCGGGATCATGATGGTCACCCTCGACGCGAGCGGTGTCATGGCCGGTCGCTACGTCGAACTCGACCAGCCCCGCCGACTCGTGTTCCGGTTCGGGTGGGAACCGACACCAGGCGCGCCGTCGGTTGCGCCCGAGTCTCGGTCGTCGAGGTCTCGCTCGAACCACACGACGGCGGGACAATCCTGACGCTCCGACATCGCGAGCTGGCCTCGGACGAGGGCGGACTACAACACCGGCAAGGGTGGACGTCCTTTCTCGGGCGCCTCGCCGATGTAGCGCCCACCTGAAAGGAGGGCTCGATGCCTGTTGACGTCACGACCGAAGTAGAGATCGGCCGTCCGGTCGCCGACGTCTACCGGTTCGCTGCAGATCCGATGACGGCTCCAGACTGGTACGACAACATCGAACGGGCCGAGTGAGATCGGAACCCGCGCTCGCCGTCGGTTCACGTGCTTCGTTCACCGCCCGGTTCCTCGGACGGCGGCTCGAATATATCTACGAGATCGTCGACCTCGTCCCCAACGAGCGGCTAGTCATGCGCACCGCCGACGGGCCGTTCCCAATGGAGACGACGTACGAGTGGCATCGGCTCGATGAGCGACTGAGACGCATGAAGCTGCGCAAACGTAGGGAACCGACCGGGTTCTCGGTGCTCCTTCCGCCGCTCATGGCACCGGCGATGCGCCGGGCAAACCGCAACGACCTGGCCAAGCTCAGGGGCTACTCGAGAGCGAGCAGCGCTGACCTGACCCGTACCCCAGTACTGCGACGGCGGGGAACCCAAGGCTCGTCTGCACTGTTTGCTGATCGACGGTTCAGGACGCAGCGCTTGGACACCTCAATGTGTCCCAGGCGACATCAGCTACGGGACGTTCGGTCCCTCGGTGGCAGCGCCGCCGGTGTACAGGTCCAGCGGAGTCGCGGCGCCCAGAAGGACGCTGGCCCAGCTTCAAGGAAAGTGTCCGAACGCCGGCCATTTGTCGCAGTCGTAGACGTTCTCGTTCATCGAGGTCAATGTGTCAAACGCGTACGAACAGCAGGGCTCTCACAACGCGCTACATGCGTTCTGGAACTGCGTCAGGGGTCGCCCACCTTGATGACGCCGCCGTACATTCCCGTGCCGCAGCTGTGGTGATATCGCCCAGCGCCGAGTACGCCCAGAGCGACAGACGGGCTTCCCTCCCGGCTTGAGGCCCCTCTCGATGCTCTTCTTCTGTATCACCACCACCCCATCCCAGGTCGCCAGCGGCGTGGAAGGTCACCCGGGTTGGTGGGCCATGATTGCCCGGTGGTTGACGAGCGCGACTGGTTCCGGGTCGTGGCCGAGGAACGATGCGAGGAGTCCGGAATGCGCGCCGGCGCCGTCGCCCGCGCCGACCTTGGGCCCGCCATCCTGGTTGAGAGCGACCGGTGGGGGAATCTGCTCGCGAGGGCGGCCAACCACCGGCGAGCCTTCTCCACAACCTCCCTGGGGCGCTACAGGCCCGCGTACCGCTCCGGTGCCGGGGAGTGAGCCGCCGGCCTCCCCCCAGCTCGCTGCGCTCGCGCCCCCTCCTCAGTTTTCAGGGGGTCACTCCTCCCATATCCGGCCTGACCAGCACAGAGCGTGCTGCACAGTCGTGCATCACAAGCTCAGCGCTGCCGGACCCCCGTCTGCCAGCGCTCCCGTCATCCGCACCGGGGACTCGACCTGGCAGCAGCGAGCGACGAGACTCTCGACCCGAGGGTTCCGCCACGTGTCCGCCGCATGTGGCAGGGGCCCCTCCTTCGACTCGCGCCGACGGAGCCCTACCCTGCGCCGCTCACTCGGCAGAGGACCGTGCCGCAGCGTAGCCAGACCACCGACCTTGCGAGGCGACTCACGTCTGGCTGGCCCGCTTCGACGCCTTGGTCCTCGGGGTCGACCAGGGTCGCGGGCCGGAGGAGGCCGGTTTGGTCCGACTGATCGCCGAGCGGAAGGTGATATAGGACCCGAGGCCCGCAAGACCGATGACGTCGGCCAGGCTCGACAGGCGGGGTGCGGCCCCGCGCAACAGGAAGGACATGGCCAGCAGGATCCAGGTGACGGAGTGGAACCAACGCAGGACGATGTGCGTAAGCCCCGTCGTTTGGGAGGTCTGCTTCGGGATCTGAATCACGGTGAACATCGCGGCCAGAGCTGCAGCCAGCCCCGCCCACACAAACCAGGAGACGCCGATGAACCCATCAGTCATGCGTGGTCACCACCCGTCGTGCTCTTGCGACAGGGGAATGTGTAGGCCCCGCCGCGTTCTCCGAAGTGACGCCGGGACCATCATCCAGATGTCCAGCCGGCTCAGCAGTCGCACGCGGTCGCCTCCACACGACAAGCCCGTAACCGGCGAGGAGGAGGGAGATGACCAAGGGCGGCAGGGCGTCGGAGACCGAGCCGACAAGGTTGCTGGCTTCGTTGTCCTGGAGGACCATCGGAGCAGCGGTCAGAAAGAGCGCGTAACAGCAGACGAGAGGCCAGAGAAGGCCGGTCCGCATCCGGACCGCCACGAACGCGAACCCCAAGAAGAGGTACGACAGCGACAGCACGAGCGTTGGGACGACGACGCCGCCCACCAGGATCGCGGTCAGGTGCATGATCGCGAAGGAGCATGCCGTCACGACCGCCGCGGCTCGGGCGCCGCGAGGCAGCCACGCGTACAGGACCAAGGCGAGCACGGCGAGCTTCCAGAAGGCGATCAGCACCCCGAAGGCCAGCGCGCCTGCGACTTTGCCGGCGGTCACATCAAGGCCCATGGTGAGGGGCAGCACGCCGTAGATGGCGAATGGCAGGAACCACAGGAGTGTCCGCCATCGAGCCGGGCGTCCGGCCAGCCCGAGCTCGCGCCACAGGCCCAGTCGCCTGAGGACCAGCGCGCCGAGCAGGCTGAGCACGGCGCCGCTGATGATGCCGGCGGTGATGACCGAGAAGTGGAGGGACGACACGTCCCGGATGGCGATGAGCAGTACGTCGACACCAGCTACGGCCGCGATCAGCACCACCGAGAAGGTGAGGGGATGGCGATGGATAAATTCGCTGGTAGTGGACGGGTTCATGACCGCTCCTCCTTGCGTTTGATGGTTCGATGGTCGGCGTACCGCACCGGGTCAGTTGCCGCTCGCTGGGCGGTTGCCCCAGCGTCCGCCGCAGGCCGGAGCCAGTCCGTGCGCAAGGCGTGCCACCCGAGCAGAGCAATGGCCGCGCCCACGAAGACGCGGGGCATGATTTCCTGGAGGCTCTGCGCCTCTGGCGCCAAGACCATGTTCGATACCACGGCCACGATCAGCAGGGCTGGCTGCCAGCGGGGGAACGTGGCGTGTCGGATGGCGGCAGCCGCCATTACGATAAGGCCCAAGGTGAGCGGCACGAAGCTCAGGCTGATGCCGGTCTGGAGCAGCCCGGCCGGCGCCCCGGTCGTCGCCAGGAAGGAGACCCCGGGAGCCTCCTTGGCCACCACGGGTGCCATGAAGGCGTTCGCCCAGTCGTTGCCGGCCACCATCAACGAGCCCAGGAATGCCAGGGCAAACCCGGCCAGTCCAAGCCGCCCCGTCCGCTCGCCCCGGTGGGCGTAGATGCCGAACAAGCCCAACGGCAGCAGGAGACTTGCCATCAGCGACAGCCCGGCGAACAGCGCGTAGGGCCCGGACCGCAATACACCGGCCATGCCGAGGCGGTAGTCAATACCGAACAGGTCGATGAGGTCCGCCACCACCCGCACCACACCGAAGGCCACGGCGGCCACCGTCCCGGCCCTCATCAGGTCCAGCAGGTGCGAGCGCTGGTCGGCCGCGGGTTGCATCGTGTTCGTCATCTCGAGCCTCCAGGGCTGTCCTCGGACACCTCTCAGGCCACGATGACCGACTTGGCCGGTGGCGTCGTCGTCCATGAGGGCGAAGTTGATGACGCATCGTCATCCTCAAGGACGACCCGACGGTCCACCTCGGGGAGGACGCCGTGACGTGGCCGGCTCGGTAGGTTGAACCATATGACCGACCGGCGCTCACCCATCGATTGGATGAAGGCCCGCCCCGGCGCGGTCGACGCCGTGGTGGCGGTCATGATCACCGGGCTCAGCCTTCCCGCCATGTGGTCGGATCCTCTCGACAGCGCCAGCGGGTATCGGCCGGCGAGCGTGACCGGAGCGCTGCTGGTCGTGCTCAGCACCCTCCCTGTGGCCTGGCGACGGCGGTCTCCTCTTCGGGTCCTCGCCGTGGTGGCGGTGGCGGCCATGGCCTATGAGGTGGCGGGCTTCTCCTCCACCCTGCCCTTCGGGCTGCTCGTCGCCCTGTACACCGTGGGGGCGTACTGCGACCGGCGTCACTCCCGGCTGGCCGGGGGGTTGGTCGGGGCCGCCCTGGTTGTGGTGCTGCTTCAGGCACGGTGGGAACCCTCTGCCCTGCAGGTGGTGGCCAACCTGGCGATCTTCGCCATGGCCTGGCTGGTCGGGGACAACGTCCAGGTCAACAGGACCCGGGTCGCCGACCTGGCAGAGCGGGCCGGTCGGGCCGAGCGGGAGCGCCAGGCGGAAGCATTGCGGGCCGCCGGGGAGGAGCGCAGCCGCATCGCCCGTGAGCTGCACGACATCATCGCCCACAGCCTGAGCGTGATGATCGTGCAGGCCGGCGGAGCCAGGCGGGTCCTGTCCCGAGACCCGGGCCAGGCAGCCGAGGCACTGGCCTCGATCGAATCCACCGGCCGCCAAGCCATGACCGAGATGAGACGGCTGCTCGGTGTCCTCCGTGACGATCGCCACGACCACCAGGTGTCCTTCGCTCCCCAGCCGTCGCTGAGCTCGCTACCCGCCCTGGTCGAACACTGCGCGGCTGCCGGTCTACGCGTGTCGATCGAGGTGACCGGCGCCGAGCGCGGGTTGCCTCCCGGTGTGGACCTCTCGGCCTACCGAATTGTCCAGGAGGCACTGACCAACGTGCTCCGCCACGCCGGAACGAAGACCGCCACCGTCCGGGTGGCGTACGGCGATGGAGGGGTCGAGCTTGAGATTCACGACGACGGCAACGGGAAGGCGGTCGAGGCCGCAGGAGAGGGCAATGGGCACGGCTTGGCGGGCATGCGTGAGCGAGTCCAGCTCTTCGGCGGCGACCTGGTCGCCGGCCCGCAGCCCGGCGGAGGGTTCCGCGTGACCGCGAGGCTGCCGCTGGAGCCGGTGCGGCGGTGATGGCGGGCGCGATCCGGGTGGTCGTGGTGGACGATCAGGCCCTGGTCCGCGCCGGGTTCCGGATGATCCTCGATGCCGAGCCCGACATCACCGTGGTCGGGGAGGCGGCGAACGGGCTGGAGGCCATCACGCTGGTGGAGCGAGCGAGGCCCCATGTGGTGCTGATGGACATCCGGATGCCCGGAATGGACGGGGTGGAGGCCACGGGCCACCTCACTGCTGAGCGGGGCGAGGGCGGCGACCCCCACGTGTTGATGCTGACGACGTTCGATCTGGACGAGTATGTCTTCGCTGCTCTGCGGGCAGGAGCGAGCGGTTTCCTGTTGAAGGACACACCGGCGGAGGACCTGGTGGACGCAGTTCGTCTCGTGGCGTCGGGTGACGGACTCTTGGCCCCGGCGGTCACCCGCCGGGTCATAGAAGCATTCGCCACCCAACCCCTGCCGGCGGCTGCGCCCGTCGAGCTGTCTCGGTTGACGGACCGGGAGCAGGAGGTACTGGTCCTGATGGCACGTGGTCGTTCGAACTCTGAGATCGCCGGCGACCTCCATGTGAGTGAGACCACGGTCAAGACCCACGTGGGCCGTGTGCTCTTGAAGCTCCATCTGCGTGACCGAGTCCAGGCGGTGGTTCTGGCCTACGAGTCGGGGTTGGTCAGTCCCGGCGTCTAG
>JBBQRO010000010.1:0-50577 GCA_038214685.1 Acidimicrobiales bacterium
CGACCGTCAGCCGGTGGGGCGGAGGTCGTACTCCTTCAGCACGACAGGGCCATGGCCTGTCGCCGGCTCGTGGTCGCCGTGGAGGACGTCAGGATCGAGGTCGACACCGTTGGGCCACTGGATCGTGCCGGCCACGGTGTCCACCGAAACCTGTGCGAACACCGCCCGATCCTTCAGCGGCTCGAAGACTTCGCCTTCCAGCGTCCCTTCGAAATCGAGCTCCCTGGCCAGATTGTCGGAGAAGGTGAGCCGGAGCCGGTAGTCACCCAGATACTCGACATCGACGACTCGGGCGGGTCGGCTCACCTGCCCAGCTTACCGAAGGGGCTTGATCGGCACGAGGGGCGTCGATGCCTGGGCTCGGTCCCAGTTGCTGAGCAGCTCCGGCCGGCACAGCTCGGCCCACTCCTTGACCAGGCGGGCAGCGGTGCGAGGGAAGGAGCCGACGAGGATCGTGGCGTCGTCGATCCTCACGAGCACCTCGTCCTCGCCGTACATGGCGTGGAAGTGCGGCGGATGGTGATCCTTCCAGTACATGTACACGACGATCCCGTAGAACTCGCTGAGTCGCGGCACGACGAAAAGGCGACGGGAGTCGTGTCGGTGCCGGCAGGGAGGGTCAGGTCACCGGTCAAGGGTTCGCGGAACGGGCCCTTCGCACCTGGGCCGACTTGAGGGCGAGCCGCGTGAAGTACGCCTTGCGGGCGGCCTCGGCCCGACGCGTGCGCTCGTCTTGAGGGAGGGTTCCGCCGGGATCGACCTGTTGGGCGAACCGGTCGAGAAACGCCGCTCGCGCCGCCGCCGTCGTCTCCCTGGGGTCGTACTTGGCGTGCATGGTGTACGCCGACAGCCGTGCCCGCAGAACCCGCTCGGAAGGGTTCAGCGACATGCGGTCGGTCGGAAGGTGGTCGACATTGTGCTCTCCGGTTGCGGTGGTCACTTCAACTAGGCCGTCGAGCACCGCCAAATCTCGCGGGCAGCTCGGACTCTCCGATGGCCACCTCGTCTACGCCGCCGAGGTCACCCACGAAGTACGCCACGCGGGAGTGACCATCCACGCCCACACGGTCGACCTCGACACCGCTCCCGGAGACCTGCTCGGCGAGCTACCGAAACTTGGCCGCCGTATCGCAGACAGTGTCACCACCGTGCCGGCCTCCTGAGGCTCAACGCGATCCCACGCGGTGTTGCGTCGGGCGTCGAACTCCTTGCCGTCGCACGCGGCCAGGAGTGCCCGCTGCTCGTCGGGCGTGAGGACGGGGACAGGGACCTCAGGAAGGATCGGCGGCTTCATGCGGGCCATGGGGGAGCTGGCGATCTCCTCCTCATCGACCAGCCAGCCGAACAGCACCCGCAGGTCCTGATAGCGGGTCACGGTTGTACCCGCCGTGAAGCGGTCCAGGAGGTGGGAGATGTGGGCCTCGACATCACGGCGGCGCTTTCGGCCGCCGACGTGGGCAGGTCGTTGGTGGCGCAGAACGCCGCGAACTGCCGGGCCGCCAGCAGGTACTTCTCGATGGTGCGAGGTGCCCGGTTGGTGGCGCGCAGGTGGCGCCCAATGGCACCTAGCCGGTCACCTCAACCGCATCTGCTTGTGGAGCGGTGTGCTAGGAGACAAAACGCTCTGACCTGCGGTTTCACCTCCACCTACCAGTGGTTACTTGAACCAGAGGCGCTGGTAATCACGGCTCTGGGGGTGGAGGAGCAGGGCAACCAGCGCAATGGCGAACATGAGGCTCAGGAGGGGCAGGTCGAACGGGTTTCCGGTCTCGTACATGCGGATGGCGAACGGAGCGATGGCCGCAGCGATGCCGAGGCCGTATCCCCACTTCTTCTCGTTGGCAATGCCGAAGCCACCGATCATGCCGGCCACGACGGAAAGGAGGTAGTACCACCTGAACACGCCCTGTTGGAGCAGGGCGAACAGGAGGAAGGCCGCGTTCAGGTAGAGCAGGTAGACGGCGATCACCAGTGTCTGGGGCTGAGCGGGGTTCAAAAACCGGCGAGAGGCCATGGCGGTCATTCTGTCAGGGCCGATCCCGCCGGCGGGGGTTGCCCCACGATCTGGTTGCCTGGGCCGGCCAGCAGGTCGACCGCGGCCAGTTGTCCACAGGCGGCGGCGATGTCGGTGCCCCGGTTGCGGCGCACGGTGGCGTTCACGCCTGCGGCCAGGAGACGGTCGCGAAATGCCCGTACCCCGAGCGGTGGCGTCCCCCGGGTGAGGTAGCCGGGAGTGGGGTTGAGAGGGATCAGATTGACGTGGGCGGCCAACGGGCGGGCAAGGGCGGCCAGCTGGGACGCATCCGAGGGCCGATCGTTGACGCCGTCGATCAGCGCCCACTCGAAGGAGAGGCGGCGGTTGCCCGACGCCACCCACGCTTGGCACGCCTCGATCAGCGCAGCGAGAGGGTACCGCCGGTTGATGGGCACCATGGAGTCGCGCAGCTCGTCGTTGGCCGCGTGGAGGGAGACGGCCAGGTTGACCGGCAGTCGCTCCTGGGCCAGGCGGAGGATCCCAGGCACGATCCCCACGGTGGAGACGGTGAGATGGCGGGCGGAGATGCCGACGTCGCCGTGCAATCGCTCGATCGCGGCCCACATCGGCCCATAGTTGGCCAGCGGCTCGCCCATGCCCATGAACACGACGTTGCTGACCCGGCCCGTGGCCGAGGCGCGACCAGCCCGGACCACCTGCTCGACGATCTCCCCGGCGGTGAGCTGGCGTTCGAAGCCGGCCTGGCCGGTGGCGCAGAACGAGCAGGCCATGGCGCAGCCAGCCTGGGTGGACACGCAGACCGTCACCCGCCCCGACGGATAGGCCATGAGCACCGTCTCCACCCGGGCTCCGTCGGCCAACGCCCACAGCCACTTGGTGGTGTCGCCGTCGGCGTTCACCGACGTGGTCACCGGGCGCAATCCGGCGACCAGCTCGTCGGCCAATCGCGACCGCAGGGCCAAGGGCAGATCGGTCATCTCCTCCGGCTCCCGGCCCTGATAGAGGCTGCGCCAGACCTGACGGGCCCGGTAGGCGGGCTCGTCACCCAGGAGTCCCGACAGATTCTCGACGCTGAGGTCGAACCGTCCGGGCATGCCCAAGGGTACGTTGGTGGGACGATGTCCGAGACGCTGCCGCCGCTCCCGGAGAAGCATCACCGCGACGTCCAGGGCGGCACCGCCCGGGCTGCGGTATTCGGCATGAGCGACGGTCTGGTGTCCAATGTCGCCATCGTCCTGGGCTTCGCGGGGGCGAATACGGGCGCCGGACTGGTCCGCCTGGCCGGCCTGGCCGGTCTCATCGGTGGTGCGGTGTCGATGGCGGCGGGGGAGTACATCTCGATGACGGCCCAGACCGAGCTGCTCCAGCGCGAGCTGGAGATGGAGCGCCTCGAGCTGCGCCGGAGCCCTGAAGCCGAGCGGCGGGAGCTGGCTCAGATCTACCGGTCGAGAGGCGTCGACGAGACCACCGCCGACCAGCTCGCCACCGCCCTCAGCCGCAATCCCGAGCTGGCCCTGGAGACCCACGCCCGCGAGGAGCTGGGGATCGACCCCAACGCCTTGGGCCGACCGGTCAGCGCCGCGCTGTCGTCGTTCGTCACCTTCTCGATCGGGGCGTCCATTCCCCTGATCCCTTACTTCTTCACGAGCGGCACCGCGGCGTTGGTGACGGCCGTCGTTCTGGGCCTCATCGCCGCCCTGGCCGTGGGCGGGTTCCTGGCCCGCTTCACCGGTCGGCCCATCGGCCGCTCTGCGGGCCGGCAGTTGCTGTTCTCCGCCGTGCCGGCGGCGGCCACCTTCGCCTTGGGATCGGCCGTCGGCGTCAGCGGGATCGGCTAGGCGTACGGGGCGACATCGCCCACGTAGGCCCGGTCGACGTGGTCGGTGGTAAAGCCGAGTTCCCCGTACAGGCGCAGGGCGGCGGCGTTGTCGGCGTCGACGTAGAGCATGGCCATCGCCAGGCCCTGGCGGGCGAGATGATTGAGGCCGGCGAGCATGAGCGCCCGGCCCAGGCCGAGTCCTCGGAAGCCGGGATCGACCGCCACCACGTAGATCTCGCCGAGGGCCGGTTGGTGGTCGGGATGGACCTTGGTCCAGCAGAAGCCGGCCAGCTTCCCGTCGCGCTCGTGCAGGAGAAACCCGGCCGGGTTGAACCAGGGCTGCGCCTCCCGGTTACGCAGGGTCTCCAAGTCCCAGCCGCCCTGCTCAGGGTGCCAGTGGAAGGCCCGGTTGTTGACCTCCAGCCACGCCGCCTCGTCGGTGCCCGGCACGAAGGGACGCACGTCGACTGTGGTGTCCTCGCCGACCGGCAGGGAGCGACGGAGCTGGTGTAGTTCCCGGCCCCGCCCCAGCCCGACGGCGGCGGCCAGGCGATCGGAGGCGTCGGTGGGCTTGGGGACCCACATGTGCACGTGGCCTCCGCCGGCCTCGGCGACCAAGCCGACGGCGGCGTCGAGAAGGGTCCGGGCGATGCCGAGGTCGGGCCGCCGGTGATGCGGGTCGACGACGAGCTCAAGCGCCCACGTGGCCTCGGGCCCGCCGGAAGCCTCCCGCGTCACCTGGGCATAGCCGACCGGATGGCCGTGCCCGGGCTCCCATGCCACCAGGCCGGCGAAGTCGTGGCGGCCGCCGTGCACGAGATCGAGCCACTGGTGCTCGTCGAGGGGCGGGTGGCCGTCGACCTCGGTGGCGGCGTCGAGCAACTCGGACACGGCGGCGATGTCGGCCCGCCCCATCTGTCGCTTGACCTCGAGGCGGGCCACCGGGAAACCGTACCCGGCCGCTCTACATTGATGAACCATGGGACTGCCCCGCACGCCCAAGGGACGGGCCCGGGAGACCGCGGCCGTCCTGGCCGAGCAGTACCCGGGCGACGCCAGGGACCTGTGCGCCCTGGCCCACGACGGTTCGTTCCAGTTGCTGGCGGCCACCATCCTGTCGGCCCAGACCACCGACGAGGCGGTGAACTCGGTGACGCCGGCGCTCTTTGCCCGATATCCCACCCCTGCGGACCTGTTGGCCGCCGATCCGGCCGACGTCGAGCGCCTCGTCCACGCCACGGGGTTCTTCCGGGCCAAGACCCGCAGCCTGCTGGGCATGGCCGCCGCTCTCGAAGCGCGTTTCGGCGGGCAGGTGCCCACCGCCATGGTCGATCTGGTGACCATCCCAGGAGTCGGTCGCAAGACGGCCAACGTGGTCCGCAGCGTGGCGTTCGGTTTGCCCGGCCTTCCGGTGGACACCCACGTGGGTCGGCTCTCCCGCCGTCTGGGTCTGACCACGCAGACCGACCCAGTGAAGGTCGAGGTCGACCTCGACGCCATGGTCCCGCCCGGGGAGCGGGGCGGTTTCAGTCTCCGCCTGATCCTCCACGGCCGGCGCGTCTGCGCAGCCCGTACGCCTCGTTGCGACAGCTGCGTGCTCGCCTCGTTCTGCCCGAAGATCGGGGTGATTGAAATGCCCGCTCGCGTGGGAACAAAGAGGGGGAGCTAGTACGTTCTACTGCTTGAGGGATCAGGTTCCCGCCACCTGGATCCCCCTGAGGCGGTACTGGGTTCCGCCGCCCGGACCGCCCCCCGATGGCGCCCCTACGGGGCGCCATCGGCCGTGTCGGAGCAAGTGCGCCGTGGCTGGTCAGGTGTCCTTGCGCAGGCGGGCGTTCAGGGTGGTCAGCCGGCGATGGGCGGCGTTCAGTGAGCGCTCCACTGCGAAGAGGTCCTGAGCCACCCAGTCGGCCTGGGTGTTGGCCAGGCCCTCGGCGATTCCGGATATCCGCCGGGTCAGGTCGTCGAGAGCGGTGGCCACGGACGAGAGCTCGGGCGCAGGGACGGTGGCGGGAGGCGGCACGGCCTCCGGTTTATCCCACCGTGGGCAGCGCACCGGCCCCGGTACGATCAGAGCCATGCTCAGCCGCCTCGACCTGCGGGGTGCCGGCGGCGACCTCCGATCCCGCCTGCCCCGCCCCGCCCCGTCCGGACCACCTCCGATCGACGCCGTCCGGGAGATCCTGGCCGAGGTGCGCAAACGGGGCGACGACGCCGTGCGGGAGTACACCCTGCGCTTCGACAAGGCCGACCTCGACGAGCTGCGCGTGCCGGAGGCCGACCTGAAGGCCGCACTGGCCGCCACCCCGCCGGCCCTGCGCCTGGCCCTCGAGGCCGCCCACGGCGCCATCACCGCCTATCACCGCACCCAGCTGCACGACTCACCGCCCTATGTGCGCGACGGTGTGGTCATCCGGGAGCTCCGCCGCGCCGTGGACCGGGCCGGCGTCTACGTGCCCGGAGGCCGGGCCGGCTACCCCTCCACCGTGCTCATGACCGCCCTGCCCGCCCGGGTGGCCGGCGTCGGCGAGGTCGTCCTCTGCGTACCGCCCCGCCCCGACGGCACCATCGACCCGCCCACCCTCGCCGCCGCCGCCCTGGCCGGCGTGGGTGAGGTCTATCGGATCGGCGGGGCCCAGGCCATCGGGGCCATGGCCTACGGCACCGACAGCATCCGCCCCGTCGACGTGATCGTCGGTCCCGGCAATGTCTACGTGGCCCTGGCCCAGCGCGAGGTCGCCGCCGAGGGCGCGGTGGGCGTCTCGTCCGCGTTCGCCGGCCCGTCGGAGGTGGTGGTGATCGCCGATGCCACCACCCCGGTGGAGTGGGCGGCCATCGACGTGATCGTGCAGGCCGAGCACGGCCCCGACGGTCTGGCCTGGCTCATCACCTGGGACGAAGCGGTGGCCGACGCCGTCACCGAGGCCGTGACCCGGCTGGTGGCGGAGTCCCCCCGGCGGGCCGACATCACCTCGACCCTCGCTCAAGGTGGCTACGCCGCGGTCGTCGACGGGCCGGAGCAGGCCATGGAGGTGGCCAACCTCATCGCCCCCGAGCACCTGGAGCTCATGTGCGAGCGGCCCGAGTCGCTCCTGGGCCAGGTCCGTCACGCCGGCGCGGTGTTCTGCGGCCCCTACGCCCCGGCCTCGGTGGGTGACTACCTGGCCGGGCCCAGCCACGTGCTGCCCACGTACGGCTCGGCTCGCTTCGCCGGCGGCCTCCGGGTCGACGACTTCCTGCGCCACATCCACGCCATCACCCTCGACGCCGACGCCCTGGCCGGCGTGGCCGGCAGTGTGGCCGCCATCGCCGACGCCGAGGGCCTGGCCGCCCACGCCGAGTCGGTCCGGATGCGCACGCGGTGATGCGGTGATCAGCGTCCGCGACGACCTGGCCGAGCTGGAGGGGTACCACTCAGCCCAGGTCACCGTCGACGTCCGCCTCAACACCAACGAGTCGCCCTACCCGCCGCCGCCGGCGTGGCGGGCCGCGTTCCTCGAGGAGCTGGCCGCGGTGCCGTTCCACCGGTACCCGGACCGGGCGGCCCGGGCGCTGAGGGCCGCCATCGGCGAGCTCCACGGCGTCGGTCCCGAGCAGGTCCTGGCCGCCAATGGGTCGAACGAGGTCATCCAGGCCCTGTGCCTGGCCTACGGCGGGCCGGGACGCACCGCGGCGGTCTTCGAGCCCACGTACGCCCTCCACTCCCACATCCCCCGCATCACCGGGACGGGCGTGGCCGTGGGGGAGCGATGCGACGACTTCACCCTCGACCCGGGCGAGGTCACCCGCCTCGTGGAACAAGCCCAGCCGGCGATCACGTTCCTGTGCTCACCCAACAACCCCACCGGCCGCATCGACGGCCCCCACGTCATCGAGGCCGCCCTGGCCGCTGCCCCCGGGCTGGTCGTGGTCGACGAGGCCTACGGCCAGTTCGCCTCGACCTCCGCCCTGTCCCTGCTGTCCGACCACCGCCCGCTCGTCGTCACCCGCACCTTCTCGAAGACCTGGTCGATGGCCGGCTGCCGGCTGGGTTACATGGTCGCCCCGGCCGGCATCGTCGCCGCCGCCGAGCGGGCCGTCCTGCCCTACCACCTCGACGCCGCCACCCAGATCGCCGGCCGCCTGGCCCTACGGTTCACGGCCGAGATGGAGGCCCGGGTGGCGGCCCAGGTCGCCGAGCGCGAGCGCCTGGCCGCCGCTCTGGCCACCCTGCCCGTCGACACGTGGCCCTCGGGCGCCAACTTCCTGCTCTTCCGGCCCTGCGACGTCGACGGCCCGACTGTATGGAAGGCCCTGGTCGAGCGCTCGGTCCTGGTCCGCGACTGCTCGTCGTGGCCCCGTCTCAACGGGTGCCTCCGGGTCACCGTCGGCACGCCCGCCGAGGATGACGCCTTCCTCGCTGCCCTCACGGAGGTCCTCAGTTGACCATTGTCCCCCGCTCAGAGGTCCGCTCGGGCCCCAGGACCGCCACGCGCTCCCGCGTCACCAAAGAGACGTCCATCGAGATCCGGTTGGATCTCGATGGCACCGGTCAGACCAAGGTGACCACCGGCCTGCCCTTCTTCGACCACATGGTCGACCAGCTCGGCCGCCACGGCGGCTTCGACCTGGAGCTCGCCGCCACCGGCGACCTGCAGGTCGACGCCCACCACACCGTGGAGGACGTCGGCATCGCTCTGGGCGAGTGCCTGCGCGAGGCCCTGGGCGACAAGGCAGGCGTGCGTCGGTTCGCATCCATGTCGCTGCCCCTCGACGAGGCCCTGGTGGAGGTCGCCCTCGACCTGTCGGGGCGGCCCTACCTGCACTACGACGTCGACCCTGGCTCCGAGCCCCTCGGCACGCCGCCGTTCGACCCCCAGCTGGCCGAGGAGTTCTGGCGGGCCTTCGCCACGTCGGCCCTGATGACCCTCCATCTCGACCTCAAACGCGGCAAGAACTCCCACCACATCCTCGAAGCCTCGTTCAAGGCCGTGGCCCGGGCCCTGCGCGACGCCGTGCGGGTCGAGGGCACGGGCGTCCCATCCACCAAGGGCACCCTGTGACGAGTGCTCGATGATCGCCGTCCTCGACTACGGGATCGGCAACCTGCGGTCGGCGCAGAAGGCGCTGGAGAAGGTCGGAGCCGAGGCGGTCCTGACCGACGACCCCGCCGTGATCGCCGGCGCCGCCGGCGTGGTCCTGCCCGGCGTGGGCCACGTCGGTCGCTGCCTGGAGTCGCTGCGGACCAGCGGCCTGGAAGAACCGGCCAAGGCGGCGATCGACGCCGGCATCCCCTTCCTCGGCATCTGCGTGGGAATGCAGATGCTCTACGACGGCTCCGACGAAGCCCCTGACGTCAAGGGCATGGGCGTCCTGTCCGGGCAGGTCCGCCTGCTGCCGGCCGGCGTGAAGCACCCCCAGATGCAGTGGAACCGGCTCGACCACGGGCCGACAGCCATGTTGGCCGGCTTGGTCGACCCGATCTGGGTCTACTTCGTGCACTCCTACGCCCCGGAGATGACCGCCTACATGGTCGCCACCTGCGACTACGGCGGCCCGGTGGTGGCCGCCGTCGCCCGGGACAACGTCTGGGCCACCCAGTTCCACCCCGAGAAGTCAGGCGCCGCCGGCCTCCACATTCTCGCCAACTTCGTCGAACTGGTGACATCCAGTGTCAAATAGAGCACCTCGTGTCACCAGTTCAGGTGGAGGGTGATCCTCTATCCCGCCATCGACTTGCGGGGCGGCCGGGTTGTCCGGCTGTACCAGGGCGACTTCGACAAGGAGACGGTCTACGGGCTCGATCCGGTGGCCGTGGCCGAGGGCTACGCCGCCGCCGGCGCAACGTGGATCCACGTGGTCGACCTCGACGCCGCCCGCACCGCCACACCGGAGAACCGACCGGTGATCGCGGCAATCGCCGGGGCGGTCGACATCAAGGTCCAGGCCAGCGGCGGCGTGCGCGACCAGGCGTCGGCCGAGGAGCTGCTGGCGTGCGGGGTCGACCGGGTGGTGCTGGGCACCGCCGCCGTCGAGTTCCCGGAGCTCGTGTGCGAGCTGGCCACGCACCACCAGGTGGCGGTGGGGATCGACACCCGCGGGCGTGACGTCGCCGTGCGGGGCTGGACGGAGGGGTCGGGCGTCGACCTGTTCGACCTCCTCGCCCGGTTCACCGACAGCGGGGTGGCGGCCGTGATCCTCACCGATATCAGCCGCGACAGCACCCTGGCCGGCCCGGACCTCGAAGGGCTGGCGTCGGTGCTCGACGCCACCGACATCCCGGTCATCGCGTCCGGCGGTGTGGGCGCCCTGGCCGACCTCGAGGCGCTGGCCACTCTAAAGGCGGGCGGGCGCACCCTCGAAGGTGCCATCGTGGGCAAGGCCCTCTATGAGGGCAGGTTCACCGCCGAGGAGGCGATTGCGGCATGCGGGCGGTGAGGGTCATCCCCTGTCTCGACGTGGACGCCGGCCGGGTGGTCAAGGGCGTGAACTTCGTGGACCTGGTCGACGCCGGCGACCCCGCAGAGCTGGCCGCCCGGTACGACGCCGAGGGGGCCGACGAGCTGGTTTTCCTCGACATCACCGCCAGCTCCGATGCCCGTAACACCATGGTCGACGTGGCCCGTCGCACGGCCGAGACAGTGTTCATCCCCTTCGCCATCGGGGGCGGCATCCGTAGTGTCGACGACGCCCGGGCCCTGCTGCGGGCCGGTGCCGACAAGGTCGGGATCAACACCGCAGCGGTCGACCGCCCGCAGCTCATCGCCGAGCTGGCCGCCGAGTTTGGCGTGCAGTGCGTGGTCGTCGCCATCGACGCGAAGAACCGTGCATGCGGCGGAGAGCCACCCAGATACGAGGTGTTTACCCACGGGGGCCGGACCCCCACGGGCAAGGACGTCGTGGCATGGGCCGAGGAGTGCGAGCGGCTCGGCGCCGGCGAGATCCTGCTGACGTCGATGGACCGCGACGGGACCCGGGGCGGCTACGACCTAAAGATGACCCGGGCGGTGTGCGACGCCACCGGCATCCCGGTGATCGCCAGCGGGGGAGTGGGAACCCTCGACCACCTGGCCGACGGCGCGTTGGCCGGTGGCGCCGACGCCGTGCTGGCTGCGTCGATCTTCCATTTCGGCCAGCACACGATCCGTGAGGCCAAGGAGCACTTGGCCGCACGCGGGGTCCCGGTCCGACCTGCTTGAACGGGGGAATTACTGTCAGCATCGTGACGGTAGAACCCCGGGTGCTTTCGATCGTGCTCGCCGGTGGCGAAGGGAAGCGGCTGTTCCCCCTCACCGCCGACCGGGCCAAGCCGGCCGTGCCGTTCGCCGGCCACTACCGCCTCATCGACTTCGCCCTCTCGAACCTGGCCAACGCGGGCTACCTGCGCATCGTGGTCCTGACCCAGTACAAGAGCCACAGTCTGGGCCTGCACCTGTCCCGCACGTGGCGGATGTCGACCCTGCTCGATACCTACGTGACCATGGTGCCGGCGCAGATGCGCCACGGGCCCCACTGGTTCGCAGGATCGGCCGACGCCATCTTTCAGAACCTCAACCTCCTCAACGATGACCGGCCGGACTACATCTGCGTCTTCGGCGCCGACCACATCTACCGGATGGACCCCCGTCAGATGGTGGAGGCCCACATCGCCTCGGGGGCCGGCGTCACCGTGGCCGGCATCCGGGCCCCGCGCTCGGAGGCATCTGCCTTCGGTGTCATCGACCCGGGCGCCGGCACCAAGATCGAGGCCTTCCTCGAGAAGCCCGAGGACCCGCCCGGCCTGCCCGACTCGCCGGAGGAGGTCTTCGCTTCCATGGGCAACTACGTGTTCACCGCCAGGACGCTGGTGGACGCGGTCACCGACGACTCCAAGGACGAGGATTCCCGCCACGATCTCGGTGGTGACATCATCCCGGCCATGGTCAAGGCGGGCGAGGCCCACGTGTACGACTTCAACGCCAACGAGGTGCCAGGCGCCACCGACCGCGACCGGGCCTACTGGCGCGATGTCGGGACGCTCGACTCCTACTATGACGCCCACAGCGACCTCGTCTCCGTCCTCCCCGTCTTCAACCTGTACAACAGTGCGTGGCCGATCTACACGTCGGTCCCCCAGATGCCGCCGGCCAAGTTCGTCCACGAAGAAGGCGACCGCACCGGCCGGGCCTTCAACTCCCTGGTGAGCGCTGGCACGATCATCTCCGGCGCCACCGTGCGTAACTCGGTCCTGTCGCCTGGCGTCCGCGTGCGATCCCGCGCCCTCGTCGAAGACTCCGTGCTCATGCACGACGTGGTGATCGGGGAGGGGGCCATCGTGCGCCGGGCCATCCTCGACAAGCACGTGGTGGTACCGCCGGGAGCCCGCATCGGCTGCGACCCGGCCGACGACGCTCGGCGGTTCACCTTGTCGCCCAACGGGATCACGGTGCTGGGGAAGGGTCAGACGGTCACCGACCCTTGAGGGTCGCCATCCTGACCCGTGAGTACCCGCCCGAGGTGTACGGCGGGGCGGGGGTGCACGTCACCCATCTGGTCGAGCAGCTGGCGAATCTGGTCGACGTCGACGTGCAGTGCTTCGGGGGCCCTCGCGACGCCGACGGGGTGCGGGCCCACCAACCCTGGCCGGCAATCCCTGCCGATCGGGCCGACGACGCCGCCCTCCAGGCCATCTCTGTCGACCTGCTCATGGCCTCGGGCTGCCGTGGCGCCGACGTGGTCCACTCCCACACCTGGTACGCCAACCTGGGCGGGCACCTGGCCAAGCTCCTCCACGGCATTCCCCACGTGATGACCGCCCACAGCCTGGAGCCCCTGCGGCCGTGGAAGGAAGAGCAGCTGGGCGGCGGGTATGCCCTGTCGCTCTTCTGCGAGCGGACTGCGGTCGAGTGCGCCGACGCCATCATCGCCGTTTCCGCCGGCATGCGCGACGACATCCTGAATACCTATCCGTCCGTCAGCCCCGACCGGGTGGTGGTGATCCACAACGGCATCGACACCGACGCCTGGCGCCCCCAGCCCGACTCCGGCACGCTGGGACGTCTCGGGATCGATCCGGAGCGGCCGTCGGTGGTGTTCGTGGGGCGCATCACCCGGCAGAAGGGGGTGGAACATGCCCTGGCCGCGGCCGAGTCCTTTCGGCCCGACGCCCAGGTGGTGCTGTGCGCCGGCGCCCCGGACACCCCGGAGATCGGCGCCGAGATGCGTCACCGGGCGGCCAACCTCGCCGCCCGGCGGGGCGGCGTGGTCTGGATCGAGGAGATGCTGCCGCGGGCCGACCTGGCCGAGATCCTCACCGCGGCCACCGTCTTCCTCTGCCCTTCGGTCTACGAGCCGTTCGGCCTCACCAACCTCGAAGCCATGGCCTGTGAGACCGCGGTGGTGGCCAGCGCGGTGGGCGGCATCCCCGAGATCGTGGTGGAGGACGTCACCGGCCATCTCGTGGCTTACCTCGCCGACGCCCCGGCGTTCGCCGCCGCCCTGGCCGGCCGAGTCAACGTGCTGCTCGACGACCCGGGCCGAGCCGCAGCCATGGGCCGGGCCGGCCGGCTCCGGGCCATCGAGCACTTCGGCTGGCCGGCGGTGGCGGCCCGTACCGTCGCCCTCTATGAGAGGGTCTGCACGGCATGAGCAAGCAACCGATCACCATGCTGAACGATCGGCTCCTGGTCCAGATCCCCCAGAACGATGGGGAGAGGGCCAGCCGGGGCGGCATCCTCATCCCCGCCACCGCCCAGATCTCCTAACGGCTGGCCTGGGCCGAGGTGGTGGCCATCGGCCCCCAGGTGCGCAACATCGAGGCGGGCGACAGCGTGCTGTTCAACCCCGAGGACCGCTACGAGGTCGAGGTCCGCGGCGAGGACTACCTCATCCTGCGCGAGCGCGACATCCACGCGGTGGCCTCGGAACGCATCGAAGGCGGCACAGGGCTGTACTTGTAGGCTGGGCAGGTGTCGCTTGCCACTCCTATCGCCATCCGGGACGCTGATCTCGCCAACGTAACTTTCAACTCCGAAGGTCTGGTCCCGGCCATCGTGCAGGAGCACGGCACCGGCCAGGTCCTGATGATGGCGTGGATGAACGACGCTTCGCTGCGCCGCACGCTGGAGACGGGGCGCACCTGGTTCTGGAGCCGTTCCCGCCAGGAGTACTGGTGCAAGGGGGAGACCTCGGGCGACCGCCAGTTCGTCCGGGAGGCGTTCTACGACTGTGACGGCGACACCCTTCTGCTCGTGGTCGAGCAGGAAGGACGGGGCGCCTGCCACACCGGCGAGCGGACCTGCTTCTACCGGGCCTTCGGGTCGGGCACCGAGCAGCGTGCTTCGACCCAGTAGGGCCGACTTCCACGCCCTTTCCGCGGTCCACACCGTGGTGCCGGTGTGGCGGGAGGTCGTCGCCGACCTCGAGACGCCGGTCTCCGCGTTCCTGAAGCTGGTCGGCTCCACCGGCAGCGGCTTCCTGCTCGAGTCGGTCGAGAACGGCGATACGTGGGGCCGGTTCTCCTTCGTCGGCCGTGATCCCTCCGTCGTGCTCGTGGCCCGCGGTGGCGCCATCGAGGTCGACGGCCGGCTTCCCGCCGGCGTGCCCCTCGACCGGGGCGTCCTCGTCGCCTTGGAGGGCCTGCTCGATGTCTACCGCTCACCGGTACTGCCCGACCTTCCGCCTCTGCACGGCGGCGTAGTGGGGTTCCTCGGCTACGACGTGGTGCGCGAAGTCGAGCGCCTCCCAGACGTCCCGCCCGACGACCTGGGCCTGCCCGACGCCGTCCTGTCGGTGATCGGCCACCTCGCCGCCTTCGACCACTGGCGCCAGCGGGTATGTCTCATCGAGAACGTCCTGGTGGGAACGGGCTCCACGCCGGCCGAGCTCGACGTGGCCTACGACCTGGCCGTCGAACGGGTCGACGCGTCGGCCGCCGATCTCGGCCGGCCCCTCTCCTACCTGCCCGCGACCCCGCCCGATCCGGCCGATCCCATGCCCGAGGTGCGCTCCACGGTCGGACCTCGGGCCTACCGGGACGCGGTCGAGGTGGCCAAGGAGCACATCCTGGCCGGCGACATTTTCCAAGTCGTGCTCTCCCAGCGCTTCGACCTCGACCTCGACGCCGAACCCTTCGACGTCTATCGGGTCCTGCGCCAGGTCAACCCGAGCCCGTACATGTACTTCCTCCGCCATCCGCAGGTCACCGTCGTCGGCTCGTCGCCCGAGCCCATGGTCCAGCTGCGCGACAACAAAGTGGTGTCCCGGCCGATCGCCGGCACCCGCCGCCGGGGCCGCACGCCCGAGGAGGACCGTCGCCTTGCCGGCGAGCTGGTGGAGCACCCCAAGGAGGTGGCCGAGCACATCATGCTCGTCGACCTGGCCCGCAACGACGTCGGGCGGGTGGTTCGGTTCGGCACCGAGACGGTCGACGAGCTGATGACGCTGGAGCGCTACAGCCACGTGATGCACCTGACCTCGCAGGTCTCGGGCGAGCTCAAGCCCGGTAAGGGCCCGATCGACGTCCTGCGGGCCACCCTTCCCGCCGGCACGGTGTCGGGCGCTCCCAAGGTGCGGGCCATGGAGATCATCGACGCCCTGGAGCCGACCAAGCGCGGCCCCTACGCCGGCGTGGTCGGCTACCTCGACTTCTCCGGCAACCTCGACACCGCCATCGCCATCCGCACCATGCTCATCGCCGCCGACGGCCGGGCCTCGGTCCAGGCCGGCGCCGGCATCGTGGCCGACAGCGACCCCGAGGCCGAGGACGAGGAGTGCCGCAACAAGGCCGCCGCCCTCCTGGCCGCAGTGCCCGCCGCCCGCAGGATGCGGGCCCGACGAACCGAGGAGCCGGCTCCTGCCCCCTGACCTTGCCTCCGACTACCCTGACCTTGCCGCCGACTACGAAGCGTTCCGCACGTCGGCGGGGGCGGTTGAGCTCCCGCGTGACTTCGTGCGGGCATCAGGGCCCGACGTGGCCACTTTCCTGCAGGGCCAGCTGTCCCAGGACGTGCTGGCCCTCACCGCCGGCGCCTCCACCTGGGCGCTGCTCCTGCAGCCCCAGGGAAAGATGGTGGCCCTTCTACGCGTCCTGCGGGTGGGCGACGAGGAGATCGTGCTGGAGACCGACGCCGGCTTCGGTGTCGCAGTTGTCGAGCGCCTCAACCGGTTCAAGTTGCGGGTCAAGTGCGACCTCGAACCCCTGGCCTGGACATGCCTGGCCGTGCGCGGGCCCCGGTCGCACGAGCTGGTGGAGGGTGGGGTCGTCGCCGACTGGCCGGGGCTGGCGGGGTCCGACCTGGTAGGAGAGTCTCCGGCGGTACCTGCCGGCGTGACCCGGTGCTCGCTCGCGGCATACGAGGCGGTGCGGATCGAGGCCGGCATCCCGGTGATGGGCCGCGAGCTGGACGAAGGCACCATCCCGGCCGAGGCGGGGGTGGTCGACATGACGGCGAGCTTCACCAAAGGCTGTTACACCGGCCAGGAGCTGGTGGCCCGCATCGACTCCCGGGGGGGCAACGTGCCCCGCCGGCTGCGGGGGATCGTCATGGGAGCGACGGCTACGCCGTCCGGGGGTACGGCTACGCCGTCCGGGGGTGCAGCGGTGTCGCCGCCGGCGGGTGCCACTGTGTCCTCCGACGGCAAGGAGGTCGGCCGGCTGACCAGCGTGGCCTTCTCACCCCGCCTCGGCGCCACCGTGGCTCTGGCCTACGTCCGTCGCGCCGTTGAGCCGCCGGCCGAGGTGGTCGTGGAATGGGAGGGTGGTTCGTGTTCCGCCCGGGTCGAGGCCCTCCCGCTGGTGCCGTGACGGTGCGTCGATCGAAGCTCCTATGGCTCGGCCTGCTCAGTCTGGTTGCGGGTGCCTGCAGCAGTTCCAGTCCCGCGGCGGCGCCCACCACCACGGCCGCCCCGGAGACCACCGTCGCCCCCATCACCTCGACCACGGCCCGGCCCACCACCACCACCTCCACCACCCTGCGACCGACCACGACGGTGACCACCGTGCTGGCCCTCGGGCCGGGGGAGGCCAGCATCGGAGGCACGGTCCTTGGCCCGACCGGGCCCATCGACGGCGCCACCGTTCGGGTCGAGCGCCTGGTGGGCAAGGCGATCGCCGCCACCGACATCGTCACCGCCGGCGGCGGCGCCTGGCAGCTCCCCGCCATCCTCGGAGGTTCCTACCGGGTCCGGGCGTTCCGGGCGCCCGACTTCGGGCAGTCGGCGGTGGAGTCCTTCTTTCTGGCCGCCGACGAGCGCAGGAACCTCGAGCTCAGGGTGCCGATCCTCAGCGGGGAACGGATTTTTGCAGTCGTCAGTCCCAACCCGCCGCGGGTCGACCAGCCGGCGACGGTGACCGTCCAGATCGGCTCCGGCCGGGTCGACGACCAGGGCCGCCCGACGATCACCCCGCGAGCCGGCGTGGTCCTGGCTCTCGTGCCGGGCCCCGGCATCCTGCTCGAGTCCGGGTCCCAGGTGTCGTCCGACGGCAACGGGAACGGGTCGTGGCGCATCAGGTGTGCAGCCGAGGGTGCCGACTCCGTGTCGCTCACCGTGAATGCGGGCGTGACCGCGTTCAAGCTGCCGCCATGTGGCCCGCCTCCGGCGCCGACACCGGCGGCCACCACCACCACCCGGCCCCGCTGAGCGTCAGCGTTCGCCCGGCACTGCGGCCATGTGCCAGGGCCGGAGGGTGACCACCATCCGGGTCCCGCCGGTGGGCAGGGGATCGGCGCGCACCGACCCCCCCATGGCCACCACCAGCTCGGCCACGATGGCCAGGCCGAGGCCGGTACCGACCTGTCGGGCCGGGGAGCGCGCCGAGTGCCAGAACGGCTCGAAGACGTGCGGGAGGTCGTCGGCGGGGATACCGGGACCGTCGTCCTGCACCCAGACTTCGACGCGGCCGTCCGACCGTCCGCTGCCGACGCTGATGGCGCCGCCGGCGAACTTGAGGGCGTTCTCGATGAGGTTGGCCAGGACCTGAGCCAGGCGGTCGGGGTCGGCGGCGGCGGTGATGCCCGGCTGGTGGGAGACAGTGAGGATGACGCCCGCCGCGTCAGCCGCCGGTCGGAAGCCCTCGGCCGTGTCGGCCACCACCTCGGCCACGTCGGTTCCCCGCACGTCGAGCGAAAAGCGCCGGGCGTCGAGCTTGGCCAGCTCCAGCAGGTCGCCCACCAGTCGCTCGAGGCGGCGGGCCTCGGCACCGATGATGCCGGCGGCGTGAGCCGGATCGGGCGCCTTGCCCTCCGACAGCGCCTCGGCGAAGCCGCGGATGGAGGTCAACGGGGTGCGGAGGTCGTGGGACACAGAGAGGAGGAACTGGCGCTCGAGGCGCCGGGAGCGCTCCAGGCCCTCGGCCATGGCGTTGATCGACCTGGCCAGTCCGGCCAGCTCCTCGCCGTCAGCCCGGTTCTCGGGGACGCGGGCCGCCAGGTCGCCGGCGGCGATCCGGCCAGTGGCGACCTGAGCCTCACGCAGCGGCCGGGTGAGCCGCCGGCCCAGGTTGGCGGCCACCGCGGCGGCGCCCACCACCGTGAGGAGAATCAGGACGAGGAACCACGGGCCGACCACACCTGGCGACGCGCCCACCCGGCGGGTGAGCACCACGGCGGTGACGTTGTTGCCCCGGTCGGTCGGCGCAGCGGCGAAGACCAGGTCGCCCCTGGTCCCGGTGACCAACCGGCCGGTGCTCAGGCGTTCGACCTCGAGATCGGCCTCAGTGAGGCCGGCGGGGATGGCGGCCGCGGCCCGGGCCCCGCACGTCGTGCCGAGGCACACGACCGCACCGTCCTCCAGTCGCAGCGCCACGCGGACAGCGGCCAAGCCCCCGGGCAGGGTCTCGATCCGCCGGGCCAGACGTTCAGCCTGGTCTCCGAGCTCGCTCCGGGCCTGGGTGCGTGCCTCCAGGCGGGTCACGAGCAGCGTGGCCACCGTAGCCACCAGCAGGGCGCCGGTGACCACCGCCACCATGGTCAGGGTCAGCCGGCGGGTCATCAGCCGAGGCGGTAGCCCACGCCCCAGACGGTGGCCAGGGGCAGGGCGGCACCGAGCTTCTTGCGCAGCTGGCGGACGTGGACGTCGACCGTGCGCTCGTCGCCGTACCAGCCGTGACCCCACACTCCGTCGAGCAGCTGCTGGCGGGTGAGGGCCAGCCCGGTGTTCTCGGCGAGGTAGCGGAGCAGGTCGAACTCCCGGGTGGCGAGGGCCACCACCTCACCGCCCATTCGCGCTTCGCGACGCTTCACGTCGACCTCCACGGCGCCCGCCAGCAGCACGTCGGCCTCAGCACCACGCGGGGGCCCGTCGGTCCTGCGCAGGATGGCCTTGACGCGGGCTACCAGTTCCCGCGGGGCGAAGGGCTTGGTCACGTAGTCGTCGGCGCCCAGCTCGAGGCCCAGCACCCGGTCGATCTCGCCGTCGCGGGCGGTGAGCATGAGGATGGGGACGTCGGAGCCGGTCCGCAGCCGCCGGCACACCTCCAGGCCGTCCATGCCGCCGGGCAGGCCGACGTCGAGGATCACCATCTTCGGCCGCTGGTCCCGCACCGCCTCGATGCCCTGCTCGCCGGTGGCCGCCTGCACCACCCGGAATCCCTCCTGGCGCAGGTACAGCTCGACCAGGTCCGCAATGTGCGGATCGTCCTCCACCACGACGATGGTGGACTCGCTCATGCCGGCGACATCGTCCCACGCCTGGCGCCGGTCGAGGTGAGCAGGGTTCTGCCAAGCAGGAGGGTGCGACAACTACGATCCCCGGCAATGGGAACCGTGCTGGACCGTATCGTCGCCGCCCACCGGGAGGCGGCCGCCGCCGACGAGCGGATCCTGGAAGAGCTGAAGGAACAGGCGGCGGCGGCGCCTCCGGCCCGCAAGTTCCGGAAAGGCCTGGGCCACTACGGGATTACGGTGATCGCCGAGATCAAGCGGCGGTCGCCGTCGAAGGGCGACCTGGCCCCCGACCTCGACCCGGCCGCCCTGGCCAGGACCTACGAGGCGGCCGGGGCCTCGGCCATCTCTGTGCTGACCGACAGCGAGTTCTTCGGCGGCTCGGCCGACGACCTGGCTGCGGCGCGGGCTGCGGTGAGCATTCCTGTCCTGCGCAAGGACTTCACCGTCGACGAGCGTGACATCTGCGACGCCCGGATCATGGGGGCCGACGCCGTCCTGCTCATCGTGGCCGCCCTGACAGACGACGAGCTCAAGCGCTTCCACGCGCTGGCCGCCGAGCTCGGCCTGGCCGCGCTGGTGGAGGTCCATGACGCGGCCGAGGTGGCCAAGGCGGTGATCGTCCATGCCGATCTCATGGGCGTGAACCAGCGTGACCTGCACACCTTCGAGGTCGACCGGGGCCGAGCGGTGCGGCTGGCCCGCACCATCCCGAGCGGGGTGGTCAAGGTGGCCGAGTCCGGCATCGGCAGCGCCGATGATCTGAGCAGACTGCGCGATGCCGGCTACGCCGCCGCCCTGGTCGGTGAGCACTTGGTCACCGACCCCGACCCCGGACAGGCACTGCGCACGTTGAGAGGAGTCACAGAGTGACCTCGGAGATCGCCCGGTGGACGCTGCCCGCCGACCGGGTGCCGGCGGCGTGGTTCAACGTCGTGCCCCACCTCCCGACACCGCTGCAGCCGGCCCTGCATCCCGCCACCCGGGAGCCCGTCGGCCCCGACGACCTCGCCCCGCTCTTCCCCATGGCCCTCATCGCCCAGGAGGTGACGACCGAGCCGTGGGTCGACGTGCCGGGTGAGGTGATCGACGTGCTGCGCAGCTGGCGCCCCACGCCGCTGGTACGGGCCACCCGCCTCGAGCAGGCGCTGGGCACGCCGGCCCGCATCTACTACAAGGACGAGTCGGTGTCGCCGGCCGGGTCCCACAAGCCGAACACCGCGGTGCCCCAGGCTTTCTACAACTCCCAGGAGGGCGTGACCCGCCTCGCCACCGAGACCGGTGCCGGCCAGTGGGGGAGTGCGATCTCCCTCGCCTGCGCCCTCTTCGACCTCGAGTGCAAGGTCTACATGGTCCGTGCCTCGTTCGAGCAGAAGCCGTACCGGCGGGTGATGATCGAGACCTGGGGTGGCAGCGTGGTCCCGTCGCCCGTCGACGACCCCACTCACCCGGGCTCGCTGGGGACGGCCATCAGCGACGCAGTCAAGGATGCCGCGACCAGACCGGACACCCACTACGCCCTGGGATCGGTGCTCAACCACGTCATGCTCCACCAGACCGTCATCGGCCTGGAGGCCAAGGAGCAGCTGGCCCTGGCCGGTGAGGGCCTGCCCGACGTGGTCATCGGCAGCTGCGGCGGCGGGTCGAACCTGGCCGGCATCGCCCTGCCCTACGTGCCCGACGCCGCCGTGCGGCTGATGGCAGTGGAGCCGTCGTCGTGCCCCACGCTGACCTCAGGCCGCTTCGACTACGACTTCGGCGACACGGCGGGGATGACGCCGCTGCTGGCCATGTACACCCTCGGCCACGACTTCGTGCCCCCGCCCATCCACGCCGGCGGGCTGCGCTACCACGGCGACGCCCCGATCATCTCCAACCTGGTCCACTCGGGGCGGATGGAGGCGGTGGCCTACCCCCAGGGCAAGGTCTTCGAGGCCGCCGTCCAGTTCGCCCGCACCCAGGGGACGATCCCCGCTCCTGAGACCGCCCACGCCATCCGGGCCGCCATCGACGAGGCCCTGGTGGCCAAGGAGGAGGGAGCGGAGCGGGTCATCCTGTTCTCCTACTCCGGTCATGGCCTGCTCGACTTGGCCGCCTACGACGATTTCCTGAACGACCGCCTCGACAGCTGAGAGGTGTGGGTACCGGCGCCCCCGCTCCGATACCGTCGGAGGGTGTTCGTCAAGATCTGTGGCACCACCAGCGAGGCCGACGCCCTGCTCGCCGTGGCCATGGGTGCCGACGCCATCGGGTTCATCTTCGCCCCGTCGCCCCGGCAGATAGCCCCGGGGGTGGCGTCCGACATCGCCAAGCGGCTGCCGCCGGAGGTCCTCACCGTCGGCGTGTTCCGCAACGAGGCCCCCGCCCGGGTGGTGGAGATCGTGAACACCGTCGGCCTGCGAGCCGCCCAGCTCCACGGCCACGAGACGGCCGACCAGTCCCGGTGGATTCGGGAGCGGGTCCCGTTCGTCATCAAGGTCTTCCCCGCCGGCGCTCCGGCGGTGGCCAGTGCAGCCGACTACGGCGCCGACGTGATCATGCTCGACGCCCCCCGACCGGGCTCGGGCCAGGTCTTCGACTGGGCCCTGGCTGAGGTTCCTGGGGAGCTTCGGCTCATGCTGGCCGGGGGGCTCACGCCGGTGAACGTCACCGAGGCCATAGCCCGGGTCCACCCCTGGGGTGTCGACGTGGTCAGCGGCGTGGAGCGGTCGCCGGGAAAGAAGGACCCGGTGAAGGTCCGGGCCTTCATCGCCGCGGCCAAGGCCACCGAGGCCCCCGCGTACGAGCCCACCGCCGGCGCCCCCTTCGACCAGGACGACGCATGAGCCACCCGGGAGGCGGGTCCGAGGAAGGCGTGACCTCGCTGATGGGCCAGCCCACGGCCGACGGGCGCTTCGGCGAGTTCGGCGGGCGCTTCCTGCCCGAGTCGCTCATTCCCGCCTGCGCTGAGTTGGAGGCCGCCTTCACCGAGGCGTGGGCCGACCCCGCGTTCCATGCCGAGTACGAGTCGGTCCTGCACCACTACGGCGGCCGCCCCACGCCCGTCACCGAGTGCCGGAACCTTTCCGCCCGGCTCGGCGTCCGGGTGCTCCTGAAGCGGGAGGACCTGGCCCACACTGGCTCCCACAAGATCAACAACGTGATCGGCCAGGCCCTGCTGGCTCGGCGCATCGGCAAGACCCGCCTCATCGCCGAGACCGGCGCCGGCCAGCACGGGGTGGCCACCGCCACTGCCGCCGCCCTGCTGGGCTTCGAGTGCCGGATCTACATGGGCGAGGTCGACGTGGTCCGCCAGGCCCTCAACGTCTTCCGCATGGAACTGCTGGGGGCTGAGGTGGTGCCCGTGTCGTCGGGCAGCCGCACGCTCAAGGACGCCATCAACGAGACACTGCGGGAGTGGGTGGCCACCGTGGGCGCCACCCACTACTGCCTGGGCTCGGTCATGGGCCCCCACCCCTACCCGTGGATGGTGCGGGAATTCCAGCGGGTCGTGGGCACCGAGGCGCAGGGCCAGTGCCGGGAGTTGCTCGACGGAGCCGACCCCGACGTGATCGTGGCCTGTGTGGGCGGCGGGTCGAACGCGGCCGGCACCTTCGCCGGGTTCGTCGACACCGGCGCCCGGCTGGTGGGTGTCGAGCCCGCCGGGGGCGCAGCCATCGGCCGGGGCATCCCTGGCGTGGTCCACGGCAGCAAGTCGTACCTGCTCCAGGACGAGCACGGCCAGGTCCTCGAGGCTCACTCCCTGTCCGCTGGTCTCGACTACCCGGGCGTGGGCCCCGAACACGCCCATCTGGCCGCCACCGGCCGGGTGGCCTACCACGCCGCCGACGACGCCGAGGTGCTCGCCGCCTTCAGCCTGCTGGCTCGCACCGAGGGCATCATTCCTGCGCTGGAACCGGCCCACGCACTGGCCTGGGTCATCCGCGCCGCCGGCACCGACGACCTGCCCACCGGCTGCACCGTGATGGTCACGCTGTCCGGTCGGGGCGACAAGGACGTGGCCCAGGTGGCCGAGATGTTCGGTGCCAATCCGCCGAACTCGCCGTCGCTCTAATCGCAGAGCTACTCTATGCCGACAACATACAGCGGCAGAAGCGGAGCTCGGCGGTGGGACACGATTTTGAGAGTGATGTCGCTCATCCGAGGGCGCTGCTGGCGCCGTGCCTCCTTCTCCTGCTGGCGGAAGCACCCGGCCACGGCTACGAGCTGATGGAACGGCTGAAGCCGCTCGGCTTCGACTGGGGTGGCCCCGGGCCCATCTATCGCGAGCTGCGGTCGCTGGAGAACAACGGGCTGGTGGCTTCGGCGTGGTCGGCGCCGCGCGCCGGCCCGGTGCCCCGGGTCTACGAGCTCACCGCCGAGGGCCGCCAGGCCCTCCAGCGCTGCGCCACGAACGTGGTCGAGCTGTCTGCGCTGCTCGAGCAGTTCCTGGGACGGCACCGGGCCCTCTGATCGGCAACAGTGGTGCCGTGGGTGGCCCCGGACCGATCGAGACCGCGCTGCGGATGCATCGGGCCGCGGGCCGGAAGCTACTGGTGCCCTACGTCACCGGGGGCCTGGGCGCCGACTGGGTGCGCGTCGTGGAGGCGGTGGCCGACGCCGGGGCCGACGCCGTCGAAATCGGTATCCCCTTCAGCGATCCGGTCATGGATGGGCCGGTCGTCCAGCAGGCCTCCCAGCAGGCCCTGGCCTCGGGGGCGACTCCCGGGACGATCCTCGCCGACCTGGCCGGCATCGACGTCGACGTCCCCCTGGTCGCCATGACCTATTACAACATCGTCTTTCGGGCCGGGCACCGCCGGTTCGCCCGGTCGCTGGCCGAGCAGGGTGTCTCGGGTGCGATCGTGCCCGACCTGCCGCTGATCGAGCTCGACCCGTGGGCCCGTGCCGCCGACGATGCCGGGGTGGAGACGATTCTGCTGGTGGCGCCCAGCACCCCCGACGGGACCCTCGCCGAGATCTGCCACCGCAGCCGGGGGTGGATCTACGGCGTAGCGGTCATGGGGGTCACCGGGGAACGGTCGACGCTGGCCTCCAGCGCCGCCGTCCTGGGCCGGCGCCTCAAGGCGGCAACCGACAAGCCGGTGCTGCTCGGCGTCGGCGTGAGCAACCCCCAGCAGGCTGCCGAGGCCGCCGCCGCCGCCGACGGCGTGATCGTCGGCTCCGCCCTCGTCCGCCGCCTCTTGGAAGGCGGCGGCCCCGACGGTGCGGCAGCGTTCGTGGCCGAGCTGCGCAAAGGTCTCGACCAGAGGTAACCCATTCCGCACCCGGGTGGTCACAGAAGCGGTGGCCATCGCAGTGCTTTTCCCCGGACAGGGGACGCAGACCCCGCGCATGGGCGAGCCCTGGCGTAATCTGCCGGCGTGGGAAATCGTGGAAAGGGCTGAGGCGATACTCGGATCGTCCCTCTCCCACCTGCTGCTCGACGCGTCGGCGGATGAGCTGAGCCGCACCCGTGAGGCGCAGCTGTCGGTGCTGCTGGTCTCGCTCGTGGCCTGGGAGTCCGTCCGCGAGCAGCTCGAAGCCCCCGTCGCCTTCGCCGGTCATTCCCTGGGCCAGATCACCGCCCTCATCGCGTCAGGATCGCTCAATCTCGCTGACGGAGTCGCCCTGGCTGCGGCCCGGGCCGACTGCACCCAGGCCGCCGCCGACGCCGCTCCCGGCCGGATGGCAGCGCTGATCGGCGCCGATGTCGACGTTGCCGAGCAGGCGTGTGCCGGTCTCGACGCATGGGTCGCCAACGACAACGCCCCCGGGCAGGTGGTCATCGGCGGCAGCCCCGAGGGCCTGGACGCGGCCACGGCCCGGGCCGGAAACCTCGGCGTCCGCCGGGTCGTGAAGCTCAACGTCGGCGCCGCCTTTCACACCCCCCGGATGCAGGCTGCGGCCGACGCCCTGGCTCCGTTCCTGGCCACGACGCCCTTCCGGGCGCCTTCCGCACCGGTCGTGTCCAACGCCGACGCCGAGCCCTATGCCGGCGCCGAGGGTTGGGCTTCGCGCCTGGCCGACCACCTGATCTTGCCCGTCCGCTGGCGCGCCTCGATGGAGACGCTGGTCGAACTGGGCGCGGATGAGTTCTACGAGATCGGGCCGGGCAGCGTCCTGACCGGCCTCGCCAAGCGCACCGTCGATTCTTCCGTGACCCTGCGGAGCGTGACCGTGCCCACTGACGCCCTTCTGGAGGTCGCATAGATGGAAACCGGAACGATCCACGGCGAGACGCTTGCCGTCCCCGAGCGGGTCATCGTTGCGCCGGCACAGGGGACGTTCCGGCCGGTCGAGCCCGGTGACATGGCGCCCGAGGCGGCGGTCGTCGAAGAGCAGGTCATCGGCTTCGTCGAGGGCAAGGGCCACTCCACGCCCGTCCGGTCGCCGTTCGGCGGCAAGCTCATGGGCCTGCTGGCCCACGCCGGCGAGCGGGTCCGTGAGGGCCAGCCCGTGGCCTGGCTCCGCTCCGCTTGAGCTCCCCGGGCCTGAAGGTCGCCATAACCGGGTGGGGGATGGCGGTCCCGGAGCGGCGCGTGACCAACTTCGACCTGGCCCGCACGGTCGACACCAGCGACGAATGGATCACCGAGCGCACCGGCATCAAGGAACGGCGGGTCGCCGGAGACGGTGAGACCACCGCCAGTCTGGCCATCGAGGCGGGCATGGCGGCCATCAAGGATGCCGGTATCGACCCGGCCGACATCGGCCTGTGCATCGTGGCCACCTGCACGTCCGAGCAGCCCATTCCCCCCACCAGCTCCTTCGTGCAGGAAGGCCTGGGCCTGCGGTGCGGGGCATTCGACATCGACGCCGCATGCTCTGGCTTCGTCTACGCCCTCGTCGCCGGCGCAGCCATGGTGGCGACGGGGGCCATCGGGCCGGTGCTGGTGATCGGGGCCGAGACCCTCACCCGCGTCGTCGACCCCACCGACCGGTCCACCGTCATCCTCTTCGGCGACGGGGCGGGCGCCGTCGTCCTCACCCCCAGCGACGAGGTGGGGCTGCTGGCCTGGGACCTCGGATGCGACGGGTCGTTGACCGGCCTGCTCGGCGTCCCCGCCGGCGGCAGCCGCCTGCCGACGTCGGCCGAGACCGTGGCCGGCGGCGACCACTGGCTCAAAATGGACGGCCGGGAAGTCTTCCGCCGTGCCGTCCGGGTGATCGTCGACTCGGCCCGGACCACCCTGGAGGAGGCCGGCCTCACCGCCGACGACATCGCTCTCTTCGTGCCCCACCAGGCCAACGTACGCATCATCGACTCGGCCGCCACCAAGCTGGGCCTCCCGCCGGAGCGCACGTTCGTGAACATCGACCGCTACGGCAACACCTCGGCGGCGTCGGTGCCCATCGCGCTGGCCGAGGCGGCCGATGCCGGGCGCCTGGAGCGGGGCGACATCGTGCTCCTCTCCGGCTTCGGCGCCGGCATGTCCTGGGCCACCGCCCTCGTGCGCTGGGACCGCTGATGTCCCGACGCATCGAGCGTGCAATGTTCCAGACCAGAGCCACGAGAATGCACGGTCGGCGAGGGAACCGCTGATGGGGGGCCGCGTCGCTCTCGTCACCGGCGGGTCGCGGGGCATCGGGCGGGCGGTCGCCCTGGCGCTGGCCGGTTCCGGCCACCGGGTGGCGGTGGGCTGCTCGTCCGACAGAGCGGGTGCCGACGACACCTGCGCGGCCATCGAGGCCCTCGGCTCCGACGCCCTGGCCTTCCAGGCCGACGTGGCCGACCCGGCCGCCCTCGACACCGCCTTCGGCGAGGTGGAGGCGGCCTGGGGCAAGGTCGAGGTGCTGGTGGCCAACGCCGGCGTGACCGGCGACGGCCTGGCCCTGCGCATGACCGACGACCAGTGGAACCGGGTGCTGCGCACCAACCTCGACGGCGCCTTCTTCGCCATGCGCCGGGCCATGCCCGGCATGGTCCGTGCCCGCTGGGGCCGCATGATCGCCGTCGGTTCGGTCGTCGCCCTCTCCGGCGCCGCCGGGCAGGCCAACTACGCGGCGGCCAAGGCCGGCCTGGTCGGGCTCACCCGGGCCCTCGCCCGTGAGCTTGGCGGACGGGGCGTGACCGCCAACGTGGTCTCCCCGGGGCCTATCACCACGGCCATGACCGACGCCCTCACCGACGCCCGCCGCGCCGAGATGGCGGCCATGGTGCCGCTGGGCCGGTTCGGGACACCGGAAGAAGTGGCCGCCGTTGTGGCGTTCCTGGCCTCCGACGCGGCAGGCTATGTGACTGGCTCTGTGATTCCAGTGGACGGCGGACTGGGAATGGGGCACTGATCGACATGACCGGGAACGAGTAATAGGAGACCATGAACATGGACCGCGACCAGATCCTCGAGCTTCTGACCGACGCTGCGGTCGAGGTGATGGACGTCGATCGTGGCGTCGTCACCCCCGAGGCCCGCTTCGTCGAGGACCTCAACGGCGACAGCCTGAGCGTTCTGGAGATCCTGGAGATCCTCCAGGAGAAGCTCGACGTCGACCTGCCCACCGAGTCCTTCGACGGGGTTGGCACCGTCGGCGAGGCGGCCGACGTCATCACCAAGATCGTCGCCGAACGAGCCGAGACTCCCACCGCATGACCCGGACCAGAGTCGCCATCACCGGCATGGGGGTCAAGACCCCCGCAGGCTGTGACCTGGCCACGTTCTGGGACACCCTGATGGCGGGCCGCTCGTGCGCGGCCCCGATCGGCCGGATCGACCCGGCGGCGCTGCCCGTTCGTTTCGCCTGCGAGGTCACCGACTTCGACCCCGCCACGTACTTCGACAGCAAGGAGACCCGCCGGACCGACCGGGTGGCCCAGCTGGCCTTCGGGGCGGCTGCCGACGCCCTGGCCGACGCCGGTGAGCTCGGCGCTGACCCCGCCCGCTGCGGCGTGGTGGCCGCCGCCGGCGTGGGCGGGCTCATCACCCAGGAGGAGCAGGAGTACAACCTGTTCTCCCGGGGCCCGGCGCGCGTCTCGCCCATGCTCGTGCCCATGATGATGCCCAACGCCGCCGCCGCCCTGGTCGGCATGAAGCTGGGCTGGACCGGCCCCAACTTCTGCATCGCCACCGCCTGCGCCGGCGGATCCCACGCCATCGGCGAGGCCGCCCGCCTGATCCGCGAGGGCTCCTCCGACGTGGTGCTGGCCGGCGGCTCCGAGGCCTGCGTCACGCCGATCGCCATCGCCGCCTTCGCCCGCATGGGTGCGCTGAGCAGCCGCAACGACGAGCCCACGCTGGCGTCGCGTCCCTTCGACGTCGACCGTGACGGGTTCGTGATGGGCGAGGGGGCCGCCTTCCTGGTATTGGAATCCTGGGAGCGGGCGAGCGCCCGGGGCGCCCGCATCTACGGTGAGGTGGCCGGGTACGGCCGCAACTCCGACGCGTACCACGTCACCGCCCCGTCGCCCGGGGGGGCCGGCGCGGCCGACTGCATGCGCCTGGCCCTCACCGACGCCGGCCTGGAGCCCTCCGACATCGGCCACGTCAACGCCCACGGCACGTCCACCGAGCTCAACGACGCCGCCGAAGCCGAGGCCGTCATCAAGGTCTTCGGGGAGCACTCGTTGCCCGTCACCTCGGCCAAGGGGGTCATCGGGCACCTCATCGCTGCCGCCGGCGCGGTGGAGGCCGTCGCCTCCATGCTGGCCATGCGCGACGGCCTGGTCCCCCCGACCGCCAACCACGACCGCACGGAGCTGGCCATCGACATGGTCACCGGCGAGGCGCGGAAGCTGGCCGCCGCACCGGTGGTGTCCAACTCCTTCGGCTTCGGCGGCCACAACGCCAGCCTCGTTCTGATCCCCGGCCGGTGCTGAAGCCTTCGTCGTGAGCGCCACCGCTCCGGTCGCCGCCCGGCGGGGAGGTGCGGCCGCCGCCGCCCTCAGTGAGATCGACGGCCGGCGGGTGGCGTGGTTCCGGCTCGACGGCGGCCGCCACCGGGGCGCCATAGGGCCCACCGAGGGCCAGGTCATCGAGCGCACGGTCCGACTGGCCCTCGATGCCGGCGTGCCAATCGTCGGTGAGATCGCCACCTCGGGTGCCGACGTCGGCGAAGGCCTGGCCTCGCTGGTGGCCTGGGGCCGGGTGGCAAAGGCCCTGGCCGACGCGTCAGGCACCCTGCCCATCCTCCTGTCCGTGACCGGGCCGTGCGTGGGCGGGCCGGCCCTGCTCTTGGGCCTGGCTGACCACGTGGTCATGACCGCCGACGCCTACGCCTACATGAACGGCCCCCGGGCTGCGGAGTCGTTTACCGGTGTCAGCACCTCCCACACCGACCTCGGAGGCGCCGACGTGCACGGCAGCCGAAGCGGGGTGGCGTCGATGGTGGTGGTCGACGAGGCCGAGGCCGCCGGCGCCATCGCCGACCTGCTCTCCTACCTGCCCTCGAACCACCTCGACGATCCACCGTTCTGGCCCACCGACGACCCTCTCGACCGGCCGTCGAAGGTGGCTGCGGGCGTGGTGCCCGAGCGACCCACCGCGTCCTACGACGTACGGGCGGTCGTCGGCGACGTCTGCGACGCCGGCACCTTCCTCGAGGTTCGGGCCGCCCTGGCCACCAACGTGGTCACCGGCTATGCCCGCCTGGGCGGCATGCCGGTGGGGGTCATCGCCAACCAGCCCAAGAGCCAGGCCGGCACCCTCGACATCGAGGCGTCCCGCAAGGCTGCCCGGTTCGTGCAGTGCTGCGATGCCTTCGGCCTGCCGCTGCTCACCTTCGTCGACTGCGGGGGTTTCCGCCCCGGTCGTGACCTGGAGTGGCGGGGGATGATCCGCCACGGGGCTGAGCTGGTGCACGCCTACGCCAACGCCACCGTTCCCCGCCTCTGCGTGGTGCTCCGGAAGGCGTACGGCGGGGCTTACATCGCCATGGACTCCCGCGGGCTGGGCAATGACCTTTGCCTGGCCTGGCCCAAGTCCGAGATCGCGGTCATGGGCGCCCCGGGCGCGGTCGCCGTGCTCCAGCGCAAGAAGTTGGGGGGCATCGCCGATCTCGGCGAGCGGGCCCGGGTGCAGGCCGAGATGGAGGCCGAGTACACCGAGCGCCTGTGTTCGCCGGCGGTTGCCGCCGAGCGGGGCTACGTCGACGACGTCATCGATCCCAACGACACCCGCCGCTTGCTCACCGCCGGCCTGGCCGCCCTGCGCACCAAGCGGGCCACCCCGCCGTCGCGCGCCAAGCACTCCAACACACCACTATGACGCGCATGCTCGAAGGCAAGAAGCTACTCGTCACCGGGGTACTCAACGACGACTCCATCGCCTACGGCGTGGCCAAGCTGGCCCAGGAGGAGGGGGCGGAAATAGTCCTCACCTCCTTCGCCCGGGCCCTGAGCCTCACCCGGCGCACCGCCCGCCGCCTGTCGCCCGAGCCCGACGTGCTCGAGCTCGACGTCACCAATCCCGAGCACCTGGAGGCGTTGACCGCCGACCTCACCGCCCGCTGGGGCCGGGTCGATGGAGTCCTCCACGCCGTGGCTTTCGCCCCGGCCCGAGCCCTCGGCGGGAATTTCCTGCAGACCGAATGGGACGACGTGGCCCTCACCTTGAACACCTCGGCCTTCTCCCTGAAGGCCCTGGCGGTGGCCACCCTCCCCCTGATGCAGGCCGCGGGTGGCGGCTCCATCGTCGGGCTCGACTTCGACGCCACCCAGGCCTGGCCGGCCTACGACTGGATGGGCGTGGCCAAGGCCGCGTTGGAGTCCACCTCGCGCTATCTGGCCCGTGACCTCGGGCCCCACCGGATCCGGGTCAACCTGGTCTCGGCCGGGCCGCTCCGATCGGTCGCCGCCCGGGGGATACCCGGCTTCGACCAGATGGAAGGCGCGTGGGCCGGGCGGGCACCGCTGGGCTGGGACACCCGCGACACCGCTCCGGTGGCCAAGGCCTGCGTGGCCCTGCTCTCCGACTGGTTCCCCGCCACCACCGGTGAGATCGTTCACGTCGACGGTGGGTTCCACGCCATTGCCGCGCCCGGGGCGGTGCCGGCCCCCGAGTAGCGTCGCCGGCATGTTGCCCCCTGAAGCCCAGCTGCGGCCAGGCGCCGACGCACCGCCGTTCACCCTTCTCGACCAGGCGACCACGCCGGTGTCGTTGTCGGACTTCAAGGGGCGGAAGGTCCTGCTGTACTTCTATCCGAAGGCCGACACACCCGGCTGCACGATCCAGTCACGGGCCCTGCGCGACATCTCGGGCGAAGTGGCTGACACCGCCATCCTCGGCGTAAGCCCCGACAAGCCGGCCAAGCAGGCCAAGTTCGACAACAGGTACGGCCTGGGCTTCCCGCTGCTGGCCGACGAGGACCACGCAGTATCGGAGGCCTACGGCGTCTGGGTCGAGAAGAGCATGTACGGGAAGAAGTACATGGGCATCCTGCGCTCGGCGTTCCTCATCGACGAGGAGGGTCTGATCGCCCACGCCTGGTACAAGGTGACGCCGATGGACACCGCCAAGAATCTCCTGGCCGCCCTGTAACGCGAAGAAGCGGGCCCGGCCCAGAGGACCGAACCCGCTTCTTCGTACTCCTCGGGTCCTAGTAGACGTCGGTGCGACGCCCGACAGGTGTGTCCTCGACGTAGCTGTCGGTCGTGACGGTGCGCCGGCCACCGAAGCCCGATCGCCCGAAGATAACCATGCTGGTCACCAGGCCGATCGCGCCGACGACCATCAGGATGAAGCCGATGGTGGCCAGGTCGAGACCTGAGACGCTGACGTCGACGGCGAAGGCCAGAATGGCGCCGACTGCGATGAGAAAAACGCTGACACCGATACCCATTTCAGAACCTCCAGCTCGATTTCGTGTTGCAGGGGTCGTACCCATCGGTTCGCCGCTTTACTCACAGTCCGTGATGACTTTGCGCTGGATGATGGAGCCGAACACGATCTCGATCTGGTTGAGCCACGAGGCGTGGGTCGGCAGGTGCACGAGCCGGGCGATCGGCCACGCCTGGGCCATCCGGTCGACGAGGCCTACCGGGCCATATCCGACCTCCCTGCCCTCACCCGCGACCTGTCGGTCGCCATCCCAGCCGGCGCCGACGCGGAGCAGCTCGGTGACCGCGTACGGGAAGCGCTCGGCATGGGTGCTGACCTTCTCGAGGCCGTCACCATCGTCTCCGAGACCAGCTACGCGCGCTTGCCCGTCACGGCCCGTGAACGGCTTGGCATGGTCGAGACCCAGAAGAACGTGCTCGTCCGCCTCACCATCCGTCCCTTCGACCGCACCCTCAACGACGCCGAAGCGAACGTCGTGCGCGACCGGGTCTACGACGCCATTCACGAGGGATCGGCCGGCCAGTGGGCGGGGAGGTGAGAGTGGAGGCTGGACCTCCGTCCTGCGTGCTGGAGGCAATGCACCTCGGACTACCGCGCCGCGGTCGTGACCGACGAGCGGGTGACGTGCGCCACCCTGGGGGACTGCCGCTCGTGGTCTCAGACGGTCTGTGGAACTACACCATCGAGCCGTCCCAGCTCGTGGACGCGATCGGCGAGGAGCCGATGGAGCGGCTCGCCCTCGCTCGCCGACTGGTCACCTTCGCCAACGAGTCCGGTGGTTCCGACATCATTCCCGTCGTGGTGATCGACCCCTCCCAGCACGACGCTCCCCCGGAGGCCGTCCCCCCGGACATCAGCGACCTGAAAGGCTTGCCCGCACCATGAACTTCTTGGCCTCCACCTATCAGAGCGAGTTCCTGCCGGCCGACGCCACCGAGGTGCACGCGGTGACCGCCGGGAATCACGAAGCGTTCTGCGTCTACCCGCCGGCGTCCGCGACGGGAGAGCCGCCCTCGCTGGTCCGGGCCGGCGCCATGACGCGGGCCGAGGCTGCCAGCATCGCCTGCCAGCTGCAGCCCGAGGACGGCACGGCCATCGGCACCTGGCTCGACCTGGCCCGCGACGTGTTCGTCGGCCACCCGGAGGCCATCAAGCTGGCCTACATGCTTACCGACGGGCGCAACGAGAGCGAGCCGCACGAGAATCTCGACGCTGCTCTGCGATGGGGCACCGACGCGTTCCAGTGCGACGCCTGGGGCGTCGGGTCCGACGAGATGGCCCTCGACATCTCGTCCACCCGTACCGTCCGGGTGACGGCCAAGCCACCGGATCTGTCGACGCCGCCGCCGACCCCGCCCGCCCCACCGACTGGAGCCTGACATGCCCGTCACTTGCCCGAAAGGGCACCCGTCCCAGACCACCGATTGCTGCGATACCTGCGGCGCGGTCATCGCCATCCTCCCGCCCCTCCCCCCAACCGCCGATCCGGCCGGGACCGCCGCCGGCACTGCGGTGATGCCAACCATGCCCGTCCCGCCCGGCGCCACCTGCCCAAACTGCGGGACCCCCCGGGCGTCCGACGAAGTGTTCTGCGAGGTCTGCGGGCTGAACTTCTCCACCGGGCAGCTGCCGTCGCCGGGGGCCGAGCTGGCGGCCGCCGACCCGGAGGCGGTGACGGCCAAGTGGGTCGCGGTGGTCTCGGCCGACCACGGGTACTTCGAGTCCAACCAGGCCGAGAACCCCGACGACTCCGTGACCTTCCCCACCGACGCCGAGGTGCGGGAGGTGCCGCTGACCTCGAACGAGATCCTGATCGGCCGGCGCAGCGACTCCAAGGGCGTCTTCCCCGCCATCGACCTCAGCGAGGCGCCGCCGGACCCGGGGGTGTCCCGCCGCCACGCAATCCTGCGCCTCAACCGCGACGGCTGGGTGGTCGTCGACCAAGGGTCGACCAACGGCACTTTGGTGCGAGGTGCGGTCGCACCCATCCAGCCCGGCGACGCCGTTCGCCTGCACGACGGCGACCACCTCCACGTCGGCACCTGGACCCGTATCACCCTCCGTCGGGTACCTCCTCCATGAGCAGTGGTGAATCACCAGCTTCGTGGGCACCGCCAGCGCCTGGAGCTGGGACTTCTCGTCCGCGGAGATCAGTCGTCCGGACCGAGCTGAACCCCGCCCCACACGCGGGCGTAAAGGTCCAGGACCCGGGCCGCCGTGGCGGCGAAGTCGGGGTCGCGGGCGCCCCGTCCTTTGCACGACAACGTGACAACGAATGGCGACCGACGAGACACGGGCGACCTCCGCTACGACCAGGGAGCGGACTGCCCTGAAAGTTACACCGCTGTACTTATCGACACCAGCACTAGTCGTTGCCCCGGAGGATGGCCAGCAGGCGAAGGATCTCGATGTAGAGCCAGACCAGGGTGACCATGATCCCGAAGGCGGCGAACCAGCCGTAGCGGGTGGGCAACCCGGACCGGGCACCCTTCTCGACCAGGTCGAAGTCGAGGATGAGGTTCATGGAGGCTAGGCCGATGGCGAACAGGCCGACCACGATGCCCAGCGGGCCCTCCCGGAGGCCGAGGCCCCCGTCGGTGAAGAAGCCGGCGACCAGGTTCACCATGATGAGGACGAAGAACCCGATCGTGGCCCCGACGACCATCTTGGTGAACTGTGGGGTCACCCTGATGCGCCCGCTCTTGTACAGGGCCAGCACGCCGCCGGCGACGGCCGCGGTGCCGATGACGGCCTGGACGACGATCCCGGGGTACCGGGAGTCGAAGAACTGGCTGATGCCGCCGAGGAACACGCCCTCGATGGCCGCGTAGGCCATGATCACGCCCGGCCTCATGATCTGCTTGAAGATGATCACCAGGCCGAGGATCAGCCCGACGATCGCCGCCGGGAACGTCAGCGCACCCAGGCCGAGTACCCAGGTGACGGCGCCGGTGGCGAAGGCGATGGCCAGGAGCAGGCCGGTACGGTTGACCACGTCGTCGACCGTCATGCGACCGGTGTCCCGGGGGGTGGCGCTGCGGCCCGAGTAGGCCTCCTCGAGCGGGTCGCCCGTCCGGAGACGTTCTTCGCCGAAGGCGGGGCTCCGGGTCAGTGCGGGATTGCTGCTCGTACGCACGGTCAAGTCCTCCTATGTGGACGGGCGTCTGCCCGTCACATGTCTACAACGCCGGGAACCCCGAAAACGTTTCCCTGGTCCCCTTGACCCCGACCGCCCCTCCTCCTACGGTCTTCTCTCGTGCGGGTCGTGTTCTTGGGAAAGGGCGGTTCCGGCAAGTCGAGCCTGGCCGGCCTGCTGAGCGCCGAGTTGACCGCCCGTGGGCAGCGGGTGGTGGCGATGGACGCCGACACGGTGCCGGGCCTGGCCCAGGTGCTCGGCGTGACCCCCACCGACGACTGGTTCCTCGCCGGAACGGCCCTTCGCGACAACGGGGGGTGGCGTCTCGACGGCAGCCCGGCCGAGATCGTCGACCGATGTTCCCGGGAAAGCCCCGGCGGAGTGCGGTTCCTGCAGGTCGGCAACGCCGATGCCACCCTGAAGGACTTCGAGTTCCGGCGGGAGAGCTTCCTCGACCGGTGGTCGGGCACGGTGGCCTTCAACACCGTGTCGCGCACCTTCGACGACGAAGGCGGGTGGGTCATCATCGACCTCCAAGGCGGCACGCTCCAGGTGGCGGGGGGGATGGTGGGAACCAGCGGGATCGCCGTGGTGGTGGTCGAGCCCTTCGCCAAGTCGGTGCTGACCGCCCGCCGGTTCGTGGGCATGGGCCAGTGGCCGCCGGGTATGCGGCTGGTCGGCGTGGCCAACAAGGTCGAGTCCGCCGCCGACGAGGCCTACCTGACCACCGAGCTGGACAGGCTGGGTGTGCCCATATGGGCCACGGTCCCGCTCGACCCGGCGGTGAAGCAGGCCGAACGCCGTGCCCAGCCGGTGGTGACGCTCGACCGCGACACGCCGGCGCGGCGAGCGGTGTCCGGGTTGGCCGACCGGCTGTACGAGGCGGCCAATGCCGAAGTGCCACTTCCCGACGCCGCCAGTCGCTGACCGGAACCCGAGGAGGAGACTCAACGTGACGAAGATCGCCGTTGCCGGCAAGGGCGGGTCTGGAAAGACCACCGTGGCCGGTGTGCTGGCCCGACTGTGGGCCGAGGACGGGAGGGAGGTGCTCTCCGTCGACGCCGACGAGAACCCCAACCTCGGGATTTCCCTCGGCCTGGGTATGGAGGGCACCTACGGCCTCATCGGGGCGAGGGAGACGCTCCTCCTCGACGGGCCGGCCGTGTCGTCGTCGATGGAGGACATCGTCGACCGCTTCGCCGCCGAAGCGGGCGAGCATCTCCGTATCGTGCAGGTGCGCAAGTTCGACCAGTTCCGCCCCGGCTGAGGCGGGCTCTCGGCCGGGCAGTTGCTCGCCGCACTCGATGACAAGCCGGGCCGCGTCGTCATCGTCGACCTCGGTGGGGGAGTGATGACGGTGGCCCGGGGCGACAAGAGCCAGATCGACGCGCTGGTGGTGGTCGTCGAGCCCTATCCCCGCTCGGCCGAGGTCGGCCGGCGCCTGCTCGACATGGCCGAGGCCAAGGGGATCCCCCGTCGCGTCGTGGTAGCCAACAAGGTCGCCGGCCCCGAGGACCTGGAGGCCATCCGGGAGTGGCTCGGCGTCGAGCCCGACATCGTGCTCCCCGACGACCGTGCCGTATCGGCCGCCGACCGGGCCGGCGCCTCACCGATCGACCACGCCCCCGGTTCCGATGCAGTCTGGGCGCTCCGCCCGCTGGCCGCATCGCTTCTGGCCTGACCGGCGGCGGTACTACGCCGCTCACTTGATGGTGATGTCCGGGTGCTCTGCGTCGGCGAACACCACGGGCCCAACCTGCGCCCCGACGGTGGCCAGTCGCCCGGCCAGATCGGCGAGTGCGATCCGCAACGCCGCGTGCTGGACCGTGGTGACGGCCTCGCCCAGGAAGAGGCCGGTGTCGGTGTGCTCGGTCAGGCACGTCTCCCGGGAGTCCCGGCAGTTGTAAGCCCAGCACAGCACAGTGGATCCGGCGGCGTAGACCGCCACCTTGTCGGTCATCGGCATGTCGCCTCCGCCGAGAGGCACGAACGTGTCGGTGTCGGGGCGGGCCAGGCGCAGCTCGATCGGCTCGGGCGGCAGCCGCTCCACGTCGTAGCCGCCCAGCGGGGCCAGGTGGCGGGTGGCCACCTCGCAGTACAGGTCGACGAGGGCCAGGCCGGTGCGGACCGGGCCGCCCTTCAAGGTTCGGCGGGCCAGTTGCTCGGGGCTGGACTTCCAGGTGGAGGGCTTGAGGCCGCAGGCGGCGATGGCCGTGCGCCAATCACGGATGAGGGGATGGTCGGCGACCAGCTCGATGGTGACGTCCTGGCTCACCAGGGCGCGGGCCGTGTCCTCGGGAAAGGGCTGACCGGCGACGCGGGCGGCCGCGGCCCGGAGGTCGGAGGCGACGAGACCGCCCACCAGGATATCGGGATGGCGTGCCGCAACGTCGCCGCCGACGGAGAACGTGGGCATCAGGGACGGGCGTCGTGCGTCAGGTTGTCGGGGAGCACGATGAGGCGGCGCGTCTCCGGGCCTAGGCCGGCCCGTTCGCCGGTTCGGCTCGCTTGACCGCTCTGGCCAGCCAGAAGAAGCCGAGGGCCCGGGCCACGGGGGTGCGTTCGAGGAAGTGGTCGGCACGCCGTCCGCGCTCGGTCATGTACCGCTGGAACCTGTCGCCGGCCCGATCGGCGCCCAACCGACGGATGGCCTGGGCCAAACTGCGGGCCGGAATGTTGCGGATGCCCGTGAGCTCCTCCACATCGAATGCCGCGGACAGCTCCCGGGCGAACTCGTCGCGCTCGAACCGCCGGTAGGGGTAGTCGTTGCCGAGCACGTGCTCGCCTCGACGAGCCCCGGCGTTGCCCATGAGTGCCCAGGCGCGGAACACGACGTTGTAGTTGAAGGTCGAGATGACGAGGGGAGCGCCCGGAGCGAGGACCCGGGCCAGCTCGGAGACGAAGCGGGGGCGGTCCGCGTCCCGTACGTGCTGGTGCACCTCCATGCAGGTGGTGGCGGCCATCACGCCCGAGCGCACCGGGATGGAACGCAGGTCGGACTGCACGGCCAACACCCGAGCCCCCCCGCAGCGGCTGAGCATCCTCCGCAGGCATTCGTCGCTGTAGTCGATGGCCACGATGGGCTGCCCCAGCGCCATGAGGGCCTCGGTGATCCGGCCGGTACCGCAGCCTGCGTCGAGCACGGGCCCCCCCGGATGGCCCACCCGGCGCATCACCGACGGGACCTCGACGGCGTCGGTGTAGCCGGCGTACAGGTCGTCGTACTCTGCGCTCTCGGCGCCCCTGAACTCCTTCTCACGTTCTTCGGACTCTGAGAGCTGCTGGGCGTCGAGGAAGACCACGATGCCGTCGACGATGGGGAACGTCGCACCACAGGTTGGGCACGACAACGAGTCGTCCGAGGCGAGCAGCGGCGCGGCCTGGTCGCGGGGGCAGCACAACAGGCCCAGCAGGTCGGCGTCCACCGTGGCAGGGTATCCGCAGCGCCTTCCCCGCCGCCGCGGCGGCATGCTCCTGGAGGCCCTCGGATGGCACGGGGAGCGCTCCGGTGGATCCCCGGAAGCGGCGGAGGCGCCGAGTAGGGTTTCCACGATGATCGCCGGCAACCGGCCCGACCAGGCGGCGCTGGACCAGCGGCGGGCGCCGTACTTCGAGGCACTGAAAGAGTACGCGTCCGTCCCCCGCTCGGTCTTCCACACGCCCGGGCACATCCAGGGCCGAGGATCGCACCCGCTGCTCGGGGAGATCTTCGGGTCGGAAACGCTGAAGCTCGACCTGTGCACGGGGCTGGGCACTCTCGACGGCGTGCACGGCTCGGCCCTGGAAGAGGCCGAGGCGCTGGCGGCGGCGGCCTACGGAGCCGACCGGTCGTGGTTCCTGGTCAACGGCTCAACCAGCGGGAACCAGATCATGGTCATCAGCGTCTGCCACCCGGGCGACGTGATTCTCACGTCCCGCAACACCCACAAGGCCATCGTCTCCGCCCTGATCCTCGCCGGGGCCCGTCCCGTGTACCTGCCACCCGAGCTCGATCCGGCCAGCCACATCGCCCATGGAGTGACGCCGGCCAGCGTCGAGGCGGGCCTGACCGCCCATCCGCAGGCCAAGGGCGTGTTGATCGTGTCGCCCACGTACTACGGAACGTGCTGCGACGTGGCCGGCATCGCCGAGGTGGCCCACCGCCACGGCGTGCCCCTTCTGGTCGACGAGGCATGGGGCCCGCACCTGCCGTTCCATCACGACCTTCCCGCCCACGCCCTGGCCCTGGGGGCCGACGCCGCCGTCACCGGCACCCACAAGCTGATCGGCTCCGTCACCCAGGCGTCCATGCTGCACGTGCAGGGTCCGCTGATCGACAAGGACCGCGTCGAGGTGGTGAGCAAGCTGCTGCTCAGCACCAGCCCTTCCTGCCTGCTCTATGCCTCCCTCGACGTGGCCCGCATGCAGATGGCCACCGAGGGCGAGATGCTGCTCCACCAGACGATCGCCCTGGCCGAGGAGGCCCGCAGCGTCCTGAGCGAGCACCCGCGCCTGTCGTGCATCGACAAGCGCCTGATCGGGAGCTACGGAGTGCAGGCCGTCGACCCGACCCGGCTCTGCGTCAACGTGGTCAGGACCGGCCACACCGGCTACGAGGTGGACCGGATCCTCTTCGATTCCTACGACGTCTCGGTGGAGATGTCGGACTTTGCCAACGTCCTGGCCAACGTCACCATCGGGCACGACCGGTCGTCGGTGGAGCGCCTCACGAGCGCCCTGCTCGCCATCGCCGACAAGCTGAACGATCCCGCCCCACCCGTCGCCGGGTTCCTCGAGAGCGGCCTGGTCCATCTCCCGGAGCAGGTGTTCAGCCCGACACAGGCCTTCCACGCCCCTCAGGAACGGGTGTCGCTGGCGGAGTCGGTCGGGCGCATCTCCGCCGAGTTGGCTGCCAGCTACCCGCCCGGCATCCCTGTCGTGGTACCGGGTGAGCGCCTCACCGCCGAACTTGTCGAATACCTGGCCCTGCAGGTCGAAGCCGGCTGCCGCATCGTGGGACCTCGCGACCCTGCCCTTGACACCATTCAGGTCGTCCGCGAGTGACGGGGCCGGCCCTGGGCGAGGTGGGCGATCAACTGCCGGTCGGCTGGTACGTCGACCCGGCGATTCACGCCCTGGAGAGCGAGCATGTGTTCGGCCCCGGCCCGGGGTACGTCGGCCAGGGCTCCATGGCCCCAGATGTGGGGAGCTATCACGTCCTCGACTGGAAGGACCAGGCGTGGATGCTGGTTCGCAACCCCGGCGGCGTCGAGTTGCTCTCCAACACCTGTCGGCACCGCCAGGCGGTGATGCTCGATGGCCGGGGCCAGGGGAGGAACATCGTCTGCCCCGTCCATCGCTGGTCGTATGACCTGCAGGGCCAGCAGCGGGGGGCACCCCATTTCGCCGAGAATCCCTGTCGAGACCTGGACCGTCGGCCTCTCCGAGCCTGGAACGGCTTGTTGTTCGAGGGCCCCCGCGACATCGCCGGCGAGCTGGCCGGCTTCTCCATGGCCGAAGAGTTCGATTTCTCCGACTACGTGTACGAGCGCACCGTCGTCGACCGGTACCCGGTGAACTGGAAGACATTCCTCGAGATCTACCTCGAGCTCTACCACGTCGAGCCGGCCCACAGCGGGCTCAAGGGTTATGTGGACTGCAAGGCATTCCAACCGTCGGACTGGGAGTTCGGCGAAACCTGGTCGAACCAGGTGATGTCGCTCAAGGAGGATCTGTCGGCCGCGTCGGAGCCCTATCGGCATTACACGCGGCTCGTCTCCGCCCTCCGGGGTCGCCCGCCTCGGCACGCGGCATTGTGGTTCTGCCTGTACCCCAATGTGATGCTCGAGTGGTACCCGGAGGCACTGGCCGTCTCGTTCCTGGTGGCCGAATCTTCGTCGTCCACCGTCAATGTGGTGGACCTCTATTACCCGTCCGACGTCCTGGCCGAGCACCCGGACATCGTGCAGGCCCATCAGGCTGCCTACGATGAGAGCGCGGCCGAGGACCGCTTCATCGTCGAGCGCATCGACCAGGGCCGCCGGGCGCTCTGGCGGCAGGGACTCGACGACGTCGGGCCCTATCAGGAGCCGCTCGAGAACGGGATGGCTCACTTCCACCGGTGGTTGAGGGCGCAGGTGCAGCCGCACCTGTAGGTCAGTGGGAGGGTACGCCGGCCGGAAGCGTGAGAAGCGTCTTCCGGTGGACGAGCAGCCGTCGGCCGATCTCGTGGAGATCGAGCTCCACGATGACCGGGCCTGGGCCGGAATCGGCGAGCTCGACGTCGATCTCGGCCACGCAGGTCTCCCCGGGCCGCAGGATGTTGGACACCCACCAGCCGCGTTCGGGCGGCTGACTGTCCTTGCGGGTGACCAGGATCCGACTCTGCGGGCCCTCGACGAGGCGACCGTCCACCCGCCGGATGACACCAGCCTCCCGCCCCCGATTGACGATCACAACCTCGGCATGGACGGTTCCCTCGGTGGTCTCGATCACGGTCGACGGGCCGTAGCCCATCTCGCTGTCCCCTTGGGCCCGAGCGAGGGCGAACCACCCCGCCGTCCCGGCCATCCCGGCGACCCCGGTCGCCTTCGCCAGGCCTCGCACGAATCTCACTCGATCAGGACGCCCGCACGAGGACGAGCGGTGTCTGCTCGTCGGCATTGCCCTGAGGGTTGGGTCGCATGGCCTCCAGCAGCACGTCGCGGTCGATGAACGGCGACGCCCCGCAGATCTCCACCCGCCCGAGGTCGTTGGCATCGACGACCGCCGCCCCGCAGCCGAGGGTGGCGGCCACCCGGCACGCGACACCTGTGGGGTCGTCGGGCCCGAGGACGATGTCCTGGGTGTACGGCGGCAGGTTCCCGGGGATGTCGTCGATCCACGCCACCTGCCGGCCGGCTATCCGGTAGAAGTCGCCTCGACGACGTAGGAGGCGGCTCGGAACCCCCACGGTGAGGGCCAGCAGGATCCGGGGCAGGCCGACCAGGTCCACGGCCACCTGGAAGGCGTAGGGATTACAAAGGCTGCTGTCGAAGTCGAAGAGGCGGCACAGCACCCGCGCCGGCACGCCGGGATGGACATCGGAGATGTCGATGATCCGGCCCTGGGTGATGGCCAGGGGAGACTCGCAGATGACCAGGATGTCCGACGGTTCGGGGCGCAACCCGGCGACATCCAGCGCCGCCTGGGCCACCTCGATGATGTCGTCGCCCGGGACCAGGACGGCGGTCTTGAGGGGAGTGACTTTCACCTCGGGAACGGTACCCCGAAACGATTCTCCGGAGCCACGGTCCTCCGGCTGAGTGCGAGCGTCGCAATCACAGCGGCCGCTCAAGCGTCATTCTTGACCTACCGGCCGGGCGGTCGCTCGACCACGAGGCGCGTGCCATGCGCCCCAGGCGCATAGAGTCCGCCCATGGCAACCGAAGAGGAACTTCAGCAGGCCTGGATCAACACCCGTCTGGCGGTGCTCCAGGCCATCGATGTACAGGTGGGAACCGGCAAGGTGACCACGGACAACGCGTCGCAGGCCCTTGACCTGGCCGAGGCGTACGCCTGGCTGACCCGGCCCGATCAGCCCCACGGCAAGGGCGCCTGAGCGGGTAGCGGCATTCTGGCGGGAACGCCACACCGTGCGGCGGTGTGACGTCGAGGACGAAAGCCGAAGGGGCCTGGACCGTCGCGGTCCGGGCCCTTTTCGGGTTCGAGCGACGGCGGTGTGCCCGGAGCGGGAATCGAACCCGCAAGCCCTCGCGGGCAATGGTGTTTGAGACCATCGCGTTTGCCGATTTCGCCATCCGGGCGGGCGCGAAAAGATGGAGCCCCGAGGAAGATTCCCTTTGTCCAGCCCGAGAGCTGGCTTCCAGGTTGCCCCCTTGGGACTCCGAGGGTCACTGTAAGGAGAACGCCGCCGAGTGTCAAGGCCTTTCTCGAAAAGGCCTCAGACGCCCCAGGTCGTGGCTCGCTCGAGCAGGAAGCGGCTGACGGCCAGGCAGCGGTCGAGCAGGTCGCAGAGCAGCTCCTCGCCGGCCCACACCTTGGCCAGGGAGACCTGCTGGCGGGCCACGATGGTGAGACTGCGTTCCGGCGCGTCGGTGACGGAGCCGAAGGAGTCGATGGCGGAGACCTCCAGGGGCAGCTCGGGCCCGCCCACGCCGGCCAGGTCGGTGGCCAGTACGAGCAGGTCCGGCCCGTTGGGCAGGGGAGGCAGTGCCCAGGTGAAGGTGAGCGGGAATGAGAACTCGTCCGGCGGCTCGTCGTCGTCGGGCAGATTGGCGGCCACGTCCTCGAACGCCAGCAGCACCCGAGGCTCGACCTCGAGAGCAAGATGGAGGTCGAGCGGGCCGCCGCACCCCTCCTCGGGATGGAGGTCGACCTCCCAGACCTGGCGGAGCGAGTACGTCTCGACGAAGTGCCGCTCGTCGTGGACATGGAAGCCATGGTCCACGGCGTGGTCCTTCAGTTCGGCGACGTACCCCGCCACGTCGATGGCGGCCAAGCAGTACCTCCTGGGAAGGGATCCACGGACGGGTCGAGCGTAGGGGATGGCGGCGGGTTTGCCGCCGCCGGCCGTGGATCAGAACCGCTGTAGCGTTCTCAGAGGTGACCGACGACGTGCTTCTCGCCGTGCTCTCCGAGGCCGCCGCCGCCGTCCGCACCGCGCTCGACGAACTGGGCGACTGGGGCCCGGCCGGCACCCGGCCCGGTCAGTACCACTCCGACCTGGTGGCCGACCGAGCCGCCCTCGACGTTCTGCAGGGGGCCGGCCTCGGCGTGCTGAGCGAGGAGACGGGGCCCCACGACACCGGCCGCGACGTGGTGGTCGTGCTCGACCCGGTCGACGGGTCGACCAATGCGGCCCGGGGCATCCCGTGGTTCGCCACCAGCCTGTGTGCAGTCGACCATCGGGGTGCCCGGGCGGCCCTGGTGATCAACCAGGCCACCGGCGAGCGCTTCGAGGCAGTGCGTGGCGCCGGGGCGCTGCGAAACGGTGTGCCGACCGGGCCGACGTCGTGCATCCGGCTGGGCGACGCGGTTCTCGGCCTCACCGGCTATCCGCCGGTCGACATGGGCTGGCGCCAGATGCGCTCGCTGGGCGCCGCCGCCCTCGACCTGTGCGCCGTGGCCTGCGGCCAACTCGACGCCTACATCGACTGCTCGAACCACGCCCACGCCCCGTGGGACTACCTGGGCGGCATGTTGGTCTGCCAGGAGGCGGGGGCCTCGGTGGCCGAGGCCTCGGGCCGTGACCTGGTGGTCCTGGGCTGGACCGACCGCCGGGTGCCGGTGGCCGCGGCCACGCCCGAGCTACTGGCCGAGGCTCTGGCCGCCCGCCGCGGGTTCCCGGTGCCGGCCACCGTGGCGTAGCAGGGCGCTACTAATTCCGTGCCACCGGCCCGTCGTACCCAAACCATCCTGCTCGCCGGCTACAAGCGCCTGCCCCCCGCCGCCCGAATGTTCCTCATCCGGCGGGGCACCCCGTCCTTCCACGTCGGCGCAATCTGCGTCGTCGAGCGGGCCGACGGCCACATGCTCTTCGTACGCCAGTCCTACCGTGGCGACGGATGGGGCTTTCCCGGGGGTCTCATGGGCCGGCGGGAGGAGCCGGCCGACGCGGCGCGACGCGAGTTGCGCGAGGAGTTGGGCATCGACGTGGAGCTTCAGGGGCTGCCCGTCGTGGTCATCGACACGGCGATGCGCCGGGTCGACGTGGTCTTCAGCGCCCGGCTCGCCCCAGGATCGGCCGGACCGGACCGGAGCGCGTACTCACCTGAGATAAGCGACGCCCGTTGGTTCCCACCGAACGGACTTCCCAGCCTGCTGCCCGAGGCCGCGTCCGCACTCATTCAGCTCGGGCGCACCTTTCCTCCGCAGTAGCCGGGGAGGCCCCTTCCCGGCGACCAAGAATCGGCCCGGTAGCCTCGCGTGCGTTGTCGGGGCGCTTAGCTCAGCTGGTTAGAGCACTTCCCTTACAAGGAAGGGGTCGGGGGTTCGAGTCCCTCAGCGCCCACCGAATGTCCATAACAGCAGGTCAGACGCTACCTGTCGTTGGCCGGGACCACCGGGCCAGGCTTCGGCGGGCCGTCCCCTGTCCCCGGCTTGCGGAACATGCGCCCCATTCAGCCGGTCCGGTCGAGCACGCCGGCGGCGATGCCCGCAACGTCCGCCGGGAGGCGGGAGGGCGTCGCCCAGGCCGGGTCAAAAAGGAACGGAACTGCTGGGCCTTGCAACTCACGTCGATCACCACGATCAAAAGGTTCTTCTCCCAGCCGGGTCGTGCCGGAGCCGAGGCTGGTCGTGTAGCCGTCGCCCTGCGCAAAGGCGTAGACCCGGTACCGGACGCCGACCTGGAAGGTGAAGTCGCAGCCCCCGGCCCCTGGCCGTGGGCGGGCGGTGCCCGCCACCTCCTGTTGCAGGCCGGGAGAACCCTTGACGGCCCGATCGACGACGAAGGTCCAGACGGTGTGGTCAAAACTCGACGCTCCGATTTGCTCAACGCGGCTTGCGACCGCCAGGCCCTCGAAGACCAGGTCGGTTCGGGCGAGATGCTCCTCCGGAGTGGAAGGTGGCCCTTGCACCAGGCTGCACGCAGAGACCGGCGACGGGGTGCCGACCACGCCGGCCGCGGCCAGCGCCACCGCCAGGACAACTGCCGCCTGCGCCCTGCGCCGCCGTGCACCGGAACCTACGTTCACCGCCATGGGCATCCTCTCGTCAAGGGAGGCCGGGTTCGGCTCTCGATCCTGCGAGTTCGACGCTCACCGAGCCTCGGTCGTTCCCTGAAATCGGCGAGGCGTGCCCCGGACGCCGGTGGAGCGCCGGCGGCGAGCCAAGAGGGCCACCCAGCGCCTGGTGGTCGACAATCGCCTACCGAGCCAGCACCCGGCAGCTACTCGTCGATCGGGACCAACTCGAGCTCGAAGTCTGCCGCCCTGAACGTCACGATGAAGAACCGGAAGAACGATGCGTGGCCAAGCAGACCCCACGCGTACGGCCACGGGTCGCAGAACCCCACCGCTGCCTCCCAGGTATATGCGCCCGTCGAAAGCCGGACCGTCGCGAAACGAGCCTGCGTGGATCCGCCCCCGACGGCGAAGGTTGCCGGCGGCACGTGGTCGAGCGTGACTCCGCAGTCGCTCGCAACCCAATCGGGAACCAGCGTTTGCACTGCGCCACTGTCGACCAAGCACGGCACGAAGACATCCTCGACATCGCCGAAGCTGAGGTCCAGGAGCGGACGGGACCCTGGTCCGGCAGCGTGAGGCAGCTCGGTATAGGGAACGATCACGGGCCCGACAGTGCCGAACCGGTCTCGCCCGGGTTCGCCGGCACGCGCCAGACCCTCGCCCGCTTCCCATGGCGGCGAAGCCAGTGCGTGACGGACTCGGGGTCCTCGGCGACGTACAGGATCTCAGAGCCCGCTTGGGCAACCCAGCGCCCTATGTGGGCGTCAAGGTGCCCGCTGTTCCCGCTGGCGCTCCGACCAGAGGTGCTGGCGGCACCGGGATCGGCAGGCTGACTGCGGCGATGCACGCCGAAACCGAGACGGCGAAGGATGGCCCGAGCCTGGTGGGTCGTGAAGTCCGCCCGGTCGAGACCGGTGATGACGGCCAGCACCTGCTTGGGCGGGAACCGGCGACCGCGAACAACGACGTAGTGCTCGTGGATGGGCTCGGGATCAACCGGCTCGAGTTCGGATTCAACGATCGTGGCATCGAACTCGTACTGGTGACCGGCAACGGTCGCGAGTGTCATGGTGCTCCTGCGACTCTCTCTGCTTTCTACTTACCGAAGCCTATCTGCAGAGCGAGCCCGACGCCGTTCGTCCGCCATCGTGAAGCTGGTGCAAAAGGAGGCGGAGTCCGAGGCCCTTCGGCGGTACCTCCGTCGCCACCGCGACGACCAACGCGTGACCTGCGCCCTTGCGCGCGTCGAGGTCGTGCGCTCCGTGCAAGTCGGGGGCGCCCTCGCCGTCGCCAAAGCTCGCCGCCAACTGGCCGATGTGACGGGCACTGAGGCGGCCATCAAGATCCCGGCGGCGTCGGAGTCGGCGCCGTCGTTGCCGGGTAGCATCGGGTGGGGAAACTGCTGCTCAGAGGCGGTGTTGGCGCCTCACCACAAGTCGGAAAGGAATGCCGATCATCCCTGAAGGAAGGGTCGGGGGTTCGATTCCCAGCGCCCACCCGTTGGATCCAGGCGGTCCCCAAGGAGGCCAACCAATGGCGGAAGAGGTCAACGATCCTACGGCGCCGGGATGGAAGCACGACCCCATCGGTCGCTTCGCCGGCCGCTACTGGGACGGGTCGGACTGGACAGAGCACGTCGTCGACTCGGATCGGAAGCGCTTGCTCGATCCGATGTCCGCCGAGACGCCACCCGTTCCGCCGGCGTCCGCCCAGCACGCCACGGCAGGCATGGCCCCCGTGAACCAGGCCCCGGCTGGACCGGCCCGGAAGCGTCGGGAGTGGCCACTCTGGACCAGAGTCGCCCTGGCCGTCGCCGTGGTCGTGGTCGTCGCCGCCGTCGCGGGCCTGAGCTCCGACGACGAGCCGGGATCGAGCGGTCAGCCGTCGGCGGCGGCTGCTCCGCCCAGGTCCTTTGCCGTCGGCGAGTCGGCTCGCACGGGCGACTTCGACGTCACCGTCTACGGGTTCCTCGACCCTCAACCCCCGGGTCAGTTCCTGCGCCCGCAGGCCGGCATGCATTTCGTGTCCGTCGACGTTCAGGTCGCCAATCCGACGCCGACGCTGCAAGAGTTCTCGTCGTTGCTGGGGTTCCATCTCCTCGACGGCAGTAATCGCCAGTTCAACCTCACGTTCAACGACATCACGCCCGGGCCGCCCGAGGGCGCGATTCCGGCGGGCCAGGCCATCCGGGGCTTGGTGGTGTTCGAAATCCCCGACGGCGCCACCGGCTTCCGCTTTCAGGTACAGGGCAGCCTTACCGCATCGGAGGTGCTCTTCACCCTCAGGTGAGCCGGCGGGTGGGAAGCTCACGACAGTCAGGAGCTGGTGGACCACCCTCCTCGGCGTTGAGCCGTACTTCGACGAGCCGTTCTACGTGGGGTACAACGTCGCCGGCTACGAGCTCGGATTGCTCACCCTGGCGTGACGAGGACCGGGGGCGCCCTGAGGGGTCTCGGGCCTCCTTGCCCGGGGGCACCGGCGCCAGTTCGGGCAGCGCGGCTGGGCCAGCGCTCAGGAGCGCTGGGCCTTGCTGCGCGATCGGCGGCGCGGGCCAAGACGGCGATGTAGGCGATGAAGGAGTCGACGAGGAAGAGGTGGACAATGAGGAGCACCCGGAACGTCGGCAGTAGGCCGACGGCGAGCGTGGCGACCATGGCAATCAGCAGTCCTCCGGCGATGCGCCGGCGGCGGGCGACGGCCGCCGATCGGGGCGGCGCCGGCTCCTGTCCGGGGCCCGGCCCGAAGCTGACCATGAAGGCCTTCTTGCGGGCGGCGTGGGAACGCACGGCGGGCGGCACCAGCACCAGCGCCCAGATGAGCCCGAGGAGGAGGAACACCGACATGGCGCGCTACTCAACCACCGCTCGGCGCGCCGCCCGGTTCTCCCCATTGGGCATCGCGTCATGTTAGAGCACAGTGTCGAATGACTCCAGTGCCACAGCCGCTAGAGCGGCGCGAAACTACCGCTCGGGCGGGCAGGTGCAGTTGTCGGTGGCCATGTTGCAGCCGTTGCAGGCCACGCGGCCTTCGTGGTTGTCGATGTGGACACCCTTGCCGCAAAGGGCACACGTACCCCTGGCGATGATGTCGCTGAGCTTGGTCATGCTTCCTGACTCCTTGTTCCTGCGGACGATCCTGTTGCTGACGACGTCGTGACCCAAGCCGGCTACCCACGCCGGAGATCCGGACTCTAGCGAGCCCATGGTATCGCCGCCCCCTCACTGCAGGGAGGGCGTATCCTGGTGTCCGGACGAACATGAGAACGCAACGCAGGGCCCGAGCTGTCGATGTCGACGGGTAGAGCTGTCACCCGCAAGGTCTATCGGTGTCCAGACTGCTACGCGCGGGTCGTCGGCGAGCCCGACGACGATGCCAAGACCACGCTGTGGCTGCACGGCCTCTCCGGTCGGTGTCGGGCGAAGATGACCCCGAAGACCGAGAAGCCGCGCCGGAAGGAGCGACTCGAGGCGCTGCTCGGCGAGGAGTGGGGCTAGCGCTGCTCTGGGCCAGCTCAGGCTCCCTGCCGTGGTGCGCCACCAACCGCGCCCATCCGAAGTAGCGTTTCGACGTGTTCAGGCCGGAGCCCAGCCCCGACGGCAGCGCGGTGGCCAGGTACGCCGGGAAGACCCTGCGGGTGCTGGTGCAGTTGGCGGTCACTGTCGGCGTCGCCAGTGCGGTACTGGCCCTGGGCAGTGCGCTTCTCCTCGATCAGGCCAAGGCCTTCTTCACCGCCGGCGAAACCGGCTCCGATGCGGCCAAGATCGAGCTGGCCCCCCTGGCCACCCGGTCGGTGCTCTACGCCGCCGACGGCAGCATCCTGCAGTACCTCCACGGCGAAGAGGACAGGCTCCCGGTCCCCATCGACACGGTGCCGGCCCACGTGGTCACGGCGGTGCTCGACGCCGAGGACGAGCGCTTCTTCGAGCACGGGCCCCTCGACCTGCGGGCGATGACCCGGGCCCTGGTCTCCAACCTGGAAGCGGGGGAGGTGTCCGAGGGAGGATCCACCATCACCCAGCAGCTGGTGAAGACAGCGCTGCTCAATCCGAAGCAGGACATCAACCGCAAGCTGCAGGAGGCCTCCCTGGCCATCCGCCTCGAGCGGCAGATGACCAAGACCCAGATTCTCGAGCGCTACCTGAACACCGTGTACTTCGGCAACGGCGCCTACGGTCTGCAGGCCGCGGCGGAGCGGTACTACCAGACCGACGTCGACAAGCTGAGCATGGGCCAAGCCATCCTGCTGGCCGGGCTCATCCGCAACCCGGTGGGCGCGGATCCGTTCAACAACCCCGAGGGGGCCCGGGACCGGCGCGACGTGATCATCGATCGGATGGGCCGCCTGGGCCACGTCACGCCCGAGCAGATCGTGGAGCTCAAGGCCGAGCCTCTGCCCACGCCCACCCCGACGGACGAGGTGACGGGCAGCAACTACTTCACCCGCCACGTCGTCGACCAGCTGCTGAAGGACCCGAAGTACCTGGGCGGCACCGACGCCGAGCGCAATCGCCTCGTTTTCCGCGGCGGGATCAGCATCCATACCACGATCATTCCCAGCGACCAGGCGCTGGCCGAGCAGACCAT